>DASTGG010000029.1:0-22289 GCA_035719385.1 Usitatibacter sp.
CTCTTCCCGCTGCGCCGGCTGCTCGTGGAGCTCGAAGGCTGCCTGCGCGGGCGCGGCTGCGGCGTGCAGCTCCTCGCGCTCGTGCTCGAGCACGGGCGCCGCGGGCGCACGCGCCTCGACCTCGACTTCGCTTCCCCGGAGCGCGAAGCGGATTTCATCCTCGGCCTCGCCCGCGAGCGCCTGGGACGGCTCACGTTGTCCGCCGCGACGAATGCGCTCGAGCTGCGTGCCGACGCGCTGCTCGCGTACACGCCGCGATCGCGCACGTGGCTGCCCGGGGCGAGCGAGCAGGCGGTCGATCGCGAGCGGCTGGTCGAGCGCCTCGCCGCACGGCTCGGCCGCGACCGCGTGTTCGGCATCGCGCTCGCGGACGATCACCGCCCGGAGCGCGATTGGAAGGGGACGCACCCCGGGGACGCACCCCGACGTCCGCTGCACGCGGTGCCGCGGAGACCGGGGTGCGTCCCCGGGTTCGAGCCCCGGGGTGCGTCCCCGGGGTGCGTCCCCGGGTTTCAAACACGCCCCGCGTGGCTCCTCCAGCGCCCGCAGAAGCTCATCACGCGGGAGGGCCTTCCCACGTTCCAGGGCGAGCTCACGCTGCGCGCCGGGCCCGAGCGCATCGAGGCGGGGTGGTGGGAGGGCGAGGAAGCGAGGCGCGATTACTACGTCGCGATGAATCCGCAGGGCGAGGCCTTCTGGATCTACCGCGAGCACCGCGACCTTTCGTCGTGGTACCTGCACGGCGTGTTCGCATGAGCGTCCCGGCATGATCCCCGGCTACGCGGAGCTGCATTGCCTCACGAGCTACAGCTTCCTGCGGGGCGCTTCGAGTCCCGAGGAGCTCGTGCACCGCGCCGACGAGCTGGGCTACCGCGCGCTCGCGATCACCGACGAATGCTCCGTGGCGGGCGTCGTGCGCGCGCACGTCACGGCCAAGGACATCGGCCTCAAGCTCATCATCGGCAGCGAGTTCACGCTGGTCGATGGCGTGAAGCTGGTGCTGCTCGCGACGAGCCTGCGCGGCTACGAGCAGCTGTGCGAGCTCGTCACGCTCGCGAGGCGGGCGGCGCCCAAGGGTGAATACCGCTTGAGGCGCGAGGACGTGCCGAAGGACCCGGAAGGCATCGTCGCGTTGTGGATTCCCGGGTCGGCCGAGCAGGGGCATTGGATCCGCGCCCATTTCCCCGGCAACGCATGGATCGCCGTCGAGCTGCACCGCGGCGCCGACGACGAGGGGCGCATCGCCGCGCTCGAAGCGCTCGGCCGCGAAGTCGGCCTGCCGTGCGTGGCCGCGGGCGACGTGCACATGCACGCGCGCGAGCGCAAGCGCCTGCAGGACGTGATGACCGCGATCCGGCTGCGATGCCCGCTCGCCCAGGCCGGCCGCAGGCTCCATCCCAACGCGGAGCGATACCTGCGCGCGATCGGCCGCATCTCCGGCATCTATCCGGCGAGGCTCCTCGCCGCGGCGCTGGACGTGGCGAGCCGCTGCAGCTTCTCGCTGGACGAGATCCGCTACGAGTATCCCGAGGAGCTGGTGCCCGCGGGCGAGACGCCGGCCACGCACCTGCGCAAGCTCACGTACGAGGGGCTCGCGCGCCGCTATCCGCAGGGCGCGCCGCGAGCGGTCGTCGAGACCGTCGAGCACGAGCTCGCGCTCATCGCCGAGCTCGCCTACGAGCCGTTCTTCCTCACGGTGCAGGATATCGTCGCCTTCGCGCGCAGCCAGGACATCCTCTGCCAGGGGCGCGGCTCGGCGGCGAATTCCGCGGTCTGCTATTGCCTCGGCATCACCGAGGTGGACCCCGGCCGCATGTCGGTGCTCTTCGAGCGCTTCATCTCGAAGGAGCGCAACGAGCCGCCCGACATCGACGTCGATTTCGAGCACCAGCGGCGCGAGGAGGTGATCCAGTACATCTACGGCAAGTACGGGCGCGAGCGCGCCGCGATCGCCGCCGTCGTGATCACGTACCAGCCGAAGAGCGCGCTGCGCGACGTGGGCAAGGCGCTCGGCCTGTCGCTCGACCAGGTGGACCTGCTCGCGCGGTCGATGTCGTGGTGGGACAACCGCGCCGCGCTGCAGGTGCGCCTCGCCGAAGCCGGGTTCGACCTCGACAATCGCGTCGTGCAGCAGGTCATCGCGCTCACGCAGGAGCTCATCGGCTTCCCGCGCCACCTTTCGCAGCACCCGGGCGGCTTCGTGATCGACAACCGCCGCCTTTCGCGCCTGGTGCCCGTCGAGAACGCCTCGATGCCCGAGCGCACGGTGATCCAGTGGGACAAGGACGATCTCGATGCGCTCGGCCTGCTCAAGGTCGACGTGCTGGGGCTCGGCATGCTCTCGTGCATCCGCCGCGCGATCGACCTCGTGAACGGCTATCGCGGGACGGCGATGCGGATGGGGGACATTCCTCCCGAAGACCCGCGCGTGTACGCGATGATCCAGCGCGCGGACACGATCGGCGTCTTCCAGATCGAGTCGCGCGCGCAGATGTCGATGCTGCCGCGGCTGAAGCCGCGCGAGTTCTACGACCTCGTGATCGAGGTGGCGATCGTGCGCCCCGGCCCGATCACCGGGCGCATGGTGCATCCGTACCTGCGGCGGCGCGAAGGCAAGGAGCCCGTCACCTACGCGAGCCCCGAGGTGAAGAAGGTGCTCGAGCGCACGCTCGGCGTTTCCATCTTCCAGGAGCAGGTGATGCAGCTCGCGGTGGTCGCGGCCGGCTTCACGCCGGGGGAGGCCGACCAGCTGCGGCGCGCGATGGCCTCGTGGCGGCGGCGCGGCGGCATCGAGCCCTTCCGCGACAAGCTCGTGGGCGGCATGCGCAAGCGCGGCTACTCGCAGGAATTCGCCGAGCAGATCTACCAGCAGATCCAGGGTTTCGGCGAATACGGCTTTCCGGAGTCGCACGCGGCGAGCTTCGCGTTGCTGGTTTACGTCTCGAGCTGGCTCAAGTGCCACGAGCCGGCCGCCTTCGCGTGCGCGCTGCTGAACAGCCAGCCGATGGGCTTCTATTCGCCCTCGTCGATCGTGCAGGACGCGAGGCGCCACGGCGTTCAGATGCGGCCCGTGGACGTGCAGGTGAGCGGCGTCGATTCTGCACTCGAACCCGGCGTGGACGGGCAACCTGCGGTCCGGCTCGGGCTTTCCATGGTGAGGGGGCTCAAGCTCGACGCGGCGCAGCGCCTCGTCGCCGCACGCGGGCACGCGCCCTTCGCCTCCACCGAGGACCTCGCGCGCCGCGCGCAGCTCGATCGCGGCGACCTCAGCGCGCTCGCCGCGGCCGATGCGCTCGCCACGCTCGCGGGACACCGCCGCGAGGCGTTGTGGGAGACCCTCGCCGTGGACGCGGCCACGAGGCTCGACATGCCGGCGATCCCCACGCCCGCGCCGCCTCTCAAGGTGCCCACCGAAGGCGAGGAGATCATCGGCGACTACGACACGCTCGGGCTCACGCTGCGCCGCCATCCGCTCGCTTTGCTGCGCGAGCGCCTGAAGAAGAAGAGCATGCGCACCGCCACGCAGATCGCGAATGCGCGCCATGGGCAATTCATCCGCACCGCGGGCATCGTGACCTGCCGCCAGCGGCCCGCCACGGCGAGCGGCGTGATCTTCGTGACGCTCGAGGACGAGACCGGGCACGTGAACCTCGTGGTGTGGAACGACCTTGCCGAGCGGCAGCGCCGCGAGCTGCTGGGCGCGAAGCTGCTCGCGGTGAGCGGGCAGGTGCAGCGCGAAGGGCTCGTCGTGCACGTGCTCGCGCGCAAGCTCGAGGACCTGAGCCCCATGCTCGGGCGCCTCGCCACCACGAGCCACGACTTCCACTGACCGGCGCGGGGACGACAGCCGGTTACAATCGGCGCGTGAGCGCCTTCGCGATCCCGCGCACGGCCATCCGCCATCTCGCCGGATGCGGGATCGCCGTGGCCGGATCCGCGCTCGCGGCGCCGCAGCCTTCGCCCGGCCTCGAGGACCTCACCCTCGAGCAGCTCACCGAGATCCGCGTCACGTCCGCGTCGCGGCGCGAGGAGCGCCTCGCGAGCGTGCCGGCGTCGGTCTACGTGATCACCGCCGACGACATCCGCCGCGCCGGCGCGAGCAACATCGTGGATGTGCTGCGCCTCGCGCCCAACCTCTTCGTGGGCCGCAGCGACGCGAGCCAGGCCGTCATCGGGGCGCGCGGGCAGTACGCCGGCACCTCGAACAAGATGCTCGTCCTGGTGGACGGCAGGACGATCTACACGCCGCTCTTCTCGGGTGTCTTCTGGGATGCGCAGCAGCTCGTCATCGAGGACATCGAGCGCATCGAGGTGATCAGCGGGCCCGCGGCCACGCTCTGGGGCACCAACGGCGTGAACGGCGTCATCAACATCACCACGCGTTCCGCGCGCCAGACCACCGGCACGCTCGCGAGCGCATTCGGCGGCAATCTCGAGCGCGGGCTCGTCGCGCGCCAGGGCGGGACGCTCGCGGGCGACGGCAGCTACCGCATCTTCGCCAAGTATCGCGAGACGGACGAGCGGCGGCTTGAGAACGGCGCGCCCGCGCACGATTCCTCGCACCGCGCGACGGCGGGACTGCGCGCCGACTGGGAAAGCCCGGCGCACACGGCGACCGTGGAGGCGCAGGTGTATCGCGCCGATGTCGACAACATCGGCGGGGACCGGGACCTTTCCGGCGGACACCTGCTCGCGCGCTGGTCGCAACCCGCCGGCCGGGATGCGTCGATCCGGCTGCAGGCGTACTACGACCGCACCGAGCGCACGCACGCCGGCAGCTTCGAGGAGAAGCTCGACATCCTCGACCTGGAGGTGCAGCACGACTGGCAGCTGCGCCCCACGTACCGGGTGGTCTCGGGCGCCGGCTACCGCCTCGCGCGCGACGACATCATGAATACGCCCGTCATCGGGTTCGATCCGGCGCACCGCTCTCTGTGGTGGGCGAGCGCGTTCGTGCAGGGGGAATGGAGCGCCACGCCGCAGCTGCAGCTGACGGCCGGCCTGCGCGGCGAGCGCAACCCGTACACCGGGCTCGAGTGGCTCCCGAACCTGCGCTTCGCCTGGCGCACGGCCCACGATCACCTCGTCTGGGGCGCGTTGTCCCGCGCGATCCGCGCGCCTTCGCGCATCGACCGCGAGGCGTTCACGCCGGCGCTGCGCACCAACGACACGTTCGATTCCGAGGTGGCGGACGTGGCCGAGATCGGCTATCGCGCGCAGCTTTCGCCGTCGGTGAACGTTTCGCTCACCGCGTTCCACCAGCGCTACCCGAACCTGCGCAGCGCCGAGCCCACGGCCGATGGCAACGTGGTGTTCGCCAACGGCTTCGAGGGCCGCTCCTCGGGCGTCGAGGGATGGGGGACCTGGCGGCTGATGCCCTGGTGGCGCCTCACCGGGGGGTTCACCGTGATGACCGAGACGATCCGCCTGCGCAGCGGCTTCACCGACGTGGGCGGCGTCACGGTCATCAGCAACGATCCGCGCCACACGGCGCAGCTGCGCTCGAGCTGGGACATCGGCCGCGCCTGGGAGGCCGACCTCGCGGTAAGGCGCGTGGGCCACGTTCCGAACTTCGACATTCCGGCGACGACGGTGGTCGATTCGCGCATTGCGTGGCGCATCACGCCGCGTGTGGACGCCTCGCTCGTCGTGCAGAACCTCCTCGATCGCGACGATGTCGAGTTCGGTGCCGGCCCGGATGCGCGCGTCGCGTTCCGGCGCAGCTATTTCCTCAGGCTGCGGTGGCAGGTATGACGAGGTGCCGCACCCGCGCGGTGCTGCTGTGGGTCGCGCTGGTCGTGGCGCAGGCGGCAATGGCCGAGGCGGCGCCTGCGCCGCGCGTGGAGGCGTCGGAGGCGGCGGTGAAGGCGGCGTTCCTCTACAAGTTCGCGACCTACGTCGAATGGCCGGAGTCGGCGTTTCCCGCGCCGGAATCGCCGTTCGTGTTCGGGGTGGCGGGATCCGACGATGTCGCGGCCGAGCTGGAAAAAATCCTCCCCGGCCGTGTCATCCATAACCGCCCCGCAGCCGTTCGTCGGCTGAAGGAGGGCGAACCGATCGCCGGCGTGCATCTTCTCTTCGTCGGCCGCACGCAGCCCAACGCCCTGGCGGTCGTGCGTGCCGCGCAGCAGCAGGGAATACTTTGCGTCACGGAAACGGAGCGCGGGCTCGAGACGGGCAGCACGATCAACTTCGTGGCCGCCGACGAGCGCGTGGGCTTCGAGGTGTCGCTGGACGCCGCCGAGCGCAGCGGCCTGCGCATCAGCTCGCGCATGCTCAACGTGGCGCGCCGCGTGGTGAGCCGGCCATGAGCCTGCGCTCGAGGATCCGCAGCTCGATCCGCACGCGCGTGATGCTGCTCGTGCTCGCCACGACCATCTCCGCGCTCGTGCTCAGCGCCGCCGGCCTGGTGATCTACGACCTGCGCTCCTACGAGCGGCAATGGACCAACGACCTCGTCGCGACGGCCGAGGTGCTGGCGCGCGCGAGCGCGCCCGCGCTGGCGTTCAACGACCGGCGCACGGCCGCGGGCGACCTCTCCGTCATGAAGGCGCGCGCACGCATCCTCGCGGTGGCGCTCTACACGCGCGAAGGCGAGCTCTTCGCGACGTACAACCAGCCGGGCGTGAAGGTCGCCTTCCCGACGCATCCGGAGCCCAACGGCTACCGCGTCGACGACGACCATCTCGTGCTCTTCCGGCGCGTGGTCGAGAACGGCGAGCCCATCGGGACCGTCTACCTGCGCGCGCTCTACCGGCCCTACGAGCGGCTGCGCGACTACATCACCATCATCGCGGGCGTGATGGTGGCGAGCCTTGCCGCGGCGGCGCTCTTCTCGAGCTGGCTGCAGGTGGCGGTGACGGGCCCGATCCTCGCCGTGGCGGGCGTGGCGCACCAGGTGATGCAGAAGCGCGACTACTCCCTGCGCGCGGCGAAGACGACCGAAGACGAGATCGGCGAGCTCGTGGACGCGTTCAACGGGATGCTCGCGGAGGTGGCGCGGCGCGCCGAGGCGTTGCGGGAGGCGGACCGGCGCAAGGACGAGTTCCTCGCCACGCTCGCGCACGAGCTGCGCAATCCCCTCGCGCCGCTGCGCAACGCGCTGGAGATCCTGCGGATCGCGGGCAACGACCCGGAACGCGCCGCAAGGGCGCGCGAGATGATGGAGCGGCAGCTCAACCAGATGGTGCGCCTGGTCGACGACCTGCTGGACGTCTCGCGCATCACGACGGGCAAGCTCGCCGTGCGCAAGACGGTCGTGGAGCTGCAGGGCGTCGTGCGCGATGCCCTCGAGACCGTGCGCCCGTTCATCGAGTCGCGGCAGCACACGCTCGAGCTTCACCTGGCCGACGAGCCGATCATGGTGAACGCCGATCGCACGCGGCTGGGGCAGGTGTTCGCGAACCTGCTCAACAACGCCGCGAAGTACACGCATCCCGGCGGGCACATCACCCTCGGCCTTGCCCGCGAGGGAAGCGAGGGGGTGGTGCGCGTGCGCGACAACGGCATCGGGCTCGCCCCGGAGTCGGTGGCCAGCATCTTCGACATGTTCGTGCAGCTCGACCGCTCGCTCGAGCGCTCCCAGGCGGGCCTCGGCGTGGGGCTCACGCTCGCGCGGCGGCTGGTCGAGCTCCACGACGGCGAGATCTCCGCGCACAGCGAAGGCACGGGCAGGGGCAGCGAGTTCGTCGTGCGGCTGCCGGTCACGCAGGCGGCGGCCGTGCCGGCGGCGCAGGCGGCGGCGCAGCGCAAGCCGGGCGCGGCGCGGCGCATCCTCCTCGCCGACGACAACGTGGATTTCGCCAACAGCCTCGGCCACCTTCTCGAGACGCACGGCCATACGGTGCGCGTGGTGCATGACGGCGCGCAGGCGCTCGAGGCCGCGACGCACTTCGAGCCGGACATCGCGTTCCTCGACATCGGCATGCCGAAGATCCACGGCTACGAGCTCGCGCGCCGCCTCAAGGCGCAGCCGCGGACCGCGCGGTGCATGCTGGTCGCCGTGACCGGCTGGGGCCAGGAAGACGACCGCAAGCGCGCGCGCGAGGCGGGGTTCGACCGCCACCTGGTCAAGCCCGTGGATCCCGGCCAGATCGAGGCGATCGTGGAAAGCGTGAAGGCGCCGGCTTAGCCTGCGGAACACGCGTTCAGGGCGCGCCGCCGCCGTCGGAAAAAACCTACACGCAAGCTCAAAAGTTGCTGGCAGCCGCGGCCACGGCGCGCTGACAGAAACGTTTCTGCTCTGAATGGATCATTCCGCTCAGGCAATTCCGCCGTCCCTCCGCTCCCCCCGTGGGATGCGACGGCTTGCCCGAAGAGTGGAACAACGGCCCGGCCAACGGGCAGGATCCGGGAGCAGATGGACCCATTCGCGCCACTGAAATTCGTCGCCGGAGTCGGCGCTTCCGCCGGCGGGCTGGAATCGCTCGAACGTTTCTTCCGCGCAATCCCCGTGGATTGCGGCGTGGCGTTCGTGGTCGTGCAGCACCTTTCGGCCGACCACAAGAGCCTCATGGAGGAGCTGATCGCGCGCTTCACCCGCGTGCCGGTCTCGGATGCGCGCGACGGCGAGCGCCTCGCGCCCAACCACATCTATCTCCTGCCGCCGGGCAAGGAGCTCGAGATCCGCGGCGACCGGTTCGCCATCTTCGACCGCGATCCCGAGCGGGCCCTGGCGTTTCCGATCGACCGCTTCCTCACCTCCCTCGCCGAGGAGCACGGGCCGCGCGCCATCGCCGTGATCCTTTCCGGCAGCGGCTCCGACGGCTCGCGGGGCGTGCGCCGCATCAATGCGCAGGGCGGGCTCGTCCTGGTCGAGGATCCGCAGCTCGCCGCCTTCGACGGCATGCCGCTGGCGGCGATCGAGACCGGCTCGGTGGATGCCATCCTCGGCGCCGACGGGCTCGCGCGCGCGCTCGCCGACCACGTGAACGACGGCGAGGTGCCGGGGGGCGACGATGCGCGCGCCATCGAAGGCATCGTGTCGCTGCTGAACGAGCGGCTCGGCGTGGACTTCAACGAATACAAGCGCAGCACGATCTTCCGACGCGTGCTGCGGCGCGCGCGCATGAGCGCCGCGCCCGACCTGGCGCAGTACGCGCGGCTGCTCGAGCGCGACGCCGAGGAGCTCACCGCGCTGCACTTCGACCTGCTCATCGGCGTGACGGCGTTCTTTCGCGACGCGCCGTGGTTCCGCGCGCTGGAGACCGAGATCGAGGCCATCGTGCGCAATCCCATCGAGCCCGCGCGCGAGCTGCGCATCTGGGTCGCGGGCTGCGCGACGGGCGAGGAGGCCTACTCGATCGCGATGCTGTTCGACGAGGCCATCCGCCGCGCGGGCTCGGGCCGCGCGTTCAAGGTGTTCGCGACCGACGTGCACCCCGGGGCGCTCAGGACGGCGAGCGCGGGCGTCTATGCCGCCGATCGCCTGAGGGAGGTGGACGAGGCGCGGCTCGAGCGCTATTTCACGCAGCGCCTGGACGGCAACTACCAGGTGGCGAGCGAGCTGCGGCATCACCTCGTCTTCACGCAGCACGACCTGCTCGCCGACACGCCGTTCACGAACCTCGACCTGGTGAGCTGCCGCAACCTCCTCATCTACCTCGGGCCGCAGGCGCAGCGCCGCGCGCTCGCGAGCCTGTCCTACGGCCTGCGCGTGGGAGGCATCCTGTTCCTGGGCTCGAGCGAGTCGCCCGGCGAGATGGCGCCGCACTTCGACGTCGTGAACGAGACGGGCAAGGTCTTCCGCAAGCGCGTGCATTCGCGCACGATGCACCGGCCCGATCTCGCCGCGCGCGTGGGCCGCCGCGCCATGGCGCTGCCCGACACCTCGCGCAGCGACAACCGGCTGCTCCCGCTGTACGACGCGCTGCTCGACCGCTTCATGCCGCCGGCCTTCCTGGTGAGCGAGCAGCGGCTGCTCCTCGACTCGTACAACGGCGCCGAGAAGCTGCTGCAGCTCGCGCCGCGCCGGCCCAGCCACGATTTCCTCGACCTCGTGCCGAATGCGATGCGCGTGCCGGTCGCCGCGGCGCTGGCGCGCGTGCAGCGCGAGCCCGGCCCCGTGTCCTATTCGAGCATCGGCTGGCCGCTTCCCGACGGGGCGATGCGGCACTTCGTGCTCACGGCCGAGCGGCTGGTCGTGCGCAACGCGGAGCCGGCGTACCTGCTTTCGCTGTGGGAGCAGAAGGAGGGCGAGGGACAGCCGGCGCGCGGCACCGGGGCCGAGGACGGCGCCCGGCTGAACGACCTCGAGGCGGAGCTCTCGCAGGCGCGCCACAGCCTGCAGTCCACGGTCGAGGAGCTCGAGGCGAGCAACGAGGAGCTGCAGGCGACCAACGAGGAGCTCGTCGCCTCCAACGAGGAGCTGCAGAGCGTCAACGAGGAGCTGCACAGCGTCAACGAGGAGCTGCACACGGTCAACGCCGAGCACCAGCTCAAGATCGCCGAGCTCACCGAGCTCAACCGCGACATCAGCCACCTGCTCGAGAGCATCGACGTGGCCACCGTGTATCTCGACCGCGACCTCAAGATCCGCAAGTACACGCCCAGGGCGAGCGGCATCTTCGGACTGGTCGAGCACGACGTCGGGCGCTACCTCGAGAGCTTCAACCACCAGCTGCTGTACCCGACGCTCATGGCGGACGTGCGCTCGGTGCGCGACGGCGGACCGCGCGTGGAGAAGGAGGTGAGCAGCCGCGACGGGCACTGGTATTTCGTGCGGCTGCTGCCCTATCGCATCGGCGGCGACATCCAGGGCGTGGTGGTGACGCTCACCGACGCCACGGCGCTCGCGGCCGCCAAGGCACGCGCGCGCCAGCTGTCCTCCATCGTCGATTCCGTCGGCGACGCGATCATCGGCCTGTCGCTCGACGGCACCATCCTCACGTGGAACGACGCCGCCACGCGGCTGTACGGCTATGCCGCGATCGAGATCATCGGGCAGGACATCCGGCGGCTGGTGCCGGAGCGCGAGCGCGAGGCCATGGGCCGGCTGCTGGAGGCCGTGGCCCGCGGCGAGGACCTCATCAACGCGCCCGCGCTGCGGCTCGCGAAGGGCGGCGAGGTGCTGGACATCGCCAACACGATGTCGCCGGTGCGCGATGCGATGGGGTCGATCGTGGGGATCGCCACCATCGACCGCGACGTGCGCGAGCAGAAGAGCCTCGAGCGCCGCATCCGCGAGAGCGAGCGGCGCTACGAGGATCTGTACAACAACGCGCCGGACATGTACCTGTCGATCGACGCGCCGAGCGGGCGCATCCTCGAGTTCAACGAGACGTTCCTGCGCATGACCGGCTTCTCGCGCGAGGATGCGCAGGCCATGCACGCGCTCGACCTCTATCCGGACGAGTCGCAGGACGCCGCCCGCGAATGCCTCGCGCGCATCCGCGAGGCCAGGGCGGTGAACGACGTGGCGCTGCGCGTGAAGCGCAAGGGCGCGCCGCCGATCGACGTGACGCTCAGCGCCACCGCGATCTTCGACACCGCGGGCAACGTGGTCGGGTCGCGGTGGGTCATGCGCGACGTGTCCGCGCGGAGGCAGGCGGAGATGGAGCTCGCCGAGGCGGCGCGGATGCGCGAGCAGTTCCTCGCCATGGTCTCGCACGAGCTGCGCAGCCCGTTGCACGCGATCAATGCCGCCTTCCAGATCATCGATTCCCCGGATGCGGACGACAAGCACCGGCAGCGCTCGCAGGAGGTGGTGCGCCGGCAGACGCGGCAGATGATCCGCCTCGTGGACGACCTGCTCGACGTCTCGCGCATCATCCACGGCAAGCTGCAGCTCGAGCGCCTGCCGGTGGATGTGGCCGAGGTGACGCGCGCGGCAGCCGACTCCATGGCGCCGGCGTTCCACGCGAAGGGCGTGATCCTGGTGACCGCGGGCATGGAGCTGCCGCTGCCCATGTTCGGCGACGCGAGCCGCCTCACGCAGGTGCTCTCGAACGTATTGCACAACGCGCTGCGTTGCACGCCCGAGGGGCGGCGCGTGCGGCTCGAATGCCGGAGTGACGGCGGCTTCGCGGAGATCGTCGTGGCCGACGAAGGCCGCGGCATCGACCCGGCCGAGCTCACCAACATCTTCGGGATGTTCCACCAGTCGCGGCAGGGGCTCGCGCGCACCGAGGGCGGCCTCGGGCTGGGGCTCACGATCGCCGACCGCATCGTGACATCGCACGGCGGCACCATCTGCGCCACGAGCGAAGGCATCGGCAAGGGCGCGCAATTCACGATTCGGCTTCCGCTGGACGCACGCGCCGCGGTCGCGCCGCGCTCGCAGGCGACGATGGACGGGCGGCTGTCGATCGTGGTGGTCGAGGACCAGGACGACGCGCGCGAGATCCTGCAGACGCTGCTGCAGCTCGAGGGCCACGACATCGCCACGGCCCGCGACGGCCGCGAGGGCCTCGCCGTGATCCTCGAGAAGAAACCGCAGATCGGGCTGCTCGACATCGGCCTGCCGCACATGAACGGCTACGACCTCGCGCGCGAGATTCGCCGCCACCTCGGCCATTCGATCAAGCTCGTCGCGATGTCGGGCTACGGCCAATCCGACGACGTGCGCCGCGCGGAAGCCGCCGGATTCGACCGGCATCTCACCAAGCCCGTCGATCCGCGGCGACTGGCGGTGGCGTTGCGCGACCTGCGCGCGACCGACGAGCCCGATGCGCCAGCCCACACGCCGGGCGCTTCCACGAGCGCCGCCACCGATTCGTCGGGGATGGAGCGGGCTAGCGGCGCCGTCGAGCCTTGACGCGGCGGGTCACGCTTCCGCCCGGCCGTCGCTGGGCTCGCGAACGACGAACGGAAAGCGGCGCACGTACGAATCGCAGGACAAGCCGCTCGGGTCGGGCATGACGCCGGCGCGGCAGGGCGTGCGGGGCTCGCCTTCCCGAAAGCGGCGCACGGCATTCGAGCAGGTCCAGCACAGCACGCTCGCGTGTTCAGGACGCTTGTTCCCCATGCGTCCAGTCTACGGAGGAGGGCGGGTGGATTGATTCGGACGCGGGCGGCTATGCGCGTCGGGCGCGCAGCGGAGCGCTTGTCGGCCCCGTCCGAAGCGCAAACGGCTCATTCGTCGATGCGGACTTCCAGGATGGTGCCGCCTTCCTGGCGGATTTTCGCGCCCATCATGACGGCGAGCTCGCGCAGGCGCTGCACCGCCGCGCCGCGCGACGGGCAGATCTCCTGCATCTTGCGGAAGGGCTCCGTGTCGAGCAACGGGATGGCGACGACGATGGCCGCGTAGCTGCCGCAGGCCTTGGCCTCGACACGCCCGCGAATGTGAAAGTCCGCCACGCTGCCCCCGTCTGGCGTATTGAGGCGTCGGGGCATGGCGACGTTTCATAGGGTGGTCCGGCCGGCGCCGGTCCATCCGGTGGAGCCCTCAGCCGTCGCGCGCGAGGTTCGCGAGCACGGAGGGAAGCGCATCGCAGCCGCAGCCGGCGCCGTTCCCCTCGATCTCCGCCGCGCGGTCGCTCGCGCGGAAGAGAAAGCCCAGCATGTGGCGCAGGCCGTCGGTGGCCTCATCGGCACCGGCGGCGCAAAGCGCCTCGGCGAGGACGCCGATCCAGTGCTGGATCTGGCTGGTTTCGTCGAAATGCGAGGGCCGGCAGTCCTGGGGAAGCGTCGCGAGCTGCTCCGGAGTCCATGACGCGAGGAATTCGTTGCAGATGCCGACCAGCGCGGAAGGCGTCTTCACGCGCGACAGTGCAAGGTGCCAATCGGACAACAAGACAAGCGCTCCCTGGATTCGCTCGGGCCATTGTCCCCGGCAGCCCCTTGGACGGTCTGTAAGAAGGGACCTACATCCGCGGTCCCCGTGTAGTCCGCATCACGGTATAGTTGTGTACAAAAGTATATCGCGCAGGGCATGAACGAACCCCTCGCGACCGGGCCCAAACCTGCAAAGGAGGCACAGGCGATGGGACCGATCGTCGTGGTGAGCGGCGCTTCAGCCGGCATCGGCCGCGCGACCGCGCGGCGTTTTGCCCGCGCGGGATGGCGCGTGGCGTTGCTGGCGCGCGGTGTGGATGGGCTGGACGGCGCGCGCGCCGAGGTCGAGGCCGAGGGCGCGCAAGCGATGGCGATCCAGGTCGACGTGGCCGACGAGCAGGCGGTGGAGGCGGCCGCAGAGCGGGTGGAGCGCGAATGGGGGCCGATCGATGCGTGGATCAACAACGCGATGGTCACCGCGTACTGCGAGTTCATGGACCTCGCGCCCGCCGATTTCCGCCGCGCGACGGAGGTCACGTATTTCGGCACGGTGTGGGGCACCCGCGCCGCGCTCAGGCGCATGATCCCCAGGGATCACGGCGCCATCGTGCAGGTGGGCAGCGCGCTGGCATACCGTTCGATCCCGCTGCAGTCGGCGTATTGCGGCGCCAAGAGCGCCATCCGCGGCTTCACCGACTCGCTTCGCTCCGAGCTGCTTCACCACCGCAGCGGCGTGCACCTCACGATGGTCCAGCTTTCGGCGTTCAACACGCCGCAGTTCGATTGGGGAAAGACCTGCATGGACCGGCAGCCGCAGCCGGTGCCGCCGATCTTCCAGCCCGAGGTGGCCGCCGAAGGCATCTACTACGCCGCAACGCATCGGCGGCGCGAGCTGTGGGTGGGCTGGCCCGCGGTGAAGGCCATCCTCGCGAACAAGCTCATTCCCGGGGTGATCGATCGCATCCTCGCGCGCAGCGGGTACGACGGACAGCACACCGACGATCCGTTGCCGCCGGGCCGCCGCGACAACTTGTATCAGCCCGTGCCTGGCGACCACGGCGCGCACGGGCGCTTCGATGCGCGCGCGCGCCCGTGGAGCGCGCAGCTCTGGCTTTCGATGCACCGGTGGACGCTCGCGGCAGGTGCCGCGGCCCTGCTCGCGGCAGGCGCGATTGCCGCGAGGCGGCGCATCGCGCGCTGAAGCCTTCGCACGCCGACGTGCCGGCCGCGGGAGATTTCCCGGATATCGGGGACTACGCCATCATCGGCAACTGCCGCACGGCCGCGCTCGTCTCGAAGGCGGGCTCGGTGGAATGGCTCTGCGTGCCGACCTTTTCCGATGCGGCCGTCTTCGCGGCCATGCTCGACCGGCGAGCGGGCCACTTCCGCATCGCTCCGTGCGCGAAGGCATCGGCCGAGCGTTCCTACATCGAGGGCACCAACGTGCTGCAGACGACATTCCGCACGGATGGCGGCGTCGTGCGGCTCACCGATTGCCTCGTCCTGCCCATGCTGGAGCCGCCCGCGCTGGAACCGCAGCACGAGCTGCTGCGGCGCCTCGAATGCATTTCCGGCGAGGTCGACATCGAAGTGTCGTTCGCGCCGCGCCGCGATTACGGGCGGCGCGCGCTCGCCTTTCGCCAACGCGGCGCGCTCGGCTGGCATTGCATGCATGCGCCCTTCGGCATGACGCTGCTCGCCGAGGCGCCGCTCGCCGCGGGCGAGCAGGGCGAGCTCCGGGGACGCGTGACGATCCGCCAGGGCGAGACTCGCTGGTTCTCGCTCGGCTACGACGAGCACGAGGCGAGCGTCATCCCGCCGCTGGGCGAGGCGGCCGCGTCGCGGCTCGAGGCCACCGTGTCCTGGTGGCGCGACTGGAGCGCGCGATGCCGCTACGACGGTCCCTATCGCGAGGCCGTGGTGCGCAGCGTGCTGCTGCTGAAGCTGCTCACGTGCTGCACGAGCGGCGCGGTGCTGGCCGCGCCCACCACATCGTTGCCGGAAGTGGCGGGCGGGCCGCGCAACTGGGATTACCGCTTCTGCTGGATTCGCGACAGCGCGCTCGTGCTGCACGCGTTCCTGAGCCTGGGCTTCATCGAGGAGGCCGAGGGATTCCTCGAATGGCTGCTGCACGCCACGCGCCTCACCTGGCAGCGCTTCCAGGTGATGTACGACATCTACGGCGAGACGCACCTCACGGAACGCACCCTCGACGAGCTGTCGGGCTACCGTGGCGCCCGCCCGGTGCGCATCGGCAACGCGGCGCACGGGCAGCTGCAGCTCGACATCTACGGCGAGCTGCTCGAGACCGTGGCGCAGTACGTGGCCGCGGGCGGCGCGCTCGATTCGGTCGAGTGCCGGATGCTCGCGGGCGTGGGACGCAACGTGATGGACCTCTGGCGCTGTCCCGACCAGGGCATCTGGGAGACGCGTCGTGGCGCACGGCACCATACCTTCTCCAAGGCGATGTGCTGGGTGGCGCTCGACCGGCTGCGGTGCCTCGCGGAGCGCTTCCCGATTCGCCTCGACCGCGATCGGCTGCAGCGTGAGTGCGATGCCGTGCGCGGCGAAATCGAGGCGCACGGCTACGACGAGCGCCTCGGGGCGTACGTGGGATATTTCGGCGGCAGCGAGCCGGACGCGAGCCTGCTCCTGCTCGCACGCTACGGCTACCAGTCGCCGCGCACCGACCGCATGGAGGGCACCTACCGCTTCATCGAGAAGACGCTGATGCGCGACGGGCTCGTGATGCGTTACCCGGCCGGCAGCGGCTACGACGGCATCGGCGCCCCGGAGAACGCTTTCGCGCCGTGCAACTTCTGGGCGGCGGAATACCTCGCCAACGCCGGCCACGACGACGAGGCGCGTGAGCTCTTCGAGCGCACGTGCGAATGCGCCAACGACGTGGGCCTCTTCGGCGAGGAGATCGCGACCGCCACGCGCAAGCCCATGGGCAACTTCCCGCAGGCCTTCACGCACGTGAGCCTCGTTTCCGCGGCTACGGCGCTCTACAGGCACCGGACGGCCTAGGCGATGGCGACGACCGCCTTCCAGGTGCTCGCGATCCTGCTGTGGAGCTTCGTGGCGACGGCCGCCCTCAGCGGCGTGATGTTCGGCGCGCAGCGGCTCGGCTATTCGCGGCTGAGCCTTCCGTTCCTGCTCGGCACGCTCTTCACCGGCGAGCGCTCCGCGGCCAATGCGCTCGGCATCGTGCTGTACCTGCTGGGCGGATGGCTCTTCGGCTTCGTGTACTACTTCATCTTCGCCGCCATCGGCCGCGCCGGCTGGATGCTCGGCACCGCGGTCGGCCTCGTGCACGGCCTCGTGCTTCTCGTGATGCTGCTGCCGCTGCTGCCGTACGTGCATCCGCGCATGGCGAGCGAGTACGAGGGGCCGAGCCGCGTGCGCCGCCTGCAGCCGCCGGGCTTCCTCGCGCTGAGCTACGGTTATCGCACGCCGCTCGCCACGTTGCTCGCTCACGCGCTGTACGGGGCCATCCTCGGCAGCCGCCTCACGCTGGGCTGATCGCGCCCGCCAGCACCTCGGCCAGGTGCAGCGGCCGCCGGCCCGTCGCCTGCTCGATCTGCTCGCGGCAGCTGAAGCCGTTCGCGACGATGAGCATCGAATCGTCCGCGGCGCGCACTTCGGGGAGCAGCACGCGCTCGCCGCAGGCGATCGCGACGTCGTACTTCGACGTTTCGAAGCCGAAGGAGCCGGCCATGCCGCAGCACCCGGAATCGAGCACGCGGCAGTCCACGCCCGCGGCCCGCAGCATCGCCTCGTGCGCCTGCATGCCCAGGACCGATTTCTGGTGGCAATGCCCGTGCACGATCGCCTTGCGCCCGAGGGCGGCCGGTTTCCAGTGCGGCGCGCGCTCGGTGAGCAGCTCGCCCAGCAGCTTCACCTGCCTCGCGAGCCGGTGCGCGCGCTCGTCCTTGTACAGCAGGTTGGTGAGCTCGTCGCGGAAGACGCTCGCGCATGCGGGCTCGAGCACCACGATCGGCGTGCCGGCCACGATGTCGTCGTGGAGCGCGTCGAGTATCGCCTCCAGGTAGCGCCGCGCGCGGTCGAGCATGCCGAATTCGTAGAGCGCACGCCCGCAGCAGAGCCTGCGTGCCGGAATGTCGACATGGAACCCGGCCGCCTCCATGACCTCCACCGCGGCCATCGCCGTCTCGGGATGGAAGTGCTCGTTGAAGGTGTCGGGAAAGAGCAGCACGCGCTCGCCGCCGGCGCCGCCCCGGTTGCGTTTGGCGAAGCGCTCGCGGAAGCCCGGGCTGGCGAAGCGCGGAATGCGCCGCTTCGGATGGATGCCGGCAATCGCCTTGGCGAGCTCGGTCGCGGCGAGCCGGTTGGCGAGGCGCGGTGCGAGGGCCGCGATGCGCGCCCACACGTCGATGAGGCCGAAGGCATAGGCACCGCGCGGGCGCAGGCGCCCCTCGTAGTGATGCGCCATGAATTCCGCCTTGTATGTCGCCATGTCCACGTGCACGGGGCACTCGCCCTTGCATCCCTTGCACGACAGGCAAAGGTCGAGCGCTTCGCGAACGGCGTCCGACTTCCACCCTTCGCGCAGCGGCCGGCCCTGCAGCATCTCGAAGAGCAGGTGGCCGCGGCCGCGGGTCGAGTGCATCTCCTCGAGCGTGACCTTGTAGCTGGGGCACATCGTGCCGCCCTTCTTGCGGCATTCGCCCACGCCCACGCATCGCAGCGTCGCGCGCGCGAAGTCACCGCGATCGTCGGGATACCGGAAGTGCGTCCGCACCGCCGGCGGCGCATACGTCGCGCCGAGGCGCAGGTTCTCGTCGGGCCGGAAGGCATCCACCACCTTGCCGGGGTTGAGGCGGTTGTCCGGGTCCCAGATGCGCTTGAAATCGCGGAACGCCTCCATGAGCTCGTCGCCGAACATGATCGGCAGCAGCGCGGCCTTCGACTGGCCGTCGCCGTGCTCGCCGGAGATCGAGCCGCCCAGCCCGGTCACCACATGCGCCGCGTCTTCGAGGAAACCCCGGAACCTGGCGATGCCGTCGGCGGTTTCGAGGTCGAAGTCGATGCGCGTATGCACGCAGCCCTGGCCGAAGTGGCCGTAGAGGTCGCATCCGTAGCCGTAGCGCTCGAGGAGGGCGCGCAGCTTGCGCAGGTACTCGCCGAGGCGTTCCGGCGGCACGGACGAGTCTTCCCAGCCCTCCCAGGTGATCGGCTTGTGCGGCACGTGCGCGGTCGCGCCGAGGCCCGCCTCGCGCACGCGCCAGATCGTCTTTTCCTCCTCCGGGTCATCGAAGAGCTTCATCGCCGGGGGCCGCGGCGATTTGCGCAGCCGCTCCATGGCGCGCCGTGCCTTCGCATGCGACTCGCCGCGATCGGCGCCGCCGAACTCCACGAGCAGCCATCCGTGCCCTTCCGGCAACAGCTTGACGTCCTGCGGATGCAGGCGAACCGACTTCATGTCCTCGATGAGACGGTCGTCGATACCCTCCAGGCCGATGGGACCGAACTCGAGGATTTCGGGAACGTGGTCCGCCGCCTCGTACACGCTCTCGTAGCCCAGCACGAGCAGCGAGCGGCCGCGCGGGCTCTCCACGAGCCGCAATTTCGCGCCGAGCACGATCGCGCACGTGCCCTCCGATCCGACGAGCGCGCGCGCGAGGTTGAATCCGTTCTCCGGAAGCAGGGCAGGGAGGTTGTAGCCGGACACGCGCCGCGGGATCGGCGGAAAGCGCCGGCGGATCTCGGCGCCGTGCGCATCGCGAAGCGCCCGCAGCGCCGCGGCGATCTGCGCGGGGCGCCCGCCGGCGAGCTGCAGGCGCGCGAAGGCGGCGTCGTCGGTCGGCCCCAGGATCATGCGCGTGCCGTCGTACGTGAGAACATCGAGCTCGAGCACGTTGTGCACCGTCTCGCCCGCCATCACGGAATGCACGCCGCACGAGTTGTTTCCGATCATGCCGCCGAGCGTGTTGTGGTCGTGGGTCGCCGGGTCGGGCCCGAACGTGAGGTGGTGCGCCTCCGCGGCGTCGCGCAGGTCGTCGAGCACGACGCCGGGCTGCACGCGCGCGAAGCGCTGCGACGCATCGACCTCGATGATGCGGTGCAGGTACTTGGTGAAGTCGACCACCACGGCCACGTTGCAGCACTGTCCGCAGAGGCTCGTGCCGCCGCCCCGCGCGAGGATCGGCGCGCCATGCTCGCGACACACGGACACCGTCGCGATGACATCGTCGATCGTGCGCGGGATGACCACGCCGATGGGGACCTGCCGGTAGTTGGAGGCGTCGGTCGCGTACAACGCACGGCTGCCGTCGTCGAAGCGCACCTCGCCCGAGATGGCGCGCTGCAGCTCCGCGGCGAGCGCATGCGCATCCACGCTGCCGCGGGCATGCTGCGCGCGGCGGTGCAGGCCGCGCGTATCGATCAATTGCGAAAACATTCCGCGTCCTTTTCCTTGAATTCGAGGCCGAGGCCGGGTCGCGAGGCATCGGGCGCGAGGCGCCCCGAGATGGGCCGCGGGCAGCCGTCGAAGAGGCGCTGCTCGATGCGCACGTGGTCGTGGAACCATTCGAGGTGCACCGCGCGCCGCGCCGCGCAGCAAAGCGCCACGTGCAGCGACGGCGCGCAATGGCTCGACAGCGGCACGCCGAAGGCATCGGCCTGCTCGGCGGCGTTGAGGAATCCGGTAACGCCACCGCAGCGCGTGGCGTCCGCCTGCAACGCGTCCACCGCGCCCGCCTCGAGCATGCGGCGGAAATACGCCGCGCTGTAGCCGTATTCGCCCGCGGCGATCGCCATGCCGGCGGGGCGCCGCTGCCTCAGCAGCCGCAATCCGGCAAGGTCGTCGGAGGACACCGGCTCCTCGAACCAGCGCACGTCGAAGCGCGCGAACGCCCCGGCCTGCCGCAACGCATCCTCCGGCGTGTGCGCGCCGTTGGCATCGACGAAGAGCCGCACGGCGGGGCCGATCGCATCGCGCGCGCTCGCGACGCGGTCCACGTCGAGCGCCGCATCGCGGCCGACCTTCATCTTCACCGCGCCGAAGCCCTGCGCGGCCCAGCCGCCGAGCTGCTCGCGCAGGCGCTCGGGCGAATACGAGGTGAAGCCGCCGCTGCCGTAGGCGGCGATGGAATCGCGCGCGGCTCCCAGCAGGTCGATCACCGAGGCGCCGAGGAGCCTGCCCTTGAGGTCCCACAACGCGGCGTCGAGGGCGGAGATCGCCATGGATGCGATCCCCGGGCGGCCCAGGTTGCGCACGGCGCGCACCATGTCGATCCAGCGCGCGTTGGTCGCGCATGCGTCCGCGCCGGCGAGCAGCGGCGCGAGCTTATCGCGGATGAGGAGCGCAGTGGCCGTGTCCGCGTACGTGTACCCGAGGCCCTCGCGGCCGCCCGCCCGCACATGCGCGACGACGAGCGTGGTCGCGTTCCATTCGAGCGTGCCATCGGACTCGGGGGCATCGGTCGGCACGGTGTACGCCGCTGCACGCACGCCGGTGATGGAGGCGGGCGTCATCGCGCTGCATCACTTCGCCGGCATGAGGGAAGCCCAGACTTCCTTCGCCGAGGCCTTCACGATGCCGATCGCGTCGGTGTCGCCCTTCAGCAGCGCCTCGATGTACGCCTTGGCCTGCTTGCTGCTGATGTGCGGCGGCAGCGGCGGCACGTCGGGATCGGACATGACCTCCACCAGCGTGGGGCGGTCGGCGGCGAACGCGGCGTCCCAGGCGGCAGCCAGCTGCCCGGGCTTGTCCACGCGCACGCCGCCCAGGCCCAGCATCTCCGCGTAGCGCGCGTACGGGAAGCAGGGCACGTCCTGCGAGGCGCTGAACTTCGGGAATCCCTCCATCGCGCGCTGCTCCCAGGTGACCTGGTTGAGGTCGCCGTTGTTGAGCACCATCACCACGAGCCGCGGGTCGGACCAGCGCTTCCAGTACTTGGCGATGGTGATGAGGCCATTGATGCCGTTCATCTGCATCGCGCCGTCGCCCACGAGCGCGATGGCCACGCGGTCGGGGTACGCGAACTTCGCCGCGATGGCATAGGGCACGCCCGGGCCCATGGTCGCGAGGCCGCCGGAGAGCGAGGCCTTCATGCCGCGCCGCATCTTCAGGTCGCGCGCATACCAGTTCGCCGTCGAGCCCGAGTCCGCGCTCACGATGCAGTTGTCGGGCAGCCGCGGCGAAAGCTCCCAGAACACGCGCTGCGGGTTCACGGGATTGGCCTCGTTCATCGCGCGCTTCTCGAGCACCTTCCACCAGCGCGCGACGTTCTCCTCGACTTCCTTGCGCCACGAGCGGTCGGCCTTGCGCTGCAGGAGCGGGATCAGCGCGCGCAGCGTGGCCTGCGAATCGCCGACGAGATTGAGCTCCATGGGGTAGCGCAGTCCCAGCATGCGGCCGTCGATGTCGATCTGCACGCCGCGCGCCTGGCCCTCCTCGGGCAGGAACTCGGAGTAGGGGAACGCCGACCCCACCATGAGGAAGGTGTCGCACTCCGTCATGAGGTCCCAGCTCGGCTTCGTGCCCAGCAGCCCGATGGAGCCCGTCACGAAGGGCAGGTCGTCGGGCACGGCGGCCTTGCCGAGCA
>DASTGG010000030.1:0-15774 GCA_035719385.1 Usitatibacter sp.
GCGGGCCTCGCGGCCGCGGCGATCATGACGTCACCCGTGCGCGGGCGTTGACGTCACGGCGCGGCGCAGTAGCCCCCCTGCTGGCCCGTGAAGTCGAGCGATGCGGGGATCGCGTTGCCGTGCGTGTCGATCAGCTGTGCCCACGCGTAGAACATGGTGAACGTGGTCGACGGCGCCAGCGGGGGCATCGTCACGGTCATCTGGTTGTCCCTGTTCTTGATGCGGAAGTCCGTGGGCAGGATCGGCACGCCGGCATAGCCTTCCGTCGCGAAGACCTCGAGCAGCTTGGCGTCCTGGAATCCGGCCCAGTTGACCGTGATGGTGAAGGTGCAGTCGACGGTGTTGAGCGAGGCGCTGAGCCAAAGCCAGTCCGTGCCCGGCTTCGGCGCAGCCGCGACGCTCGCCGGCAACATGGAGATGACGGCGCCGGCGACTGCCGCCCGGAGAGAGTTTCCGATCATTGCGTTCATGGGATGCTCCTGCGTTGTGGGAGGGTGTGCGCGAATGCGCGGCCGCCTGGGGAACGACGTGGCGACTCTCGGATGTGCCCCTCAAAGGTACCTGTCGCACCGGTGCGGGTCGGTGACTTCTGTCACGCAGGAAACGGCGTTACATGAGTTGGAGCAAGGTCTCGGCACTTAGAAGCTCGATGGAGCCGCGCGTCACGCGAATCGCGCCGCGCTGCGCGAAATCGCGCAGCACGCGGCTCACGACCTCGCGCGCGGTGCCGAGCTCGGCCGCGATCTCCTCGTGCGTGGCGGAAAAACTTTGCCGCGTCCCGAATCGCTTGAGCAGCAGCGCGCCCAGGCGGCTATCCATGTGCTGGAAGGCCACCTCCTCGACGAGCGTCATCACGTTCACGACGCGCGCGGCGATCGATTCGAACACGAAAAGGCGCAGCGCCTCGCTCGCGGCCATCCACGAGCCCAGCGACGCGCCGGGAAAGAGCACCGCGGAGGTCTCGACCTCCGTCACCGCGGTCGCCATCGCGGGACGCGACAGCAACACCGAGATGAGGTTCACGAGGCACGGCTCGGAATCCTGCACGTGATAGAGCGTCACCTCGCGGCCCATGCCGCCCGTCTTGTAGACGCGGATGTCGCCGCTGATGACGACGGCGAAATGAGGGCACACGTCCCACTCGCGATAGAAGAACGTGCCCGCGGGCAGCACCTGGTACTGCATCGCCGCGTCCATGCTCTCGCGCACCACGCCGGGTGAGTCGCGGTAGAACGGGAATGCCTCGAGGATGGCGGTGCGGATGGCGGCCTCCTCGGTCAGCCCGACAGGCACGACGATGGACACGGACCACCCCTGGAACGCGCGGCACGCCGCGGCCGCGGCCGGCGCGGCGCGAGGCGGCCGGGGGCCGCTGCGCCGCGCGCGAGCCCCCTTACGGTGCAGCGCAGTACGCGCCTTGCTGGCCGGTGAAGTCGAGCGATGCCGGTATGGCGTTGCCGTGGGTGTCGACGAGCTGCGCCCACGAGTAGTAGAACGTCTGCGTCGTGGACGGCACCATCGGCGGCATCGTGACCACCGCGTGGTTGTCCTTGTTCTTGATCCTGACGGCCGTGGGCAGGATCGGCGCCCCGGTATAGCCGTCGGTCACGAAGACCTCGACGTACTTCGCATCCGGGTAGCCGTTCCAATCGACGGTGATGGTGAACGTGCAGCCGCTGAGGCTCGCGCTCAGCCAGAGCCAGTCGGTGCCGGTATTCGCAGCGGAGGCCGGCAGTGCCGTGAATGCCGCAGCGGCGAGCGTTGCGGGCATGGCGAGGCGAAACTTCCGGGCCAGGGAGTGGCGTGCTTTCATGTGTTCGTGCTCCTGCGCAGGATGGATGGGATGTGCGCTGGACATGGGCCGCGCGGACGGCGGCCTCTCGATGGTCCGCGCATGCTAGCCGCGTGCACATTAACCATCCCTTAATTGCGCGGCGCGCTCGCGTCGCCCGGTGATCGCGGCGGTGAAATGGGGACAGACGTCCCCGGAACGCTACAGGGACGCCCAGCCCGGATCGGGCTCGAAGCGCTCGCCGTGCCTCGCCTTCAACGCGGCCATCACGTCGAGCCACGCCTGCTTGCCGCGCGTGCGAATGGTGTTGATGGGACCGCCGCGATGCGGCGCGAAGCCGGTGCCGAAGATCACGCCCGCATCGCACAGGTCGGCATCGGCGACGATGCCCTCGCGCACACAGGCGACCGCCTCGTTGAGCGCCGGCGCCACCATGCGGTCGGCGAGCGCCGGAAGGTCCGCGCCGGCCGCAGGCCGGCCTTTGCGCGGCTTGTCCTTCACCCACGTGTAGTATCCCTGCCCGCTCTTCTTGCCGAAGCGCTTCGCCTCGATGCTCTCGCGCAACCGTCGCGGGATCGGCGTGCCGGGCTTCGCCAATTCCTGTCCCACCGCGGCGCAGATGTCCAGGCCCACCATGTCGGCGAGCTCGATGGGGCCCATGGGCATTCCGAAGGCTTTCGCCGCGGCGTCCACCGTCTCGGGCGCGATGCCTTCGTCCACCATGAGCATCGCTTCGAGCAGGTACGGCGACAGCACGCGGTTCACGAGGAAGCCGGGCGCCGACTTGCACGGCAGCGGCAGCTTGTCGATCTGGCGAGCGAACGCCTGCCCCGCGCGCAGGACCTCGGGCGCCGTCTGCGGCCCCTCGACGATCTCCACCAGCATCATCTGCGCGACCGGGTTGAAGAAATGCAGCCCCACGAGGCGCCCGGGACGCTGCAGGGCGGTCGCCAGCTCCTGCAACGGGATGCTCGACGTATTGGTGGCGAGGATCGCCGCCGGCTGCATGCGCGGCTCGATGTCCGCGAAGAGCTTGCGCTTCACCTCCGCGTTCTCGACGATTGCCTCGATCACCAGCTCGGCCTTCGCCACGCCATCGCCGCGCACGTCGGCAATCAGGCGGTCCATCGCGGCGCGGATGAGGTGCGGCTCGCGCAGCCGCCGCTTGTAGAGCTGCGCGGCGCGCTTGATGGCGGGCGCGATGCGCTCCGGCGCAAGGTCCTGCAGGGTCACCGTCATGCCGCGCAACGCGCACCAGGCCGCGATATCGCCGCCCATCGCACCGGCGCCGATCACATGGACGCGCATGGGGACGGATCCCCGCTTGCCGGGGTGCGTCCCCGGGTCTTCCTTCCCGAACGCCTTCAGCCGGTCCTGCAGCAGGAAGATGCGGATGAGGTTGCGCGTCGTCGGATGCAGGAACAGGCTTCGCATCGACGACGGATGCTCCGGCGGCACGCGGCGCACGTCGCCGCCGAAGTCCTTCCACAGGTCGATGATCGCGTACGGCGCGGGATAGTGGTCGCGGCGCACGCGCTCCGCGACCTTCTTCGCCGACATCTTCGCGACGAGCGATCGCACGCCGGGCCAATCGGTGATCGCCGCGGCGAGCGCCGGCGCATGCGGCGGGCGTTTCTCGGCGAGGATGCGGCGCGCGGCGCTCTCGAAATGGCGCCGCGGCGTGACGGCATCGACCAGTCCCAGCTTCTTCGCGCGCCGCGCATCGAGGCTGCGCCCGGTGAGCATCAGGTCCAGCGCCGGTCCCGCGCCGATGAGCTTCGGCAGGCGCTTCGTACCGCCCCAACCGGGCACGATGCCGATCATGACCTCCGGCAGGCCGATGCGCGTCTTCGGCCCGTCGTCCGCGACGCGATAGCGGCAGGCGAGCGCGAGCTCCGTGCCGCCGCCCATGCAGAAGCCATGGACCAGCGCGACCGTCGGGAAAGGCAGCGCGGCGACCTCGTCGAACACCTCGTTGCCCAGCGTGATGAAGGACCATGCCTCGTCGGGATCCTTGAGCGTGGTGAATTCCTGGATGTCGGCGCCGGCCGCGAAGCCGCTTTCCTTCGCCGAGAGGATCGCGAGGCCGCGCGGCGGATCGGCTCGCAGCGCCTCGATCGCCTGGCGCAGCTCGCGCAGCGCCTCGCTGGAGAACGTGTTGGTGCCGGTCCCCGCGCGGTCGAAGCGCAGCCAGGCGATGCCGTCGGCATCGCGATCGACTGTCCAGTGGGTGAGCGGCATGGGCCCGATTATAGGGGCCCATGTCGCGGGCGCTCAGAACAGCTTGCGCACCACCAGGTTGTCGACCACGCCCACGCCCTCGATGTCCGGACACGGCGCCAGCTGCGGCAGCACCGGCGTGGCAAATGCCGCGATCGCGCCATCAGGAAAACGGGCTCCCTTGCTCATGTGAGGCATTCCTCTGTTGTCTGGCCGCCGGGGGTTGGCGGCACGAGGGCAGGAATGCAGTTCGCGTGCCAGCGCAGGAATCCTTGCGCATCAAGGGCTTGCAAAGGGCACGGGCGGGGGGTGCGGCGAAATGCCCCCCCCCCCGGTGCTTTCGCGCAGTCAGCTTCGCTTGCGGCGGATGTAGAGCGTCTTCTCGACTTCTGCGACGGTCACGCCCTGCTCGTCCACGATCGCGACGCGGAATTGCGGCTCGTGGCGCTCGCCCGCGGCGGTCTTCTCGCGCGCCTCGTGGATGCTCTCCTCGGGCAGGTGCAGGCGCGCCACCACCGTGCCGCGCGCGGGCCTGAGGAAGCGCACGCTGCCCTGCTTGTCCCACACGACGTACTCGGGCCCGAGGTTCTTCATCATCATGATCATGAAGAAGGGGTCGGTCATCGCGAAGAGCGAGCCGCCGAAATGCGTGCCCACCGCGTTGCGGTTGAGGAGCCCCATGCGCAGCTCCACGGTCGTGGAACGGAAGTCGCCCGCGATCTCGCGCACGCGGATGCCGGCGCCGCGAAAGGGCGGCCACAGGTTGAAGATGCCGCGCAGCGTGCGCGGCCCGAGCAGCTTGCCGGTCACCAGTCCGCGCGTCACGCCCGCTCGACCAGCATGGCGCCGCCCTGGCCGCCGCCGATGCACAGCGACGCCACGCCGCGCCGCCCGCCGGTGCGCTCGAGCACTTTCAGCACATGCAGCACGACGCGCGCGCCCGAGGCGCCGATCGGATGGCCGATCGCGATGGCGCCGCCGTCCACGTTGAGCTTCGCGCGGTCGAGGCGCCCGAAGGCCTGCGGCAGCCCGAAGTGCTCGGCGCAATACGCGTCGCTCTCCCACGCGGCGAGGCATCCGAGCACCTGCGCGGCGAACGCCTCGTTGATCTCGACGGCGTCGATGTCGTCCCAGGTGTAGCCGTGCCGCAGGAGCAGCGGCGTGATCGCGTGCACCGGCCCCAGGCCCATTTCCGACGGATCGAGCGCGCCCCAATGCGTATCCACGATGCGGCCCAGGGGCTCCAGGCCATGCTTCGCGACGGCTTCGTCGGAGGCGATGACGAGCATCGCCGCGCCGTCCGTGACCTGCGAGCTGTTGCCCGCGGTGACGTTGCCGTCGTTGCGGTCGAACACGGGCTTGAGCTTCGCGAGCTTCTCCACGCTGGAATCGCGCCGCACGCCGTCGTCCTGCGCGTACACCGTGCCGTCCGGCCCGTACATCGGCTCGATTTCCGCGAGATGGCCGTTGTCCTGCGCGAAGGCGGCGCGGCGGTGGGACTCGACCGCATACTCGTCCATCATCGCGCGCGTGATCCCGAAGCGCTTCGCGACGATCTCCGCGGTCGAGCCCATGGAGACCTTCACGACCGGGTCCGTGAGGCCGCGCAGCAGCGCGATCACCGGCGCGAGGTAGGAGAGGCGAAACCGGGTGGCGAGCCCCGCGCGCTGGCCGAAGCTCTTCGCCGCATACCATTGCGCGAGCCAGTTCACCATCGCCGGGCCGAAGAGCAGCGGCGCATGGCTCATGGCATCGGTGCCGCCGGCGAGCACGAGGCTCGCGCGCCCCGCCACGATGTTCACGTACGCCGAGTCGAGCGCCTGCAGCCCCGAGGCGCAGTTGCGCATCACGGTCCACGCGGGCACCTTCTCGCCGCAGCCCAGGCGCAGCGACACGACGCGCGCGATGTTCGCCTCGTCGGCCGACGGCAGGGCGGCGCCGAGGATGACCTCGTCGAATTCGGCCGGCGCGAAGGGCTGGCGCAGCAGCAGCGCGCGGCCCGCATTGACGGCGAGGTCGGAGCCCGTGAAGGGCCCCATGCCGGTCCTCGCCTTGAGGAACGGCGTGCGCGCGCCGTCGACTACATGGACGCGGCGGCGACCTTTCTCTTCGAATCCGAGGGCGGCCATGAATCCTCCTGGGTCGTGCGACCCAGCGTCACCGGGTCGAAATCGTCCACCTTCACCACTTCGCGCCGCAGCCGCTCGGTGTAGACGAGGTGCTCCTGCTCTTCGTGCGTGATGATGCCCTCCCGCAGCGCGTTTGCCCGGGTGTCGGCGGCGGTGCGTCCCTCTTCGAGCTTGCGCTCGCGAACGGCGCGCCGCATCTTCGCCTCGATGGGCTCGGCTTTCACCGCCGCCTCCATCGCGAACTCGAGGCGCCCGATCACGTCGTCCTCGCGGCGCGGCACGTAGGCGCCCGCGGTGAGCCGGTCGCGCGCGGCGCACGGCGTGATGAGGATCTGCGCCACCTGCGAGCCCACGCGATCCGAGGGCGCGTCGAGCGTGAGTCCCTTCGGGAACACGAGCACGCGCAGCAGGCCCGCGACGAAGCGGTTCGGGAAATTCTCGAGCACGCCGTCGATCGCCACCTGCAGCTTGAAGAAGCTGTCGTACAGCGCCCACGTCATGAGCGGCAGGTCGTCCTTCTGCCGCCCCTCGTCGTGGTAGCGCTTGACGACCGCCGACGTGATGTAGAGCATCGAGAGCACGTCGCCCAGGCGCGCGGAGATCTTCTCGCGCCGCTTGAGGCTGCCGCCGATCACGAACATCGACACGTCCGAGAGCAGCGCGAAGGCCGCCGCGAAGCGCGTCATGATCTGCAGGTAGCGCTTCGTCTCCGGCGCGCCCGGCACGGACACGCCCTTGCCGCCCGTGATGCCCAGCCAGAGCGCGCGCACCGCGTTCGAAACGGTGAACGCCATGTGCCCCCAGAGCGCCGCGTCGAATTCCTTCAGGTCGTTCGCGCCCGCCGAGCGGATCTCGCGCAGCACGAACGGATGGCAGCGGATGGCGCCCTGCCCGAAGATGATCATCGAGCGCGTGAGGATGTTCGCGCCCTCGACGGTGATCGCGACGGGGAGCGTCTCGTAGGCGCGCCCGAGGTAGTTGTTCGGCCCCAGCACGATGCCCTTGCCGCCGTGCACGTCCATCGCGTCGTTGAGGACCTGCCGCATCCGCTCGGTCATGTGGTACTTGCAGATCGCGGAGATGACCGAGGGCTTCTCGCCGCTGTCGAGGGCGACCATCGTCATGCGCCGCGTGGCGTCCATGAGGTACGTGTTGCCGCCGATGCGCGCGAGCGGCTCCTCCACGCCCTCGAACCTGCCGATGGGCGTGCGGAACTGCACGCGAACGCGCGCGTAGGCGCCGGTTGCGCGGCTGCCGATCTTGCCCGCGGCCATCGACATCGACGGCAGCGAGATCGAGCGCCCCGCGGCGAGGCATTCCATGAGCATGCCCCAGCCCTTGCCCAGCATCGCGCGCCCGCCGATCACCCAGTCGATCGGGATGAACACGTCCTGGCCGCGCGTGGGGCCGTTCAGGAACGCCGCCGAGAGCGGCAGGTGGCGACGCCCGGTCTCGACGCCCTTGTGGCTGGTGGGAATCAACGCGAGCGTGATGCCCAGGTCCTCTTCGTCCCCGAGCAGGCGTTCCGGGTCGTAGGCCTTGAACGCGAGGCCGAGGATCGTCGCGATCGGCGCGAGCGTGATGTAGCGCTTGTCCCACGTGAGCCGCAGGCCCAGCACCTCGCGGCCCTCGTGCATGCCCTTGCACACGATGCCGACGTCGGGAATGGAGCCCGCATCCGATCCCGCCTCCGGGCTCGTCAACGCGAAGCACGGGATCTCCACGCCCTTCGCGAGCCGCGGCAGGTAGTGGTTCTTCTGCTCCTCGGTGCCGTAGTGCACGAGGAGCTCGGCGGGGCCGAGCGAGTTGGGCACCATCACGCTCACCGCCGCGGTGCCGCTGCGCGTGGAGAGCTTGGTCACCACTTCCGAATGCGCGTACGCCGAGAATTCGAGCCCGCCGTATGCCTTGGGAATGATCATGCCGAGGAAGCCGTGCTCGCGGATGAACTTCCACACCTGGGGCGGCAGGTCCATGCGGTTGTGCGTGATGTCCCACTCGTCGAGCATGCCGCACAGCTCCTCGACCGGCCCGTCGATGAACGCCTTCTCCTCGGCGGAGAGCTTCGCCTGCGGGTACGCGAGCAGCTTGCCCCAGTCGGGAGCGCCCTTGAACAGGTCGGCGTCCCACCAGATGCTGCCCGCGTCGAGGGCCTCCTGCTCGGTCTGCGAGACCTGCGGCAGGATGCGCTTGTACACGCCGAAGACGGGACGCGTGATCACCGCGCGGCGCAGCGGCCTCACGAGCAGGAACACCGCGACGAGCGCGACCACGGCGGCGAGGGCATAGACGAAGGGCGTGATCATCGGCGTTCTCCGGTTGTCTGGCGCGAGACGAGCTCGAGCTTGCGCGTGCCGGCCATCGCCGGCGCCTTGAGGCCGGCCGCGAGGAACGGGGCCAGCCGCTGCAGCAGCAGCTCGTCGTTGTCCTTCTCGGCGGGCGCCATCTGCGCGACGAGCTTGAGCGCATCGGTGCCTGCCAGCGTGTACGACAGCGCGCCCATCACGAAATGCAGCCGCCAGGTGAGCTCCTGGCGCGAGAGGTGCGGCAACGCCTTCGCGAACGCTTCCTTGTAGCGGCCGATCATCTCCGCGTACTGCGCGGACAGGAACTGGCGGATGAAGGGCGCGGGATCGGCGTAGGCGCGCCCGAGCAGCCGCAGGAAATTCTTGCCCCCGCGCTTCTCGTCGCGCGCGAGCCGCAGCGCCGGGATGAGCATCGCGGCGAGGATCTTCTCGCAGGTCGCGGGCTTGCCCGCCGCCTCGCGCTCCGCCTTGTCCAGCAGGTCGATGCGCTCCTGGTTCATGTCATCGAGCCGGCGCGTGAGCACCGCCTGGAAGAGCTCTTCCTTGCTGCCGAAGTGGTAGTTCACCGCGGCGAGGTTCACGCCCGCGGCCGCGGTGAGCTGCCGCAGGCTGGTCGCCTCGAAGCCGTGCTCCATGAAGAGCTGCTCGGCCGCATCGAGGATGCGCACCTTGGTGCCCGCATCGGCAACCCGTTGAATCACCATGTAAAACGCTCGATTCAAACGCTCGTTTGAAAATGCGATGCTACGGCCGCCGTTCGCATGAAGTCAATTGAAACCTGCCGCGTCATGCCGCTGTGACGCGCTTCACAGCCCCCGCCGTTCCCGCGGCGCAGTGTGGTTGCAGGGAGGAAGGGCCGGCGACCAACCCGACCGCGGCGGCCCATCGGATAAACTCCATGCGTGATCCAGCGATCGCTTCTTGCAATGGCCGCCTGTCTCGTAGCCTGGCCCGCCGCGGCATTGCTCATTCGCCCCGATCGAGACGACGCCGAGTACCTCGAGCTCGCCTCGCGCTACACCTCGTCGATCGCTCTCGGCGCGAGCGGTGGTGAGGCGGTCCTCGTCGCGCCCCGCTGGCTGCTCACGGGAGCGCGGCAGGCCGAAGCGCTGAAAGGCGCGGGCGCCGTCGCCATCGGCGGCGCGCGCCACGAGATCCAGTCGATCGAGATCGATCCGTCGCGCACGCTCGCGCTGCTGTTCCTGCGCGCGCCCATCGACGGCATCGAGCCCTCGCCCCTCTATCGCGACGCGGACGAGGAAGGAAAGACCGTGGTCTTCGTCGCGCACGGCCGCGGCGCACGCCTCGGCGAGGCGGCTGGCGCGCTGCCGCCCGCGCCGCGCGCGGGGATCAACACCGTGGACCGCGTCGCGCCGCGCACCTTGTCGCTGCGGCTGAAGAATGCCGACGAAGCGTCCGACATGCAGGCGGCGCTCACCGGCGACGAGCTCGGGGCGCCGGCGTTCATCGAGGTGAAGCAGCGGCCGATGGTCGCCGGCATCGCGCTCGCCGCCGGGCGCGAATGGCAGCAGTTCGCGCGCGCCTCCGCGTTCGCCGGCTGGATCGACGACACCATGTTCGCCGCGGGCGCCGCCGAGGCGAGAGCGGCCGCGCCGCGGCGATAGCCATGCTCCCGATTCGCATCCTGGCGGACGACCTGTCCGGCGCCGCGGACTGCGCGGCCGCCTTCACCGGCGCCGTCGGCGCCATGTCCCTGCTGCTGCGCGGCGAGGGCCGCGGCGAGACGCGCTTCGCGCTCGACGCGGACACGCGCGCCCTCGATGCGGCGGCGGCCGCTGCCCGCTGGCGCGCGATCGGGCTCGCGAGCGCGGCCAACCGCCAGTCGCCGCTCTTCAAGAAGATCGATTCCACGTTGCGCGGCAACATCGCCGAGGAGCTGTGCGCGCTGCTGGATACGAACCCGAACCTGACCTCCGTCGTCATCGCTCCCGCATTCCCGGCGCAGGGCCGCACGATCGTGAACGGGCAGCTGTGGGTTCGAGGGCAGGCGAGCGGCCAGTCGGCCGGGCGGATCGCGGAAGCCGTTCGCGCCGCGGGGCTGCCGCACTCGCTGCTCCTCGCGGACGCGACGGAACAGGGCGACCTCGAGACGCTCGTCGCGAACGTGGGCCGCGACGATCCGCAGACGTTGTGGGTGGGTTCCGCCGGGCTCGCGCGCGCGCTCGCGGGCGAGCCGCCATCGGGTGTCGACGGCGCGTTGCTGGAGACGCCGACGCTCATCGTCGCGGGAAGCTTTTCGCCGGTGACCGCGCTGCAAGTCGCCGCGTTCGCGCGGGCGCATCCGCAAAGCGTCGTGCCGTTGCCCCCGGATGGCGACGCGAAGATCGCCGCGGCCCGCGCGATGGCGGCGATGCACTCGAGCGGCGTGGCGCTCGTGCACGTCGTCTCGGACACGCCTCCGGCGAATCCCACGCGCGAGATCGTCGCGCGGCTGGCGGTCGCGCTGCGCGACGTGGCGCGGCGCGCCGCCACGCTCGTGGTCACGGGCGGCGACACCGCCCGCGCCATGTTCGAGGCGCTCGACGTGCAGGAGCTCTTCATCGAGGGCGAGCTCGAGCCGGGCATCGCCGTATCGTCGCCCGTCGAGCCCTACGCCTTTCGCGCCGTGCTCAAGGCGGGCGGCTTCGGCGACAATGACACCTTCGTTCGCCTGCACGCTCCCGCCTCCGCTTCCCCATGAGCACGCCCAGCCGTCCCGTCGTCGCCATCACGATGGGCGATCCCGCCGGCGTAGGACCCGAGGTCGTCGTCAAGTCCTTCGCGCATCGCGACATCTTCGCGCACGTGCATCCGGTCGTCGTGGGCAACCGGCGGCGGCTGGAGAAGGCCGCGCGCATCTGCGGCGTGGACGTGGCGGTGCGCGGCATCGAATCGCCGCGCGAGGCGCGCTGGGAGCCCGGCGTCGTGCCGTGCATCGATGCGGCGACCGTTCCCGAGGACCTGCCCTTCGGCAAGCTTTCGGCCAAGGGCGGCGAGGCGGCGTTCCAGTGCATCCGCCGCGCCGTGGACCTCGCCGCGCGCGGCGAGGTCGCCGCCATCTGCACCGCGCCGCTCAACAAGGAAGCGCTCCACGCCGCGGGCCACCGCTACCCGGGGCACACGGAGCTGCTCGCCGAGCTCACGGGCACGCCGGAAGTATCGATGATGCTCATCGCGGAGGACCTGCGCGTCATCCACGTGACGACGCACATCGGCCTGCTGGACGCGGTGGAAAGGATCGACGCGGGCCTCGTCGAGCGCACCATCGCGCGCGCGCAGGAGCTGCTGGTGCGAGTCGGCCTCGAGCGCCCGCGCATCGCGGTCTGCGGCATCAACCCGCACGCCGGCGAGGGCGGGCTCTTCGGCCGCGGCGAGGAAGCGCAGAAGATCGAGCCCGCGATCGCGCGCTGCCGCGCAATGGGCTGGGACGTGCAGGGCCCGCTTCCCGCCGACACGCTCTTCTTCCGCGCGCGTCGCGGCGACTTCGACATGGTCGTCGCGATGTACCACGACCAGGGCCACGGTCCCGTGAAGGTGCTCGGCCTCGAAGCCGGCGTGAACGTCACCGTCGGCCTGCCCTTCGTGCGCACGTCGGTCGACCACGGCACCGCGTTCGACATCGCCGGCACCGGCGCCGCCGACGAGCGCAGCCTGCTCGAGGCCCTCCGCCAGGCCGCCGTCCTCAGCCCCCGCTAACCCCGGGGACGCACCCCGGCTCACGCGGCGACCGACGCCACCATGAGCACGATCGCACCACTCAGCACGAGCGGCAGGCCCACATGATCCAGCCACTGGGGAATTGCGAACAGGGTTTTCATTTTCAGCTCCGCGATCTTCGTTGATCCGGCGCCCACTCTAGGATCGGAAGCGGCCCTCCACAATCGATTTGTTTTGGCGGATAATGTGAGCGGAATTCACATTTGGAGCCGCCATGCCGGACCGCCTTCCGCCGATGCAGGCGCTGCGAGCGTTCGACGCGGCCGCGCGCACGGGCAGCCTCACGCGCGCCGCCGAATCGCTGCACCTCACGCACGGCGCGATCAGCCACCAGATCAAGGCGCTCGAGGAGGACTTCGGCGTGAAGCTCGTCGAGCGGTCGGGGCGCGGCATCCGCCTCACGGACGCGGGCGAGCGCTTCGCCGCGCGGCTGCGCATCGCGCTGGCGGAGATCGGCGATGCGGCGCGCGAAGCGAGCGAGCGGCGCAATCCGCGGCAGCTGCGGCTCACGACCATGCCGTCCTTCGCCGCGCGCTGGCTGCTGCCCCGCATCGGTCGTTTCTTCAGGGCGCATCCCGAGATCGACCTGGAGATCCGCACCAGCAACGCGATCGTGGACCTGCGCCGCGACGACGTGGACGTGGCGATCCGCGCCCACGCGAAGGGGGAATGGCCCGGCGTGACCGCGGAGCATTTCCTGGACGACTACTACTTCCCCGTCTGCAGCCCGCGGCTCGCGAACGGGCGCCTGCCGAAGCGTCCCGCGGACCTCGCGAAGCACACGCTGCTGCGCGCCGAGGGCGATCCGTGGAAGCCATGGTTCGAGGCAGTGGGCCTCGATTGGCCGGAGCCGGCGCGCGGGCCGCTTTTCACCGACACGTCGCACATGCTGCAGGCGGCGATCGAGGGCCAGGGCATCGCGCTCTGCCGCAGCTCGCTGCTTGGCGACGACGTGCGCAACGGCGTGCTGGTGAAGCTCTTCGATATCGAGGTGCCGTCGGATCGCAAGTACTGGCTGGTCTACCCGCCCCGTGTCGACGGCTCCGAGAAGCTCGAGGCGTTCCGCCGTTGGCTTGGGGATGAGCTACGGCGTGACGCACGGGGACGAGCCAAGGCGTGACGCCGGACGCGCGGGCGGGGTGCGGGGGTGCGTCCCCGGGGTGCGTCCCCGGGTTAGCCGAGCGCCTGGGCGATGTCCCAGAGGATGTCGTCGAGCGTCTCGATGCCGATCGACAGCCGCACCATGTCCGGCGGCACGCCCGCCTTCTTCTGGTCTTCCTCGGAGAGCTGGCGGTGGGTCGTCGAGGCGGGGTGGATCACGAGCGACTTCGTATCGCCGATGTTGGCGAGGTGGCTCACGAAGGTGAGCTTCTCGATGAACTTCACGCCCGCGTCGTAGCCGCCCTTGATGCCGAAGGCGAGCAGCGAGCCGGCTCCCCTGGGCATGTAGCGCTTCGCAAGCGCGTGGTACGGGCTGTCGGGCAGGCCCGGGTAGTTCACCCAGGCGACCTTCGGATGGCTGCGCAGGAAGTTCGCCACGCCCAGCGCGTTGGCGCAATGCCGCTCCATCCGCACGGGCAGCGTCTCCAGCCCCTGCAGCATGAGCCACGCGTTGAAGGGCGAGATCGCCGGCCCGAACACGCGCAGGATCTCCATGCGCGCCTTCATCGTGTAGCCGAAGTCGCCGAAGGTCTCGTAGAAGCGCACGCCGTGGTAGCCCGCCGACGGCTCGGTCATCGTGGGAAACCTGCCGTTGTCCCAGGGGAAGCGTCCGCTCTCCACCACCACGCCGCCCATGCTGGTGCCGTGCCCGCCGATGAACTTCGTGGCCGAGTGCACGACGATGTCCGCGCCGTGCATGAGCGGCTGGCACAGGTACGGCGATGCCGCCGTGTTGTCGACGATGAACGGCACGCCCGCCTCGCGCGCGATGGCTCCGATCGCCTCGAGGTCCACGATGTTGATCGCGGGGTTGCCGAGCGTCTCGGAGAAGATCGCCTTCGTGTTCGGCTTGAGCGCGCGCCGGAAATTCTCCGGATCATCGGGATCGACGAACGTCGCGTCGATGCCGAGCTTCCTGAAATTCACGCCGAGCATCGTGTACGTGCCGCCATAGAGCTTCGACGACGACACGACGTGGTCGCCGCTCTCGAGGATGTTGAGGAACGCCACCATCTCCGCGGCCTGTCCCGACGCCGTCGCGACCGCCGCGCGCCCTCCTTCGATCGCCGCCACGCGCTCCTCGAACACCGCCGTGGTGGGATTCGATAGCCGCGTGTAGACGTTGCCGAACGTCTGCAGGTTGAAGAGGCTCGCCGCGTGGTCCGCGCTGTCGAAGACGTAAGACGTGGTCTGGTACAGCGGCACCGCGCGCGAGCCCGTCTGCGCGTCGGGGACCTGCCCCGCGTGCACGCACAGCGTCTCGAACCCGAATTCCCTATCGGCCATTTTCGTCACCCCGGGCGGCGCTCCTGCGCCGATGGCCCGGGGCCCAATTTGGATTGATTGGATCCCCGTCCCGGCCTAAATGTCCTCGACTACCGGGGCAGGCGCTTCGCGGGGATGACGAGCTGTGCCGCGCCATGGGCGCGGGATAGCTCGTCACTTCACCGCCGCCGCCTCGGCGCGCCCGGTCTTGTTGAGCACCGTCATCGCGCTCGCCACGAGGCCCGCGACGTCGGACAGGTTGCTGGGCAGGATGAGGGTGTTGTTGGTCCTGGCGAGGTTCGCGAACGCCTCGATGTACTGCGCCGCCACTTTGAGGTTCGCCGCGTTCATGCCGCCGGGCAGCTCCATCGCGGCGGCGACCACGCGCACCGCATTGGCGTTCGCGTTGGCCACCAGCTCGATCGCGCCGGCCTCGCCCTGGGCCTTGTTGATCTGCGCCTGCTTCTGGCCCTCCGACTCGAGGATCGCCGCCTGGCGCTGGCCGTCGGCGATGTTGATCTCCTGCTGCCGCTTGCCCTCGGAAGTCGCGATCACGGCGCGCTTCTCGCGCTCGGCGGTGATCTGCGCCTGCATGGCGCGCAGGATCGAATCGGGCGGCGTGAGGCTCTTGATCTCGTAGCGCAGCACCTTGATGCCCCAGGTGCGCCCCGCCTCGTCGAGGACCTGCACGACCATGTGGTTGATCTCGTCGCGGCTCTCGAAGGTGCGGTCGAGCTCCATCTTGCCGATCACGCTGCGCAACGCCGTCTGCGCGAGCTGCGTGATCGCCATCAGGTAATTCGAGGAGCCGTAGGATGCGAGCCGCGGGTCGATCACCTGGAAGTAGATGATCCCGTCCACCGAGAGCTGCGTGTTGTCCTTCGTGATGCAGACCTGCTCCGGCACGTCGACCGGCACTTCCTTGAGCGAATGGCGGTAGGCCACGCGATCGACGAACGGCACGATCAGGTTGAAGCCGGGCTCCAGGACGCGAAAGAACTTGCCCAGGCGCTCGATCACCCACGCGTTCTGCTGCGGGACGATCCGCATGCCCTCGGCGATGATGACCACGATCATCGCCACGACGAAGATGGCGACGGTCCATACGGCGCTCTTCGTGAGCACCGCCGCGGCGACCGCCAGCGCGATCGCGATCAGCGTCTTCCAGAACATGATGCCCTCC
>DASTGG010000031.1:0-7460 GCA_035719385.1 Usitatibacter sp.
TGGGGACGCCCCCCGGGGACGCACCCCGCCTCGGTCCGGGTCCCGGGGGGCGTCCCCGGGGTGCGGCCCCGGGTTACCGATGGACGTCATCCACACCGTATCCGAGCTGCGCCGACGCCTCGCCCGCGAGAGCTCGATCGCGTTCGTGCCGACGATGGGCAACCTCCACGGCGGCCATCTCGCGCTGGTCGAGCTCGCCCGGGAGCACGGAACCTGCATCGCCGCCTCGATCTTCGTGAACCGGCTGCAGTTCGAGCCGGGAGGCGACTTCGACCGCTACCCCCGCACGCTCGAGCGCGATTGCGCGCTGCTCGAGAAGGCCGGCTGCAACGTGGTGTTCGCGCCGGACGAGAAGGAGATGTACCCCACGGCGCAGGAGATCGTCGTCACGCCGCCGCGCATCGCCGAGCAGCTCTGCGGCTCTTTCCGGCCGGGCCACTTCCAGGGCGTGGCGACGGTCGTGGCGAAGCTCTTCAACATCGTGCGCCCGCACGCCGCCATTTTCGGGAAGAAGGACTACCAGCAGCTGCACGTGATCCGCGCGCTGGTGCAGCAGCTCAACTTCGGCATCGAGATCGTGGGCGCCGAGACGGTGCGCGAGCCCGACGGCGTGGCGATGTCCTCGCGCAACGGCTATCTTTCCGCCGAGGAGCGTGGCGAGGCCGTGCGCCTGAACCGCAGCCTGCGCCGGGTGCAGGAGCGCATCCGCGAAGGCGCGCGCGACTTCACCGCGCTCGAGAATTCCGCCATGGACGACCTCGCGCGCCATGGCTGGAAGCCGGATTACGTTTCCGTGCGCCGGCGCGAGGATCTCTCGACCGCGGGTCCCCAGGACCGCGCCCTGGTGGTGCTGGGCGCGGCCTGGCTCGGAAAGACCCGGCTGATCGACAACGTCGAGATCGACGCTTCCTAGTTCGTCGCCTTCAGCACGTACAGGTCCACCTCGACGGTGGTCTTGTTGCCCGCCGCGTCGTGGGCCGTGACCTTGAACTCCTTGCCGCCGTCCCAGTCCGCCGGGATCGTCACGGTGCAGCTGAAGGGCGCATCCATCGTGAAGCACAGCATCTGGCCGCTCGCGACGACGTCGAGGGAATCCATGCCGCCCGCATCCTGCGCATCGACGACGAACGTGACGTCGGTGCCGGCGCGCACGGTCGCGTTCTGCAGCGGCGACATCACGCGCAGCGTCGGCGCCTGCGCGTCGATGGTCACCGTGGCGCTCGTGCTGGAGGCGTTCCCGAGCCGATCCCAGGCGCTCAGCGTGAGCGTCGCGGTGGACATCGTGCCCTCGGGAATTCGCGGCGCGGTCCACGGGCACAGCGCGTCGCCCGGGTCGCCCGCGGCCACGGTGGCGGCGCACAGCGTCTGCGTGCCCATCGTGAGCTGGTAGCGGCTCACGCCCGAGACGTCGAAATACTCGACCAGCGCCTGGGTGGGCTGGCGCGAGTTCAGCACCGGCGAGCCGCCCCATATCGGGAAGAGCGTGAGGTCCGGCCCGGTGGTGTCCACGAGCCTGAACGTGTATTGCTGCGATACCGTGCGGCGCGCCTGGTCCGTCACCTTCAGCACGAGCGTGGGGGTGTCTCCGGTAACGCCGAAGAGCGCGCCCACGCAGCTCGCGCGGTCGGCGAGCACGCCCGGCGCGTACATGTGCGGCAGGCACACCGGGAAGCCGTCGGCCGTCTCGATGGTGAACGAGCGCAGGCCCTCGGCTGCCGCGAGGTCGAAGGTGAAAGTGGTATTGCCGCCGTTCTCGACGTTGCCGCCGGCGGCGGGCGACACCAGCGCCATCGTCGGCATCGGCGCATCGACGCGCGACATCGGCACCTTGATCTCCACGACCGGGCGGCCCTCGACCACGATCTGGTCCCACACGTCGAAGATGCTGAACCACACGCCATCGGGCAGGTAGCCGGGCGCCTGCCCCTTCACGAGCACGCGGTTCTCGCCGAAGTTGAAGCCGCGCAGCAGTCCCGGCCAGCTGAAGGTCCACGGCGTCGCGGGATCGTAGGCCTGCCCGCGGATCTGGAAGCCCGTTGCGGTGCCGAAGAGCGAGGCGCTGTACTGGAAGACTTCGACCGCACCTCCGGCCGCCGCGATGGGCAACCCCGTCTCGCGGTCGACGAGCGTCACGTGCACGGCGTTGCGCGGCGCGAGAAGCGCGGAGTTCGGATCCATCGTGGGCCTCAGGCCCACGAAATCGGCATCCACGATCGACAACGTGCCGCGCGTGAATTTGGTCGCCGCGATCACCGCCTCGCGTGTCGTCGGCGAGCCGAGCCGCGGGTTGCCGTACTGGATGGTGAAGAGCGGATCGCCGATGTATTCGAGGTGCTGCGACCAGTACGGGTCGGTGGGCTGGCCGGGATAGTTCTCGAAGAAATCCACGTCGATGCGCGGTGCGACGAACGCCGTGTCGTCCACGATGTGCGTGAGCTCGTAGTACTCGCCGAGCCCGGCCCCGAACGTGTGCTCGAACTCGTGCACCAGGCCGCGAAGCTGGATGGAGAGGTAATCCGAGCGCTCGTTGTCCGTGGGCAGGTTGAACGGATCGTGAAGGTGCGTGACGCCCGTCATCAGGATCGAGCCGCCCGGGGCGAAGCGATGCGGTCCCGTCGAATAGGTGCCACCGAAGGCGGCGCTGTCCGTGATGTTCAGCACGACGGTCGTGTCGAGGCTGTCCGGGAAGAACGTCGGGAACAGCGTGTTCGGCGGATACGGATGGATGTCGTTCACCGTATCGATGCTGAAGCGGCGCCGCGTCTGCTGCGCGAACACCGCGTTCACGTCCGCGATCAGCAGGCCCACGCGCCGGCGCATTTCGGCGTCGCCGATGTCCGCGTAGACGCCGGGCGTGATGTTCACCTGCACGCGCTGCGTGGTGACCGGCGCTTGCGCCCACGCGGTTGTCGCCGCCAGGGCGGCGAAGGTCGCGATGAAGGCCGCGACGGTCCTAAGGATCTTATGCATGGTCGTCCTCGTCGTTGGGGGAAACGGCGCGAGGCCTGGTGCAAGCCATATGCCATGCCTGTTAGCGATTGATTCGGCAGGGAATTACCCGCGGCGGCGCGGCGCCCGCAGGGGCATTTGGCCCCTTGCTGTGGGCCAAATGGCCCCGCGCGAATCAGGAGGGGAAAGTCCCGCCGAGCCCGCGAGTCACGCGCTCGGCCGCCGCGCGCACGAAGGGGATGAAGCGCGCATCGAAGCGCGACGCGGGCATCGTGAGCGTGATCGCGCCGGCCACTTCGCCGCCCGGCTTGAAGACCGCGGCCGCGATGCCCGCCAGATCCTTCGAGCGGTCTCCCACGAGGGCGGCGACCCTGTGGCGGCGGATGCGATCGTAGAGCGCGCCCTTCGCGCCGGAGAAGGCGAGGATCACGCGGCCGCCCGCGCCGCGGTCGAGCGGCAGCAGGTCACCGACCTGCACGTGGTCGCGCAGCGGCTGCGGCGAGTCGACGCGATAGAGGCACAGCCGCGCATCGCCCTGGCGCACGTGGTAAATCGCGCTCTCCCTGGTGCGCTTCACCAGCGATCGCAGCACGGGCACGACCAGGCCTTCGAGCGAGAACGAGGCCGTGTAGATCGATTGCAGCCGCGCGATTTCCGGGCCGAGCGCGTAGCGGCCGTCGTCGAGCCTGCGCACGAGGCCGAAATGCATGAGCGAGGCGAGGAGCCGCAGCGCCGTGCTCTTCACGAGCCCCGAGCGCGCCGCGAGCTCGCCCAGCGAGAGGGAGTCGTCGCCCCTGCGGAACGACGCAAGCAGCAGCAACGCGCGATCCACGGCCGCCACGCCGCCCGACCCGGCGGAGGACACCTGCGGCTGCTTGACGGGGTATCGCGGCATTTGACCGGCGCGACCTGCGGGGCCTATTCTATTCTGCAGGTTACTATTCTATCCCATAGAACACAAATCCCCATGCAGATCCTGGTGAGCGAGGTCGGGCCGCGCGACGGCCTGCAGAGCATCAAGCGTCCCATGCCGACCGCGGCCAAGCACCGCTGGATCCGCGCGCTCGCCGCCGCCGGCCTGCGCGAGATCGAGGTCGCGTCGTTCGTGCCGGCGAAGCTGCTGCCGCAGATGGCCGATGCCGACGAGGTGGTGCGGGAAGCGATCGCGATTCCCGGGCTCACCGTGCTCGCGCTCGCGCCCAACCTCAAGGGCGCGCAGAACGCCGTGGCCGCCGGGGCGCACAAGGTGACGCTGCCGGTGTCGGCGTCGCACGCGCACAGCCTGTCGAACATCCGCATGACCTGCGAGGAAGCGGTCGAGCAGGTGCGCGTGATCTGCGAATGGCGCGACACGCTTCCCGCGCCGCGGCCGAAGATCGAGGTCGGCATCGCGACGGCTTTCGGCTGCACGATCCAGGGCGCCGTGGACGAGGACTGGACGATCGCGATGGCGGTGCGCTGCGCGCGCAATGGCGCCGATTCCGTCGGCCTGTCGGATTCGGTCGGGTACGCCAATCCGGTGCAGGTGAAACGCATGTTCCGGCGGCTCATCTCCGAGCTCGGCGACAAGGCGGGCGGCGCGCACCTGCACAACACGCGCGGGCAGGGGCTCGCGAACGTGGTCGCGGCGCTCGACGCGGGCGTCGCGACGTTCGACGCGTCGCAGGGTGGCATCGGCGGCTGTCCCTACGCGCCGGGCGCCACGGGCAACATCGTGACCGAGGACCTCGTGTACCTGCTCGAGTCCATGGGCCTCGACACCGGCATCGACATCGGCAAGCTGATCGACGCGCGCCGCATCCTCGAGGAAGCGCTGCCCGGGGAGCCCATCTATGGCTTCGTGCCGGGCGCGGGACTCGCCAAGACGTATCCGCGCGCGGCCACCATCTCCCCATGAAGCACCTGCCGCTGGCGGGCGTGCGCGTCGTCGAGTTCTCGCACATGGTCATGGGGCCGACGTGCGGCCTCATCCTGGCCGACCTCGGCGCCGAAGTGGTCAAGGTGGAGCCCGAAGGCAAGGGAGATCCCACCCGCTACCTCAAGAGCACCGGCGCGGGCTTCTTCGCGTCTTTCAGCCGCAACAAGAAGAGCGTCACGGTCGATCTCGATGCGAGCGACGGCCTCGCCGCGGTGAAGAAGCTCGTCGCCGGCGCCGACGTGTTCCTGGAGAATTTCCGCCCCGGCGCGCTCGCGGCGAAAGGCCTGGGCTACGACGACCTGGCGAAGCTCAACACGCGGCTGGTGTACTGCTCGCTCAAGGGCTTCCTCGCGGGGCCGTACGAGAAGCGCACGGCCCTGGACGAGGTGGTGCAGATGATGAGCGGGCTCGCGTACATGACCGGGCCGGTCGGCCGCCCGCTGCGCGCGGGCGCGCCGGTGAACGACATGATGGGCGGCATGTTCGGCGCGATCGCGGTACTCGCCGCGCTGCGCGAGCGCGATTCCACCGGCCGCGGCCAGTACGTCCAGAGCGGGCTCTTCGAGAATTGCGCGTGGCTGGTCTCGACGCACATGATGCAGCACGCGGTGACCGGCAAGGCGCCGGAGCCGATGTCCGCGGGCCGGCGCGCCTGGGGCGTGTACGACATCTTCGAATCGAGCGACGGCGTGCAGCTCTTCATCGGCGTGGTCACCGAGCGGCAGTGGGAGATCTTCACGCGCGCGCTCGCCGAGCCCGAGCTGCTCGACCCCGCCTATGCCACGAACAACCAGCGCTCGGCCGCGCGCGAGGCGCTCATTCCGCAGGTGGCGAGGCTGCTGCGCAAGCATCCGATCGCCGAGCTCGAGCGCATCTGCGAGGAGGGCGGCCTGCCTTTCGCCCGTATCCAGGCGCCTTCGGACCTGTTCGACGATCCGCACCTCAACGCCGGCGGCATGGTCGCGCTCACGCTGCCCGACGGCAGCGCCACGCGCATCCCCGCGCTGCCGATCGAATTCGATGGAGAACGGCTCGGCCTGCGGCTGCCGCTGCCGAAACCCGGAGAACACAACCAGGAGATCCTCGGAGGAGAGAAATGGAACGACGCCAATTCCTGATGCAGTGCGCCGCGATCGCCGGCGCTGCGGCCGTGCCCGCAATGGCGCAGGACGCCTATCCGGCCAAGCCCATCCGCCTCATCGTGCCGTTCCCTCCCGCGGGCGGCACCGACACCTTGTCGCGTGCGATCAGCCAGTCGATCACGGCCAGCACCCACTGGACCTTCGTGGTCGAGAACAAGCCCGGCGCCGGCGGCAACATCGGCCTCGACGCGCTCGCGAAGTCCCCGCCCGACGGCTACACCATCGCCATGGGACAGACCGCGAACCTCGCGGTGAACCCGGCGCTGTACGGCTCGATGCCGTTCGATCCGCTCAAGGACTTCGCGCCCATCGCCTTGCTGTCGTCGCAGCCGCTCATCCTGGTGGTCGACGCGAAGTCGCCGTACAAGTCGCTCGCGGAGCTCGTCGCCGCGGCGAAGGAGAACCCCGGCCGGATCAACATGGCGTCCGCGGGCAACGGCACGATCGGCCACATCGGCGGCGAGCTCTTCCAGCGCCGCGCCGGCATCAAGCTCACGCACGTGCCATACAAGGGGGCGGGGCCCGCCGTCACCGACATGATGGGCGGCAACGTCGATTGCTTCTTCGGCAACTCGCAGTCGGTCGGAGGCCTCGTGACCGGCGGAAGGCTGCGCCCCCTCGCGGCCACCTCGCCCAGGCGCATCCCGAATTTCCCGAACGTGCCGACGGTCGCCGAGCTTGGCTACCCCGGCTTCGAGGCGGCCACGTGGAGCGGGCTGCTCGCACCGGCGGGCACGCCGGCGGCGATCATCTCGAAGCTCAACGCGGAAGCGAACAAGGCGCTCGGCAGCAACGAGATGAAGCAGAAGCTCGCAGAGGACGGCAGCACGCCCATGGGTGGCACGCCGCAGCAGTTCGCCGAGTTCATCCGCAGCGAGCACGCGAAGTGGGGCGCGGCCGTCCGCGACGCGGGCATCAAGCTCGACTGAAGCATAATCGCGGACATGTGGAATCTCAGCTTCTCGCCGCCGCGCGTGATCCAGGCGCGCGTGCTCACGCGGCTGCCCGATGCGTTTCGCCAGCGCGTGCGGACGGACTGGTGCGATGCCAACCGGCCCGGCCAGCAGATCGACAGCTTCCTCGAAGGACCGTCGTTCGACCGTGACGGCAACCTCTACGTCGTCGACATCCCCTTCGGCCGCATCCTCCGCATCTCGCCGGCCCTCGAGTGGACGCTCGTCGCGCAATACGACGGCTGGCCCAACGGGCTCGCGATCCACAAGGACGGCAGCATCTGGATCGCCGATTACCGGCGCGGGATCCTGCGGCTGCGCGTGTCCTCGGCGAGCGGCAAGGGCCAGGGCCTCGCGCAGCCCGAGGCGCTGCTCACGCATCGGAACAGCGAGTCGTTCAAGGGAATGAACGACCTCACCTTCGATGCCGCAGGCAGCTGCTATTTCACGGACCAGGGGCAGACCGGCCTGCACGACCCGACGGGCCGCGTCTATCGT
>DASTGG010000032.1:0-5226 GCA_035719385.1 Usitatibacter sp.
GCGCGAGTACTACCTGAACGAGCAGGTGAAGGCGATCCAGAAGGAGCTCGGGGATTCCGAGGAAGGCGCCGACATCGACGAGCTCGAGAAGAAGATCAAGACCGCGCACATGCCGAAGGACGCGCGCGTCAAGGCCGAGGCGGAGCTGAAGAAGCTCAAGCTCATGTCGCCCATGTCGGCCGAGGCGACCGTCGTGCGCAACTACATCGACACCCTGGTCGGCCTGCCGTGGAAGAAGAAGACCAAGGTCTCGAACGATCTCAAGAACAGCGAGAAGATCCTCGACGCGGACCATTACGGCCTCGAGAAGGTCAAGGAACGCATCGTCGAGTACCTCGCGGTGCAGCAGCGCGTGGACAAGCTGAAGGCCCCGATCCTGTGCCTCGTGGGCCCGCCCGGCGTGGGCAAGACCTCGCTCGGCCAGTCCATCGCCCGCGCCACGAACCGCAAGTTCGTGCGCATGTCGCTGGGCGGCGTGCGCGATGAGGCGGAGATCCGCGGCCACCGCCGCACCTACATCGGATCGATGCCCGGCAAGATCCTGCAGAACATGACGAAGGTCGGCGTCCGCAACCCGCTCTTCCTCCTCGACGAGGTGGACAAGATGGGCATGGACTTCCGCGGCGACCCGTCCTCGGCGCTGCTGGAGGTGCTCGATCCCGAGCAAAACCACACGTTCGTCGACCATTACGTCGAGGTCGAGTACGACCTCTCGGACGTGATGTTCGTCGCGACGGCGAACACGCTCAACATCCCCGGCCCGCTGCTCGACCGCATGGAGCTCATCCGCCTCTCGGGCTACACCGAGGACGAGAAGATGCACATCGCCCGCATGTACCTGCTGCCCAAGCAGCTCAAGGCGAACGGCCTCAAGGAAGGCGAGCTCACCGTGACCGACAGCGCGTTGCGCGACATCACGCGCTACTACACGCGCGAGGCGGGCGTGCGCGGCCTCGATCGCGAGCTCGCGAAGATCTCGCGCAAGGTCGTGAAGTCGATCCTCACCAAGAAGAAGGACGGCGCGCACATCGCCGTCAACTCGAAGAACCTCGACAAGTACCTGGGCGTGCGCAAGTACACCTACGGCATCGCCGAGAAGGAGAACCAGATCGGCCAGGTCACGGGGCTCGCGTGGACCGAGGTGGGCGGCGAGTTGCTCACCGTGGAAGCGGTCAAGCTGCCCGGCAAGGGCAACACCGTCACCACCGGCAAGCTGGGCGACGTGATGCAGGAATCGATCAAGGCGGCCGTCACCGTCGTGCGCGCGCGCGCCAAGCGCCTGGGCATCGCGGAGGACTTCTACCAGTCGCTCGACCTGCACATCCACCTGCCCGAGGGCGCCACGCCCAAGGACGGGCCGTCGGCGGGCATCGCCATCGCCACGGCGATCACGTCCGTGCTCACCGGCATCCCGGTGCGCTGCGACGTGGCCATGACGGGCGAGATCACGCTGCGCGGCGAAGTGCTGCCGATCGGCGGCCTCAAGGAGAAGCTGCTCGCGGCCCACCGCGGCGGCATCAAGACCGTGCTCATCCCCGAGGAGAACGTGAAGGACCTCGCGGAGATCCCGGACGAGGTGAAGAGCGCCATCGAGATCGTGCCGGTGCGCTGGTTCGACGCCGTGCTCGAGCGCGCCCTCGAGCGCAAGCCCGAGCCGCTGCCCGACCAGCCGCCCGCGGTGACGCCGGCGCCGGCGCCCGAGAGCCGGCCGGCGGTGATCAAGCACTGACGGGAAAGTGATTGGGCCCCGGCCCATCGCCGCGAGGGCGGCGGCCGGGGCGACGGTTCAGCCCCCGGCGGCGCAACGGCTACGGAGGTCACCCCGGGCGGCGCAACCGCGCCAACGGCCCGGGGCCCGATTCCCTCGCGCGGGGCCATTCCACGATAGAAAAACGGGTGTTTTTCCGCTAAAATCGTACCTTCGGGGTGCCCGAGGGGGTGCTTAGCTCAGTTGGTAGAGCGTCGCCCTTACAAGGCGAATGTCGGGGGTTCGAACCCCTCAGCACCCACCAGTCGCCGATTGTCGAATACAGCGCGGGAGTGGTAGTTCAGTTGGTTAGAATACCGGCCTGTCACGCCGGGGGTCGCGGGTTCGAGTCCCGTCCACTCCGCCAGTCTTCCCGGGGGCGAACCGTGCGGTTCGCCCCTTTTCGTTGGAACCTAGCCCATGCTTGAATCGATTCGCGAGTTCGGCAACAAGAGGATCGTCCGTTTCCTCTTCGCTGTCTTCCTGATCATCCCCTTCGGCCTCTTCGGCATCGACTACTACTTCCGGTCCCCGGTCGGAGGCGATTCGATCGCGAGCGTGGGCTCGGCGCGCATCGGCGCCGGCGAGCTCGACCAGGCGGTGCGCCAGCAGGCGGAGGTCTACCGCCAGCAGTTCCGCGGCAACTTCGACCCGGCCCTCATGGAGAACCCGGAGGTCAAGCGCGCAGTGCTCGACAAGCTCATCGCCGAGAAGCTCGTCGTCGTGGGCGCCGAGAAGGCGGGCGTGAGCATCCCCGACAAGGTGCTCGCCGAGCGCATCGCCTCCGAGCCCTTCTTCCAGGACAACGGCCGCTTCTCCAAGGAGCGCTACGAGCAGATCGCGCGCTCGCAGGGGCTCACGCCGATCGGCCTCGACGAGCGGCTGCGCGCCGACTACCGCCAGCAGCAGTTCCGCAACGCCATCGCGGAGACCGCCTTCGTGCCGAAGACCTCGGTCGAGGAGTTCGTGAAGCTCTCGGAGCAGACGCGCGAGGTGAGCGTAGTGAACCTCACGCCCGACGCCTACCTGGGCCAGGTCAAGGTCACGCCCGACCAGGTGAAGGCCTATTACGACACGCACACGCCCGAATTCCAGGTGCCCGAGCAGGTGCGCGTGGAGTACGTCGAGCTCTCCGCCGACGCGCTCGCCGCGCAGACCCCGGTGCCCGAGGAAGAGGTGAAGCGCGCGTACGAGGAAGGCGTGCAGCAGGGCAAGTTCGGAGAGCCCGAGCAGCGCCGCGCGAGCCACATCCTCATCGCCGTGAAGCCGGACGCGAGCGACGCCGACAGGAAGGCCGCCGAGGCGAAGGCGAAAGCCATCGCCGAGCAGGTGCGCAAGAATCCGAAGAGCTTCGCCGACGTGGCGAAGAAGGAATCGCAGGACCCGGGCTCCGCGGTGCAGGGCGGCGACCTGGGCTTCTTCGGCAAGGGCGCGATGGTCAAGCCCTTCGAGGAGGCGGCGTTCTCGGCGAAGAAGGACGAGATCATCGGGCCCGTGAAGAGCGACTTCGGCTATCACGTCATCAAGGTCACCGACATCAAGCCGGCGAAGGTGAAGTCGCTCGCGGAGGCCACGCCGGAGCTCGAGGCGCAGATGAAGAAGAACGTCGCGCAGCGCAAGTTCGCCGAGGCCGCGGAGAACTTCTCCAACCTCGTGTACGAGCAGTCGACGAGCCTCAAGCCCGCGGCCGATGCGCTCAAGCTGAAGATCCAGCAGTCGCCGTGGATCTCCAGGGCGCAGCCGTCGGTGCCGCAGCTGTCGAACCCGAAGATCGTCGCGGAGATCTTCTCGAACGACGCGATCAAGAACAGGCGCAACACCTCCGCGGTCGAGGTGGCGCCGAGCGTGCTCGTGGCCGCGCACGTGATCGATCACAAGCCCGCCGAGCAGAAGCCCTTCGACACCGTCAAGGCGGACATCGAGAAGAAGCTGCAGCGCGACGAAGCGCTCAAGCTCGCCAAGGCCGACGGCGAGGCCAAGCTCAAGCAGCTGCAGGAAGGCAAGGACCCGGGCCTCAAGTGGCCGGCCGCGCTCGCGGTGAACCGCCAGAAGCCGGGCGGGCTCTTCCCGCAGGTGATCGACCGCGCCTTCCGCGCCGATCCCAAGAAGCTGCCGGCGTACCTCGGCGCCGAGACGCCCGTCGGCTACTCCCTCGTGAAGGTGACGAAGGTCATCTCGCCCGAGAAGGTGGACCCGGCGCAGCGCGACCAGCTCGCCGGCCGCCTGCGCGATGCGGTCGCGGCCGAGGAGCTCGAGGCGACGCTCGCCAGCGTGCGCAATCGCGTGGGCGTGAAGGTGCGCAAGGACGCGCTCGAGAAGAAGGCCAACCAGTAGGCCGACGGGGGTGCATCCCCGGGGTGCGTCCCCGGGGTGCGTCCCCGGGGACGCACCCCGGTTCATTCTTCGCCGCCGAGGCCCGGCGTCGTGGTGTTGAAGCCCGCGTCCACGTAGAGCACCTCGCCGGTGATGCCGCTGGCGAGATCCGAGAGCAGGAAGGCGGCCGTGTTGCCGACCTCCTCGATCGTCACGCCGCGGCGCAGCGGCGCGTGTTTCTCGACGAAGTGCAGGATCTTCGAGAAGCCGCCGATACCCGCCGCCGCGAGCGTCTTGATCGGTCCCGCCGAGATCGCGTTCACGCGGATGGCGCGCGGCCCCAGGCTCGCGGCGAGATAGCGCACGGTGGCCTCGAGGCTCGCCTTCGCGAGCCCCATCACGTTGTAGTTGGGCACCGAGCGCACCGCGCCCAGGTAGGAAAGCGTGACGATGGCGCCGCGGCCCGGCTGCATCATCGGAAGCGCGGCCCGGGCGAGCGCCGCGAGGCTGTAGCTCGAGATGTCGTGCGCCACGCGGAACGCCTCGCGGGTCGTCACTTCCTGGAACTCCCCCTTCAACGCCTCGCGCGGCGCGAACGCGATCGCATGGACCAGTCCATCCAGACCATCCCAGCGCTGGCGCAGCTCCCGGAAGACCGCCTCGATCTGCGCGTCGTCGGAGACGTCGCACGGAAACACCAGGTCGGACCCGAAATCGCGCGCGAGGTCGGCCACGCGCTCGCGCAGCCCCTCTCCGGCGTACGTGAACGCGAGCTCGGCGCCTTCGCGGGCGCAGGCGCGCGCGATCCCATAGGCGATCGAACGGTTCGAGAGCATCCCGGTGACGAGGATGCGTCTTCCCTGCAGGAAGCCCATTTCGCGCTTTCCTTCCCCTAGAATGGAGCGATGGATGATGCAGTGGGACGGGGTCGCAGTTTAGCGCATCGGCTCGCGTCCACGGTGGTGCTTGCGCTCGCGATCACGCTGGCGGCCTCCTTCGCGGCCGCGCAGCCCAAGGTCCTGCACATCGGGTTTCCCGTAGCGGAGACCAATTTCGACCCGGCGTTCACCTCGGACGTGTACTCGAACTCGGTGACGCACGAGATCTTCGAGCCGCCGCTCACGTACGACTACTACGCGCGGCCGATGAAGCTCAAGCCCGAGACG
>DASTGG010000033.1:0-2603 GCA_035719385.1 Usitatibacter sp.
GCGTGGAGCCGCGGCGCCTACCGAGCGGCGCGGGTCACGACGCGATGATCCTCGCCGAGGTCACCGATGTCGGCATGATGTTCGTGCGCTGCGGCGCCGGGGGCGTGAGCCACAACCCCGCCGAGACCGTCACGGCAGCCGATTGCGCTGCGGCCGTGCAGGCGTTGCTGGATTTCGTGCGGCGCTTCGAAGCGCCGCCCGCGTCACCTCGCCCACGATGACGATCGCCGGGCTCGCGAGCCCGGCGCGGCGAAGGTCCTCGGGGAAGCGGTCCAGGCGCGTCGCGATGCCGTCTTCCTCGCGCCGCGTCGCGTTGCTCACGACGGCGACCGGCGTCGCGGCGGCCATGCCGGCGGCGAGCAGCCGTCCGCGGATCGCTTCCGAGGCCGCCACGCCCATGTAGATCACGAGCGGCAGGCCGGTTCGCGCGAGCGCCGCCCAGTCGGTCGCCTCGCCTTCGCCTTCCTGTCCGCTCACGAGGATCGCGCCGCGCGAAACACCGCGGCGCGTCAGCGCCACGCCCGCCGACGCGGCCGCCGCCAGCCCGGCGGTGATGCCGTTCACCACCTCGTAGTCGATGCCCGCGGCGCGCAGCGCGTCGCATTCCTCGCCGCCGCGGCCGAAGACGAACGGATCGCCTCCCTTGAGGCGCACGACGCGATGGCCCCGCCTCGCCTCGGCGACCATGAGCCGCTCGATGAACGCCTGCGAGGTCGATGGCCGGCCGCCGCGCTTGCCGACGCGCACGACGCGCGCATCGCGGCGCGCGCGTTCCAGGATTTCGTCGGGAACGAGGTCGTCGCAGAGGATGACGTCGGCCTGCTCGAGCGCGCGAACCGCCTTGAGCGTGAGCAGCTCCGGATCGCCCGGCCCCGCGCCCACCAGCCAGACCTTGCCCGCCGTGCTCACGAGCCGGAGGAGACCAGCTTGAGGGCCGGGCGCGAGCGCGCGGCTTCGCGGCACTGGTCGGCGATGAGCGACACCTGCTGCTCGATCGCCGTGGGCGCCGGCAGCTTCCCGTCGAGGACCTGCTGCGTCCACTGCGCCGTGGCCTCGGCATCGCGCGCCGGCAATGGGGGCGCCTCGCAGTCGCGCAGCAGGCGCGTCACCAGCGCGCCCGCCGGGTCCATCTGCTCGATCGGTTGCGGCGCGTGCAGCCGCACGACGGCCTCGCCTTCGACGCCGCGCATGAGCATCACGTGGCCCGGGAACGCGGCGAAGTGCTCGCGCATGAGCGACTGGAAATCGGGGTGCGTCACCGGCAGCAGGCGCAGCGCCGCATCGCCGCCGACGTTGGCGGGCAGGATCATCTTGGCGAGCGTGTGCGCGGTGCTGCGCAGCCCCATGACGAGCCGCGCGTCGAGCATCCTCGCGAGCGCCGGCGACAGCACGGCGATCGGCAGCGCGGCGAGCGAGGCCTGGTCGAGCTGCTGCTCGGCCTGCGCCATCGAGGCGGCCGGCACATGGCCCAGCCGCTCGAGCACATCGAACGTCGAAACCCGCTGCGGCTCGTGCGCCACGCCGTGCAGCACCACCGGGATGCCTTCGCGCGCGAGCAGCAGCGCGAGCAGCGGCACGAGGTTCGGCAGCTTGCGCGCGCCGTTGTAGGTGGGGACGACGACCGGCAGCGCGCGGCGCATCGGCAGGCGCAGCGGATGCACGTGCGGGGCGAGCGCATCCATCATCCCGGCCAGCTCTTCCGCCTTCTCGCCCTTGATCCGGTAGGCGGCGAGGATGGCGCCGAGCGCGAGGTCCTGCACCTCGCCCGCGAAGATCGCCGCGAAGAGCGTGCGGGCCTGCTCGCGCGTGAGGTCGCGGGCGCCGTGCCGGCCGCGGGCGATTTCCTTGAGGTAGGGGCGTGCGTCGAAGTCGCTCATGCGGGCATTTTCCGCGTTTTCGCCGCGGCGCGCGCATCCAGCATCACCATGCCGTCCTCGACGGCGACCTCGAAGCGCTCGACGGTGCCGGCGTCCGGCGCGCACGCTTCACCCTTGCGCAGGTCGATGCACCAGCCATGCAGCGGGCAGGACACGCTCTGCCCGAAGACGATGCCCTGCGACAGCGGCCCGCCCTTGTGCGGGCAGCGGTCGTGGAGCGCGAAGACCTCGTCCTTTTCCGTGCGGAAGAGCGCGATCGTGCGGCCGTCCTCGGCGCGGTAGCGGCGCGCGCCCAGCCTGGGGATGTCGTCGAGCCTGCAGACGGCGATCTTCATGCGCAGGCTCCCACGGGACGGAATTGGCGCAGGTCCACGCCGGCGCGCGCGGGCTCGCTCCACGGATCCGGCTCGCCCTCGAGCGCGAGCTGCAGCCGCTCCCACAGCGTGCGGCGCCCTTGCGCGTCCTCGAGCACGCGCTTCTTCACGTAGTCGAGCCCCACGCGGGCGACGAAGTGCACCGTGCGTTCGAGGTAGAACCCTTCCTCGCGATAAAGCTGCAGGAAGGCGCCGGCATGCTCGAGCACCTCGGCGCGCGTCTTCACCTTGCAGAAGAACTGCGCCACCTCCGTCCTGAGGCCGCCGTTGCCGGCGACGTAGATCTCCCAGCCGGAGTCCACGCCGATCACGCCGATGTCCTTGATGCCCGCCTCGGCGCAGTTGCGCGGGC
>DASTGG010000034.1:0-50188 GCA_035719385.1 Usitatibacter sp.
GCCGCGGGCATCGCGGCCACCGACGCTGGCGCGGTGCGCGCGCGCTCCACGCGCATGCGCTGCAGCTCGTTGGGATTCGGCGTCATGAGGGCCTGCGGCTGCTGCACCACGGGCGCCGAGCGTGCGACGTCGGGCGCGATGCGCACCATCGCCTGCTGCACCGGCTTGCGCTCGATCAGGTTCTCGCGTGGCATGGCGGTCACGGCGGCCGTGCGGTTCACGTCCTGCGGCGGACGCGAGCCGTAGTACCGGTTCACCGTCACGTTGTTCACGACGATGTTGTTCACGCGATTGACGTACGTGTCGTTCGCGCGGTACCACGGGCGGTAGCGCTCCGTCGGCGCCAGCGGATACCAGCCGAGCACCGGCCCTCCGCCGCTCACGCCGACGTTCCAGTCGGAGCCGCCGACCCAGGCGACGAGCGCCGGCGCCCAGGCCGGGCGTGCCTCGCGCTGGCGGCCGGGATACCAGCACCAGCGGTCGCGCACGTGCACCCAGCGGCCATAGTGGAACGGCGCGTAGCCCCAGGGCTGGTCGTCGACCCACGTCCAGCCCCACGGCCGCAGGTAGGTCCAATGCCCGTAGCGGTACGGCACCCAGTCGGCCGCGACGTTGGACGGCGCCCACAGCGCGCCGTAGGCCGGGTCCTGGATCCATTCGCCGTAGGCATCGAGATCCTCGTAGCCGGTCACGTACGTGGACACGTAACGAACGGAGCTGCGCTCGACCCAGTGCGCATCGCGCGCGACGGTCCACCGGTCGAAGTCCGTGGAGAACGCGCGCTCGAAGAAGTAGTCGCCGCCCGATACGCGCACGATGCGCCCGGCGTCGATGCGGCGGCGGCCGCCGGACGTCTCCATGTAGGCCTCGCCGCTGAAGACGGCGAGCCGCGTCTCGCCCGCGTCGGGATCGACGTCGATGCGATAGCGGCCCTCGCGCACGATCGTGAAGCGCGCCTCGGGCGTGTCGAAGATGAAGCGGCTGCGGTACTCGTTGTGGCGCACGCGCACCGCGACGGAGCCGCGGGCGATGCTGGCCTGCAGCACGTCGTCGTCAAGTCGCGACACATCGAGCTGGGTGGCCTCGTCCAGCCGCACCGCCGTCGCGCTCACCTGGAGCTCGGCGCGCGAGCCCGGCTCGGTCCAGAGCGAGTTCTCGGACGTGAACGGCGAATTGAGGAAGGCCTTCTCCCAGCCGATCTCCGGATCGTGGTACACGGCGACCGGTCCTTGCGTGTACGAAATGCGGCCTACACGGCCGGGGAGGTCCTGCGCGAAGGCGCCCTGCGAGAACAGGGGCGCGACCGCGAGGAGGAGCAGGGCGATGAATCTCATTGGGAATCACCTTTTGTCTCGGGACGGTTGTCCCGGTCGGTCGTGGGTATCGGGAATAACGCACGGGGTCGCCGGCCGGAATACATCGTGCTTGTCAGACCCCCGCCGATGTGACCGGTTTCATTTTTCAAGCTTCTGAATTCATGCCATTATTGGGCCGGGAGCGTACAAGAGCCAACGCGGGGAGCAGATGGATCGAGCCACGGTTTTCACCAAGACCGCGAAGGGCATCACGCAGGTCAACCAGCGTTCGGCATCCCTTCCCAAGGACCTGATGAAGGTCCTCAAGCTCATCGACGGCAAGTCGAACTTCGGCCAGCTCATGGAGAAGGCCGAGCTCGACAAGGGCCAGATGGAGATCGCGCTCGGCAAGCTCACGAAGGACGGCTTCGCGCGCATCTTCGAGACCCGCAAGGACGAGCTCAAGTTCGAGGACGACGACGACTTCGATTTCACGTCGCCCCGCAAGCAGGCGGCGCATCCCGGCTCGACGCAGCGCGTCGTCGCGGGGGCGGCCAACGACATCAGCGAGCTCTCGCGCCAGCACGAGAGGACCGAAGCCGACCGCAAGGCGCGCGAGCAGGCCCATGAAGCCGCGCGCGTGAAGGCGAAGGCCGAGGCCGAGACGCGCGCGAAGCTCGAGGCGGAGGCGAAGGCCAAGCAGGAGGCGGAGGAGCGCGCCATGGAGCAGGCGCGCCGCGCGAAGGAGGCCGCCGACCGCGCCCGCGTCGAGTTCGAGGCGAAGCAGCGCGAGGAAGAGGCGCGCAGGCGCTCGTTCGCCGAGCAGCAGGCGCGGCTCACCGCCGAGCAGAAGGCGCGCGAGGAGGCCGAGAGCCGACGGCTCGCGGAGCTGCGTGCGAAGGCCGAGGCCGAGGCGAAGGCGTTGTCGGAAGCGCGCGCCCGCGCGGAAGCGGAGGCGCAGGCCCTCGCCAAGGCGCGCGTCGACGCCGAGGCGGCCGCCAGGCGCCAGGCCGAGGAAGCGACCACGGCCGAGCACGAGCTCAGGGCGCGGCTCAAGGAAGAGATCGAGGCGCGCATCCGCGCGGAGATGGAAGAGCTCCTGCGCAACGAGATCGAGGAGAAGGCCCGCGCCCAGATGCAGGCGCAGATCATGGCCGAGGCCAAGCTCGCGGCGAAGGCGGAGCTCGAGGAGCGGCTGCGCGAGGAGCGCGAGGCGCTCGCGCGGGCCGAGCGCGAGGCGCGCCGGCACGCCGAGCACGAGGCGCGCGAGCGTGCCGACCGCGAGGCGAAGCTGCGCGCGGAGGCGGAAGCCCGCGCGACGGCCGAGGCGCAGGCGCGCATGAAGGCGGAGGCCGAGGCACGCCGCGCGAAGGAGGAAGCGGAGCGCCGCATCGACGCGGAGCGCCGCGCCAAGATCGAGGCGGAAGCGCGCGCGATGGTCGAGGTGGAGGAGCGCGAGCGCCGCGAGCGCGAGCTGTCCGCGGCCGTGGAGGCCGAGCGCCGCGCGAAGGAGACGATCGCCGAGGACGTGCGCGTGAAGGTGCAGGCCGAGCTCGAGGCCGACCTCGAGAAGCGCGCGCAGATCGAGGGCAAGGCCCAGGCCAAGGCGTACATGCAGGCCAAGGCGCTCGCCGAGGAGCAGGAGGAGCAGCGGCTGCGCGACGAGCAGACGCGCAAGGCGCGCGAGATCGCCGACATCCTGCGCACCAAGGTGGAGCCCGACGAGCAGGCGCCCGCCGCGGACAAGCCCGTCAAGCGCCGCCCGCGCCGGCGCGGCAGCCTCGTGAAGCCGATCGCCTTTGGCCTGGTCGCGCTGATCGTCGTGGCGCTCGGCCTGCTGCATGTGGTGCCGCTGCGGCCGTACGGCGCGAAGCTCGAGCGCGCCATGTCCGCATGGCTGCACGACGACGTGTCGATCGGCTCCGTGACGTTCCGGGTCTATCCCACGCCGCACCTGAACGTCGAGACGGTGGCCATCGGCAAGCTGCTGGATGCCAAGGCCTCGCGCGGCCGCATCTACCTCGACATCATGACGCTCTTCGGCGAGCGTCCCGCGATCAACGCGCTCGAGTTCGACGACGTGACGATCTCGCGCGAGGCCGTGAAGCGCATCCCGCTGTGGGGGAAGTCAGAAGGGCGCAGCGCCGCCGGCGCCATCGACTCCATCACCCTGCGCTCCGTGAAGCTCGACGTGAAGCCGACCGTGGACGCGTTCGACGCGCGGCTCAGGTTCTCCCGGCAGGGCGAGCTGCGCGAGGCGCTGCTGACGGCGGCGGCCGGCTGGACTGCGGCGTTCAGGCCGGGCCAGGACGGCACCGACGTGGACTTCAACGCGAAGAACTGGAACCTCCCGGTCGGCGTGGCCGTGCCGGTGACCGATGCATCCTTCAAGGGCAAGCTCGCCGACGGCATGCTCGTGGCGCCGCAGTTCGAGGCGAGCACGTTCAGCGGCAAGGTCACCGGCGCCGTGAAGGTCACCTGGACCGGGCCCGGCGTGCACCTCGACAGCGACCTCACGCTGCAGAAGGTGAACGCGCAGGAGCTGGTGTCCACGTTCACCAAGGACATCGCGATCACGGGCAAGCTCGACGGCGAGTTCCACGTCGTGGCCGAGGGCGCGAGCCCCGAGACGCTCTTCAACGCGCCGCGCGTGCAGGGCCGGTTCAAGCTCACCGAGGGCTCCATCAGCAACGTGGACCTGGTCGCCGTGATGCAGTCGAGCGAGGCGGGCCAGCGCGCCGGCGTCACGAAGTTCGCCGAGCTCACGGGCGAGTACGGCGCGGCCGAGCACCGCTCGAACTTCAAGCAGGTGAACCTCCAGGGCGGCGTGCTGAGGGGCAACGGCACCTTCGACATCCACCCGAACAGCACGCTCACGGGGCGCGCCACGCTGGAGATCCGCTCGCAGGTGGCGCAGGACCGCGGCGCCTTCTCGGTGTCCGGCACCGTATCGAGGCCGGTCATCCGCCGGGGCGGTTGAGAAAGCTCCTTCCGCTCTTCCGGCTGCTCGCCCCGTACCGCGCCCGCATCGCGGTCGCGTTCGTGGCGATCGTGCTTTCGGCCGGCATGGTGCTCGTCATCGGCCAGGGGCTCAAGGTCGTGATCGACGAAGGCTTCACGCGCGGGCGCGAGAACATGCTCGACGCGACGCTCGCCTCGCTGCTCGCGCTCATCGCGCTGCTGGGGCTGCTCACCTGGATCCGCGTCTACAACGTCTACTGGATCGGGGCGCGCTTCACGGCGGACCTGCGCCGCCGCGTGTACGACCACCTGCTCACGCTCTCGCCGGGCTTCTACGAGGCTTCGCGCACCGGCGAGGTGTCGTCGCGGGTGACCAACGACGTGACGCTCATCGAGGCGGTGATGGGAGGGGCGCTGCTGTACGCGCTTCGCATGGGCATCACGCTCGCGGGCTGCGTCGCGATGCTGTTCTTCACCAGCGTGAAGCTCACGCTGCTCGCGCTGGGCTGCATGCCGTTCGTGCTGCTGCCGATCGGCCTGCTCGGGCGGCGGGTGCGGCGGCTGTCGCGCGCGGTGCAGGACCGCGTGGCCGACGTCTCGAGCCACATCGACGAGACGCTGCACGAGATCCGAACCGTGCAGGCTTTCGCGCACGAGCAGTCGGAACGCCGCACCTTCGGCGAGCGCGTCGAGGCGGTGTTCGGCGCGGCGGTCCGGCGCGCCGGCGACCTCGCGATGCTGATCGCGCTCGTCATCGTGCTCGCCTTCGGCTCGGTGGGCCTGCTGTTGTGGGTCGGCGCGCACGACGTCTTCGAGGGCCGGCTTTCGGCGGGCGGCCTCACGGCGTTCATCTTCTATGCGGTCATCGTGGCGAACGCGACGTTCGTGCTGGCGGAGGTGTACGGCGAGCTGCAACGCGCGGCCGGCGCCTCGGAGCGGCTGCTCGAGCTGCTCGCGACGGAATCGAACATCCGCGTGCCGCCGGATCCGCTGCCGCTGCCGGTGCCGGCGCGCGGCCGCGTGGCGCTCGAGGAGGTGACCTTCCGCTATCCGTCGCGTCCGGGCACGGCGGCGCTCGACCGCTTCTCGCTCGCGGTCGATCCGGGCGAGGTGGTGGCGCTCGTGGGGCCCTCCGGCGCGGGCAAGACCACGGTCTTCCAGCTGCTGCTGCGCTTCTACGACCCCGATCGCGGCTGCGTGCGCCTCGACGGCGTCGACGCGCGCCGCGCCGACCCGCAGGAGCTGCGCTCGCGCATCGCGGTCGTGTCGCAGGAGCCGGTGATCTTCGCGGCGACCGTGATGGAGAACGTGCGTTACGGCCGGCCCGGCGCGAGCGAGGCGGACGTGCGCCGCGCGCTCGAGCAGGCGTTCGCCATGGACTTCGTCGCGAGGCTTCCCGAGGGCATCGACACGCCGCTCGGCGAGCGCGGCGTGAAGCTGTCGGGCGGGCAACGCCAGCGCATCGCCATCGCGCGCGCCATCCTCGCCGACCGCGCCGTGCTGCTGCTCGACGAGGCGACCAGCGCCCTCGACGCCGAGAGCGAGAAGGCGGTGCAGGCCGCGCTCGACCGGCTGATGCGCGGACGCACCACGCTCATCATCGCGCACCGCCTCGCGACGGTGAAATCCTGCGACCGCATCGTGGTGATGGACCATGGGCGCGTCGTGGCCACGGGCAACCACGGCTCGCTCGCATCCGAAAGCGGCCTCTATTCGCGCCTCGCGGCGCTTCAATTCACGGTACCGACCCCATGAAACGACGCTTCCACGCCCCGTTCCTCCTCCTGCTCGCGCTGTGCGCGGGCGCCGCGAATGCCGCCGACGCCCCGGCGGAGGATCCCTTCGGCTATCTCGAGGATGCGACCGACGCACGCGCGCAGTCGTGGTTCCGCGACCAGGCGCAGCGCGCGCGCGAGGCGCTCGACGCGATTCCCGGCCGCGCGAAGATGCTCGGGCGCATCGAAGCGCTCTCGGCGACGACGACGATCGTGACGCAGCTCGCGATGGCCGGCCGGCGCGTCTTCTACCTCAGGCTCGCGCCGCAGCAGGCCACGGCGGTCCTGTGCATGCGCGAGGGCTTCGGCGGCGCCGAGCGCGTGATCCTCGACCCGGCCGCGCTCCAGCGCGCGCAGGCGCGCGCGTCGATCGACTGGTTCGTGCCTTCGCCCGACGGCAGCCACGTCGCCTTCGGCATCTCCGGCGGCGGCAGCGAGGATTCGGTGCTGCGCGTGCTCGACGTCTCCAGCGGCAAGCCGCTGCCCTTCGAGATCGACCGCGCGCGCTTCGGCGCGCGGCTCGCGTGGCATCCCGACGGCCATTCGTTCTACTACCCGCGCATTCCCGAGGCGAACAGCGGCGTGAAGGCCTACGCCAACGTGCGCGTCTATCGCCACGTGCTGGGCCGCGAGACCGCGCGCGACGAGGTCGTGTTCGGCTCCGGGGTGGGCGGCGCGCGCGACGTGCCCGAGTTCGTGTTCCCGTCGCTCCATGTGCCGCTGGAGGGACACCATGCCTACGCCATCGCGCGCGACGGCGTGCGCAACGAGTTCGCGGTGCACGTGGCCGACCTGAAGGACCTCGCGGCGGGCAAGCCGCGCTGGCGCAAGATCATCGGCTACGAGGACGAGGTCACCGACATCGAGGGATGGCGCGACGACCTCTACGTGCTCACGCATCGCAACGCGCAGCGCTACCGCGTGCTGCGCATGAAGGCCACGGGCGACCTGAAGGGCGCGAAGCAGGTCGTGCCGCAGGGCGAGTCGGTCATCCAGGCCATGTCGCTCGCGCACGACGCGCTCTACCTGAAGACGATGGTGGCCGGCGTCGACCGGCTCGAGCGCGTGCCGATCGGGCTGCTGGGGACGAAGGCGCCCGAATACGTGCGCACGCCGTTCGACAACGCCATCACGCAGCTCGTGACCGACGCGCGCCTTCCGGGCGCGGTGCTGCGGCTGCAAGGCTGGATCGACCCGCCACGGGTGATGCAGGTCGAGGCGAAGCACGGCGAGGTCAGCGACACGAAGCTCATCCCGGCCTCGACCGCGGATTTCTCCGAGATGGACCAGGTGCGGCTGTATGCGCCGGCGCCGGACAACGTGAAGATCCCGATCACGCTCTTCTACAGGAAGGGCACGACGCTCAACCGCGAGAACCCGACGATCCTCATGGGCTACGGAAGCTACGGGGTCACGTATGCGCCGACCTTCGATCCGCGGCGCCTGGCGTGGCTCGAGCGCGGCGGCGTCATCGCCATCGCGCACGTGCGCGGCGGCGGCGAGTACGGCGAGAGCTGGCACGAGGCCGGGCGCGGCAAGCTCAAGGCGAACACGATCCTCGATTTCATCGCCTGCTCGGAATTCCTCGTGAGCTACGGCTTCACCAACCCGAAGCGCCTCGCCATCGAGGGGGCCAGCGCCGGCGGCATTGCCGTGGGCGGCGCCGTCGTCCGCCGTCCGGACCTCTATGCCGCGGCGGTGGCGCGCGTGCCGGTGATGGACATGCTGCGCTACGAGTCGATGCCGAGCGGCCCGCTCAACGTGCCGGAGTTCGGCTCCGCCTCGACGCCGCAGGGCGCGGAAGCGCTGCGCGCGATCTCCGCCTACCAGCAGGTGAAGGAGGGCAGCGCCTATCCGGCGATGCTGCTCACCGCGGGCTTGAACGATCCGCGCGTGCTGCCGTGGCAACCGGGCAAGATGGCCGCGCGCATGCAGGCGGCGAGCACGAGCGGCAGGCCCGTGCTGCTGCGGCTCGACGATGAAACGGGCCACGGGATCGGAACGCCGCGCGATCGCAGCAACGGGGAGCTCGCCGACATCTATGCCTTCCTGCTGTGGCAGATGGGCGAGCCGGGCTTCCAGCCGGCGAAGTGAAGCCGACACGCGAATGAAAAAGGGCCGCATGCGCGGCCCTTCTTCGACGCGGTCCGTGCCTTCACGGCATCAGGAGCATTCCTTGCCGCGCGCCGCGCGAGCGCCCGACGCCTTGGCCTGCGCCTCGGTCATGTATTCGCCCGTCTTCGTCTTGCCGTAGAGGGCATCCTTCTCGCAGTGGTAGATCTTCGAGTCGGTGTTGACCCACACCTTGCCCGCGCCGCCACCGGCGGCGGCGGTGCGTTCGGCGGGCGGCGTGGATGCGGCCTTCGAGGGGCTGGGGCTGGGGCTGGGCGCCGGCGCGGCTGCGGCCTTCGAGGGGCTGGGGCTGGCTGCGGGCGTGGCCGCCGGCATCGGGCTCGAGGGTGCCGCGGACATGGAAGGTTTCGTGGCCGAAGGTTCGCGTGCCGCGGCGGCCGCCGGCTTCTTCTCATCGGCCTTCCCGTACCACGTCTTCACGCCCTTGTGTCCCGCGCACGCACCGGACTTCTTCTCGGCAGTCGTGAACGTGCCGTCCTTGCACTCGCCGGTGGCATCGGCGGGCTTCGCGGCCGCGGCGGTGGTTGCCGGCTTGGCGGCGGGCGCCGCGGACTTGTCCGCCTTCGAGGCCGCCTTCTCGGGCTTCGCCGCCTTGTCGGCTTTCTCGTCGCCCTTCGCGAGCCATTTCTTCACGCCGCCATGGGACGAGCACGCGCCTTCCTTCTTCGCGGCGGTCGTGTACGTGCCGTCCTTGCATTCACCGGTGGCGTCGGCAGGCGCTTTCGCCCATGCGGCAGGGATCGCCAGCGCGAAGGCAGCCGTAAGCGGCAGCAGGATGTTCCTCATGCTTTTTCTCCTGGTCATGGGCATTGTGCCCGCCGCCGGATTGTACGCCCCGCGACAGGGCAAGCCTCGCGAAAGCTTGGTGGTCCAGCCTGGACAGTCATGGAACCGTCCGTCCCGGACACCGCGGTCCTGCTGGCCGCCGCACCGGATAGCGGGCCGGTGTTGTCGCGCATGCTGTGCGATGTCGCGCGACCGATCGTCGCTTACTCCGTGGAAGAGGCGCTGCGGCTGCTGGACCCGGGCATCGACCTGGTGATCTGCACGCTGCGCTTCGACGAGTCGCGCATGCTCGAATTCCTCGCGCAGGCGACGCGCGACATTCCGCGGCTTCGCTGGATCTGCTGCCGCGTGCTCGAAAGCGACCTGCCGGAATCTTCCCTCGACGCGGCGCGTGTCGCGGCCCTCAACCTGGGCGCCCTCGCCTTCATCGACGTGCCGGCGCTGCGCGCGAGGCAGGGCGCCGAGGCGGCAGCCGAGTCCTTCCGCAACGTCGTGCGCAAGCACCTGGCCGCGGCCATGGCGGCGAAGAACGCCGCCTGAGGGTTTCGCCTCGGCGGTCCTCCATCATCCGGTGGAGACGCGTGCCTACAAGTGAAATCGCCGCTGTGTGGAGCGTCACAGCCGGCTGCGCGCATCGCGAGCACGATGGCCCGGCATGCCCCGAGAACAACACCGGAGACCACAATGAACAAGACGCACAAAGTCATCGCAGTCGGTATCGCGTCGGCGGCAACGCTGATGGTGTTCGCACTTCCGCAGGAGCATCGCGTGCTTCCTGGCGGCGCGGTTCCAGCGCCGCAGCACGAAGTCGTCATGACCTCGCCGGAAACGCCGCCGGACGCGGTCTTCGACATGACGTTCATGTCGCAGCGCGAGCGCACCGAGGCCCTGTCGGCGAACGCGCGCTGAGCGGCGCGGTCAGCGCCGGCGCTTGTGCGCCGGCCGCCGCGAGGCCGGCTGCTGCGCCTGCGCGATCTCCTCGCCGCTGCGTCCCTCGAGCTTCGGCTCGATGTTGTCGTCGATCCACTTCTGGTCCCACCACTCCACGGGCAGGATCGCGATGCCGTCGAGATACACGCCGTAGTGCAGGTGGTCGCCGGCGGCGAGGCCCGTCTCGCCCGTCTTGCCGAGCACCTGCTTCTTCTGGACCATGTCGCCGACCTTCACGTCGATCGAGCTCATGTGCCCGTAGAGGGTGAAGAGCCCGAGCCCGTGGTCGAGCACGACGGCGTTGCCGTAGATGCCGAGGTCGCCCGCGAAGGCCACCTTGCCGCTGTTGGCCGCCTCGATCGGATAGTGCTTCGTGACCGAGAGGTCGTAGCCGAGGTGGTACTTGGTGGAGATCGCCTGGCCGTTGTAGGTGTACGTGCGCAGGTCCGCGAAGTTGGCTTCCACCTTCGAGTTGCTGAGCTGGCTGAAGGCGCCCTTCCAGAGGATCTGCGGCGAGGCCTTCCCGGTGATCTCGGTGATGCGGTCCTCGTTGGCCTTGCGCACCTTCTCGTTCACGTCGATGAAGACATCGCGCGGGGAGGCCTGGCGCGCGGCGACGTCGGCGAGCGGCACCACCTTGTTCTGCAGGAAGCTGTCGGAGAGCGCGATGGTGCTCTTCTTGTACTTCACGTTCTTGAGCTCGTAGACCACGCGCATCTCGCGGCTGTTGCCGGCCTTGTCGGTCGCGACCAGCAGCGGGCGCGCTTCCGGCGCGGCGTTGTACGGGTGCGCGAACAGCACGAAGAAGTAATCGGGATGGTCCTTGACCAGGCCCGCGAAGCCCGGGAAGAACGCATCGCCCAGCTTCACGCCGCTCTTCACGGTGTCCGCGGACGCCTTGTACACGAGCGCGCCCACGCCGCCGAAGTTCACGTACCGGTCGTCGGCGATGAGCTCGAGCGAGGGCGGCGTCACGTCGATGGTGACGTTCTTCTGCACCACCGTTTCGTTGCCCTTGAAGAAGTTCCAGAGCGACGCGTCGCGCGCGGTCACGCGCAGGACCGCCGGCCCCTCCTTGATCCCGGGCACCTTCGCGAGCGCCACCGTGATCTTCTTGTCGCGCACGGGCTGCGCGTACTGCTCGGAGGCGAGCGGCTGTTCCGCCCCGCCGCCAACCGAGAGCGACGCGCTGAGCGACTTCAATCCGGCGCCCGTGTCGCTCACCTCGATCTCGATCGGCGCGAGGCCGGCCACGTCGGAGTCGGGCGTGAAGCGGACCTGCGGCGGCTGCGTCTCGAAGCGCGGCCTCAGGTAGTAGGCCGCCGCGAGCAGGCCGGCGATAATGAGGAGAAGGAGGACGAGGATGACCGGGGCTTTTCGCCGCGGCCGGTCGGAATCGTAGAGGCTCATGTGTCGGGCAGGAGAGACGGACAGGAATCTTCAGGGGCGGCGTGGTCACCGTGCACCGGGCCGACGCGCGCCCGGACCGCAAGTGTCGCATGGAAGCTGACCTCATGGACACCCGGAAACCCGCGAACGCGCCGCTCGCGAACCGCCTCACGCGCAGGCTCGGCATCGCGCATCCCATCGTGTCGGCGCCGATGGCGTTCGCGGGAGGCGGTGCGCTCGCCGCGGCCGTGAGCCGCGCCGGCGGCCTGGGCCTCATCGGCGGCGGCTATGGAGACCCCACGTGGCTCGAGGAGCAGTTCGCGGCCGCGGCCGGCGAACGCATCGGCGTGGGCTTCATCACGTGGTCGGCGCGGCAATCGCCCTCGGTGCTCACCGACGCGCTGAAGCACAAGCCCGCGGCGGTGATGCTCTCGTTCGGCGATCCGCGCCCCTTCGTGGACGCCATCCGTGCCGCCGGCGCGTTGCTCGTCTGCCAATGCCAGGACATGGAGCACGTCGAGGATGCGCTCGACGTGCGCGCGGACGTGGTCGTGGCGCAGGGCGCGGAAGCCGGCGGGCACGGCGCGCTGCGCGGGACGTTCACGTTCGTCCCCGAGGTGGCGGATTTCCTCGCGGAGAGGTCGCCCGAGACGCTGCTGCTCGCCGCGGGCGGCGTGGCCGACGGTCGCGGGCTCGCGGCGGCGCTCGCGCTCGGGGCCGACGGCGTGCTCGTCGGCACCCGCTTCTGGGCCTCGCGCGAGGCCCTCGTGAAGGAGCGCCACCATGGCGCGATCCTGGAGGCGAACGGCGACGGCACCCTGCGCACCCGCACGCCGGACATCGCGCGGCAGATCCCGTGGCCCGCGGGATTCACGGCCCGCGTCCGGCGCAATGCCTTCACCAGCCGCTGGCACGGCCGCGAGGACCTGCTCGAGCAGAGCGCGGCGGTCGAGGGGCCGCGCTACCGCCAGGCCTTCGCCGAAGGCGATCCCGACCACACCGGCGTGTGGTTCGGCGAGGCCGCGGGCCTCATCCACGCCATCGAGCCCGCCGCGGCGATCGTCGAGCGCATGGTGGGCGAGGCGGTGCGGATCCTGGACCGGGGCCGCCGGCCGGCTTGATTTCGATCAACCCCGGCCTGGCCGGCGCGGGAACAATGCCTCATGGCTCGCCTGGCCGGGATTCCCCGGCCCCGCGCGGCCGGAGGAGACGCCATGAACCGGATGTCCAGAGTCGCCGCCGCCTGCGTGTTCGCCGCTGCATCGACGGCGTTCGCCGCGGTCGAGAGCACCGTGCCCTGCGCCCAGGATCCCAAGGCGCGCGGCCTGCCGGAACGGCTGGAGCGCATGCGCGACCAGATGGATCGCATCGAGTGGGCCACGGACAAGGAAGAGCAGCGCCGCCTGATGGATTTGCACCTCAAGACCATGCAGGAAGGCATGCGCGAGGTGCGCCGCCGCGACACCACCGCCGAATGCCGCATGCAGATGATGCAGGCGCTGATGGAACAGATGATGCGCCACGAGATCGTCGCGCACGACACCGACGGCCGCTGAATGACGGTGCGCGCGACCCCCCGGCAACGGGGCGCGGGGGCGGGCGCAGCCGTTGATGCGGGCCGCTCGCGGGACTGCTTCCATTGCGGCCTGCCCGTCCCGGCGGGCACGACGTTCGGGTTCGAGGCCGATGGCGGCTGGCGCCCGTTCTGCTGCGCCGGGTGCGAGGCGGTCTCGCGATCGATCACGGGGCTCGGCCTCGACGACTATTACCGCCTGCGCGAGGCGCGCGCGGTGCCCGGCACGCCGCGCGAGCGCGAGGACCTCACCGCGTTCGACGAGCCCGCCATCCGCGAGCGCTTCGTCCGCGAGCTCCCCGAGGGCCTCGCCGAGGCCGACATCCTCCTCGAAGGGCTGCGCTGCGCCGCGTGCGCCTGGCTCGTGGAGCAGTCGCTCGCGCGCAGCGTCGGCGTGACTTCCGCCGAGGTGCATTTCTCGGCGCGCCGCGCGCGCGTGCGCTTCGATCCCGCGCTCGCGAAACCGAGCGACGTCCTCTCGGCGGTGGCGCGCGTGGGCTATGGCGCCTGGCCGTACGAGGAAGGGCGCCTCGCGCTCGTCGAGTCGCGCGAGCGCCGCAGCCTGCTGCGCCGTCTCTGGGTGGCGGGCCTCGGCATGATGCAGGTGATGATGTATGCCTATCCCGCCTACATCGCCGCGCCGGGCGAGATCACCGCGGACATCGAGAGCCTGATGCGTTGGGCGGGGCTTCTCCTCACGCTGCCGGTCGTCGGCTATTCCGCGGGACCGTTCTTCTCGGGCGCATGGCGCGACCTGCGCCTCAGGCGCCTCGGCATGGACGTGCCCATCGCGCTCGGGCTCGCGGTCGCGTTCCTCGCGAGCGCGTGGAGCACCGCGAGCGGCTCGGGATCGGTGTACTTCGATTCGGTCACGATGTTCGTCTTCCTGCTGCTCGGCGGGCGCTACCTGGAGCTGCTCGCGCGCATGAAGGCGGGACAGTCGCTGCAGCATCTCGCGCGCCTGGTTCCGCGCAGCGCGCACCGGCTCACGGGAGAAGATGCGCTCGCAGGCGAGGTGGTTCCCGTGGCGGCGCTGCGCCCCGGCGATCGCGTGCTGGTGAAGCCGGGCGAATCCGTTCCGGCCGATGGCGAGCTCGAAAGCGCGGCGGCCACGCTCGGGGAAGCGTGGCTCACGGGGGAAAGCCATCCGGTGGCCAAGGGGCGCGGCGACCTCGTGATCGGCGGGTCCATCAACGCGGGCAGCGCCTGCGTCCTTCGCGTGACGCGCGTAGGCGCGGACACGGCCTTGTCCTCGATCCACCGCTCGATGGAGCGCGCGCTCAACGAGCGCCCGCGCTGGGTCGCGACGGCGGAGCGCGCGAGCGCGTTCTTCGTCGCGGCGATCCTCGCCGCTGCCGTCATCGCGGGCCTCGCATGGCTCGCGATCGATCCTGCGCGCGCGCTGTGGATCGCGGTCTCCGTGCTCATCGTCACGTGCCCGTGCGCGCTCGCGCTCGCCACGCCGGTGGCGATGACCGTCGCGGCCGGCGCCATGGCGCGGCGCAACCTCGTGATCGCGCGCGGCCGCGCGATCGAGGCGCTCGCGACGGCGACCGATTTCGTGTTCGACAAGACCGGCACGCTCACCTGCGGGCAGCCGCAGGTCCTGGAGACGATCGTGCTGGGCTCCTCGGGCGACGCGCGCTGCCGCGCCATCGCCGCAGCCGTCGCGCGCGGCTCGTCGCATCCGCTGGATCGCGCGATCGAGCAGGCCGCGGGCGGCGCGGTGTTGCCGCAGGCGCACGCGCACCGCAGCGAGAGCGGCCAGGGGATCGAGGCGCGCGTCGAAGGGCGCCGCGTGCGGATGGGCAGCGCCGCGTTCGTGGGGGCGCTGCATGGCCGCGCAGCGCCCGTCGCGTGGCTCGAAAGGGACACCGTCGTCTGGCTGGGCGATGCGCAGGGATGGATCGCGGCCTTCCGCATCGGCGATCGCATCCGGCCGGAGGCGGCCGCCGCGCTGGCAGCCTTGCGCGCGCGCCGCGTGCGCCTGCACCTGCTCTCCGGCGACGAGCCGGCGGTCGCCGAGCGCGTGGCGCACGAGCTCGCGATCCGGCATGTGCGCGCCCGCGCGACACCGGAGGACAAGCGCGCCTACGTGCGCGAGCTGCAAGCGCGCGGCGCGCGCGTCGCGATGGTCGGCGACGGCATCAACGATGCGCCGGTGCTCGCACAGGCCGACGTATCCATCGCGATGGGCGGCGGCGCGGACCTCGCGCAGGTGCGCGCGGACGCGGTGCTGTTGTCCGATTCGCTGGACGACCTGGCCGCGGCGGCGGCGATCGCCCGGCGCGCTCGCCGCGTCATCGCGCAGAATCTCGGCTGGGCATTGGCCTACAATGTCGTTGCGGTGCCGCTCGCCTTCGCCGGCCTGGTGACGCCGCTCGTGGCGGGCATTGGCATGTCCGCGAGCTCCCTCGTGGTCGTGGCCAACGCGCTGCGCCTGAAACGCTGATGGACATCCTCTACCTCCTCGTTCCGCTGAGCGTCGTGCTCGTGTTCCTCATCGGGGCGGTGCTCTGGATGGCGGTCGACGGCGGGCAGTTCGACGACCTCGACGGCCCGGCGCTGCGCGTCGTCGCCGACGACGACCGCCCCGCCGACCCGCTTTGACCTAGGGCAAGCCTGCGCCGGTCCCCCGCGGCCACACTCGCGTCATGTCAGCGATAGCCGCCCGGGAGGCCGCATGAGGCTCGTCGTCTCTCTGATCGCGATCCTGTTCGCCGGATCGGTACTGCTCGTGAACGCGATGGCCGACACCGCGTCGGATGCGCGACCGAAGGCGGACTGCGCGACCGCGCACCACGACCGCCCTGCGCCGCATTGCTGAAGCGCCCCGCGGCGCGGCCCGCTCGCGCCGCCCATCCGATGGAGGCCCCATGAGCACCACCACGGTCCCGCCGCGCACGGCGAAGGTTCCCCACGGCGTCCAGCTGCTCCACGATCCTCTCCTCAACAAGGGCACGGCGTTCAGCGAGGACGAACGCGACGCGCTCGGGCTGCGCGGGCTGCTGCCGCCGTACGTGAGCTCGCAGGACGAGCAGGTGGCGCGCATCCTCGAGAACCTGCGCAACCTGAAGGACCCGCTCGAGAAGTACGTGCTGCTTTCCGCGCTGCACGACCGCAACGAGACGCTCTTCTTCCGCGTGCTCGTGGACTATCCCGACGAGATGATGCCCATCGTCTACACGCCGACGGTCGGCCTCGCGTGCGAGAACTACGGGCACATCTACCGCCAGCCGCGCGGGCTCTTCATCAGCGCGAAGGACCGCGGACGCGTCGCGCAGATCCTGCGCAACTGGCCGTTCCGCGACGTCTCGATCATCGTCGTGACCGACGGCGAGCGCATCCTCGGGCTGGGCGACCTGGGCGCCAACGGCATGGGCATTCCGGTGGGCAAGCTGTCGCTCTACACCGCGTGCGCCGGCATCCCGCCGGAGCGCTGCCTGCCGGTGATGCTCGACGTCGGCACCAACAACACGCGGCTCATCCAGGACCCGCTGTACATCGGCACGCGCCGCCGCCGCCTCACCGGCCCCGAATACGACGAGCTCGTGGACGAGTTCGTGCAGGCGGCGAACGAGGTGTTCCCCGGGGTGCTCGTGCAGTTCGAGGACTTCGGCAACCACAACGCCTTCCGCGTGCTGCACAAGTACCGCGGCGAGATCTGCACCTTCAACGACGACATCCAGGGCACCGCGGCGGTCGTGCTCGCGGGAATTTCCTCCGCGATGCGGCTCACGGGGCGCAAGATACAGAACGAGAAGTTCCTGTTCATGGGGGCGGGAGAGGCGGCGACCGGCGTGGCCGACCTGCTCGTCTCGGCGATGGTCGCGAAGGGCCAGGTGGCGCACGAGGCGTTGCGCCGCAACTGGCTGTTCGACTCGCGCGGCCTGGTCGTGAAGAGCCGCGGCGACCTCGCGCCGCAGAAGCTGCGCTACGCCCACGAGCACGCGGAGTGCAAGAGCTTCCTCGAGGCGATCCGCCAGCTGCACCCCACCGCCATCATCGGCCTCGCCGCCGTGGGAGGAACGTTCACGCCCGAGGTGCTGCGCGAGATGGCCTCGCTCAACGCGCGCCCCATCGTCTTCGCGCTGTCCAACCCCACCTCGAAGTCGGAATGCACTGCGCGGGAGGCTTACGAGCACACCGGCGGGCGCGCGCTCTTCGCGTGCGGAAGCCCGTTCGATCCCGTGACCTACGAAGGGCACACGTTCGTGCCGCGGCAGGGCAACAACTCGTACATCTTCCCGGGCGTGGGACTGGGCGTCATGGCCTCGGGTGCGAAACGCGTGACCGACGAGATGTTCCTCGCCGCCGCCGAAGCGCTCACTGCGTGCGTGACGGAGGCGGACCTGCAGCAGGGCAGCCTCTATCCGCCGCTCGCGGCGATCCGCGACGTGTCCGCGCGCCTCGCCGCCGCCGTCGCCAGCGTGGCCTACCGGCAGGGCATCGCGACCGTCGCCGAGCCCGCCGACCTGCTGCCGTACATCCGGTCGCTCATGTACGTCCCCCGGTACGCGAGCTATGTCGGGCGTTGATAAACATCAAGGCCGCTAGAATGCCTGCCCCCACACTCAAATAAGCAATCGAAAGGGGGATCGCCATGAGAACCGCAACACCCGTCATCCTGGCCGTCGCGCTGGCGGCGGCGGCCGCGCCCGCCGCGGCAGCGGATCGTGAGCGCACCGGCGAGGAGATCGTGAGGCAGAAGTGCTCCGAGTGCCACGCCACCGGTCAGCATGGCGCGCCGCGCATCGACGATCGCAGCGCGTGGATCCCGCGCATGAAGAGTGGCCTCGATGCCACGGTGCGTTCGGCCATCCGCGGGCACGGCAAGATGCCCGCGCGCGGCGGCATGGCGGACCTCACCGACACGGAGCTGCGCGCCGCGGTGCTCTACATGTTCAATACCGCGGGGCCGCCCACGCCGCCCCCGCCGCGGCCCGCGCCCGGCCCGAACCAGAAGATCGTGGACGGGATGGAGGTCTTCCTGGGCGTGAAGCCGGTGAAGGAGGGCGTGTACCACGTGAACGTCACGCTGCGCGACGAAACGAGCCACGCGGCCATCGAGGACGCGCAGGTCGAGGTGAGCGTCACGAACCCCGTGATGGGCACCGAGACCCGCAAGCTCGCGAAGACCACGCTCGACAAGGCGGTGAGCTATGGCAGCGACTTCCGCCTGAGCGGCAAGGAGCCGCACGTCATCACCGTCAACATCCGTCGTCCCAACCAGGCCCGGGTTACGCAAACCAAATTCGACTACAAGGGATGACCCCGGGGCCATCCCCATCGCAATGAAAAACAAATTCGCAGTGCCGCGGCTCGCCGCGGTTGCCCTTCTTGTAACCGGCTTCGCGCTCGCAGGCCTCTCCAGCGCCGCCGAACCCGCCAAGGGCGCGGCGCCCGCCAAGGCCGGCCCGCCGGCCGAGGCCTCCGCGCCGCAGATCGATCCGGGCCTCGACAAGTCGGTCTGCCTCGGTTGCCACGGCAACAAGGACTTCGCCACCACGGACGCGGAAGGCAAGCCGCGCCCGTTGCACATCAAGGGCGACAAGTTCGAGAAGAGCGTGCACGGCATGCGCCAGTGCGTCGAGTGCCACAAGGACATCACCGAGATCCCGCACAAGCCCGGCGTGCAGCACAAGGTGAGCTGCGTCGAGTGCCACGACCGGCTCTACAAGGAAACGCAGAAGAGCGGCAACACCGCGGAGGCGGCGAAGCTCGCGTGGGTGGTCGACCGCATCAACCACTACATGGGCTCGATCCACGCGCGCCCGAGCAAGGCGGACCAGTCGCGCACCAACGCGACCTGCTACAACTGCCACGAGCCGCACTATGTCTACCCGCAGGGCAGCGAGGAGCGCGCCGACTGGCGCCTGCACCTGCCGGAGACCTGCGGGACCTGCCACAAGGAGGAGCTCACCCAGTACCGCACCTCCGTGCACGGCCAGGAGAACGCGAAGGGCAACCCGGCGGTGGCGGTGTGCTCCGACTGCCACTCCACGCACGACATCGCCAGCCCGCAGCTCGCCTCCACGCGCGTGGCGATCACGAAGAACTGCGGCAACTGCCACACGGAAAGCTACAAGACCTACCGCGAGACCTACCACGGCCAGGTGCACGCGCTCGGCTACGCGTACACGGCCAAGTGCTACGACTGCCACGGCAGCCACACGATCCAGCGCGTCGAGGACCCGAAGTCGAAGGTGCATCCCGACAACCGGCTGAAGACCTGCCAGCAGTGCCACACGAACGCGACGCCCGGCTTCGTCTCGTTCCAGCCGCACGGCAACACGCACGACTTCAAGAACTACCCGGCGATGTGGGTCACGTCGAAGTTCATGATCCAGCTGCTCGTCGGAACATTCGCGTTCTTCTGGCTGCACTCGGCGCTGTGGTTCTTCCGCGAGTTCAAGGAGCGCCGCGAAGGCAAGTCACGCACGGCGGTCTCGGAGGAAGCGGTGCCGGTCGAAGCGCGCGGCAAGTACTATCGCCGCTTCCATTGGCTGTGGAGGCTCGCGCACCTCACTTTCGCCACGACGCTGATGTTGCTTACGCTCACCGGCATGACGGCGCTCTACGCCGACAGCGCGTGGGCGCCGGTCGTCGCCAAGCTGCTCGGCGGCCCGAGCAGCGCGGCGTACATCCACCGCGTGTGCGCGGTGATCTTCGCCACGGTGTTCCTCGGCCACCTCGTCTGGATGCTGGTCCACGTCGGCAAGAAATGGAGGACTTTCCAATGGTTCGGGCCCAACTCGCTCATCCCGCGCTGGCAGGACCTGTGGGATGCGATCGCGATGTTCCGGTGGTTCTTCGGCAAGGGGCCGAGGCCGGTGTTCGACCGCTGGACGTACTGGGAGAAGTTCGACTACTGGGCGCCGTTCTGGGGCGTGACGATCATCGGCCTGTCGGGCCTGATGATGTGGTTCCCGGCGGTGACCGCGAAGTTCCTGCCCGGCTGGGTGTTCAACGTGGCGATGATCGCGCACGGCGAGGAGGCGTTCCTCGCGGCGGTGTTCCTCTTCACGGTGCACTTCTTCAACAACCACTTCCGCCCGGACAAGTTCCCGCTGGACATCGTGATGTTCACGGGCGCCGTGCCGGTGGAGGAGTTCGCGCACGAGCATGCGGTGGAATACCGGCGGCTCGTGGAGACGGGCGAGCTGAAGAAGTATCTCGTCGAGGCGCCGTCGCAGCCCATGACGACCGGCTCGAGGATCCTCGGCTTCACGCTGATCACCTTCGGCCTCACTCTCCTCACGCTGGTGTTCGTGGGATTCTTCTCGTGAGCGCGCGCGCGGCGGCGGTTCTGGCGGCCTCGCTCGCGGCCTCCGCGGCCTTCGCGCAGCCGGCGACGGTGAAGACCGCGCCGGGCGACAACCTGCGCTCGCTGTACGCGAACTCGCAGGACGTCGCCGAGGGCAAGCGCGTGTCGCAGGAGTGCGTGCGCTGCCACAACGACAACGGCATCAGCACGACCCCCGGCGTGCCGCACCTGGCCGGCCAGCGGGCGCCGTACCTGCACCTGCAGCTCAGGGCCTACAAGCGCGGCGACCGCGCGCACAGCCCGGTCACGGGCGCGGTGAAGTTCCTGGACGACGACGCGCTGATGAAGGTGAGCGCGTATTTCGCGAGCCTCGATCCGCCGAAGGCCGCGCCCGCGCCGCGCAGCGCCGCCAGCTCGCGCAACGACCCGGTGCAGGTCGGCAAGGCGGTGGCGCAGCAATGCTCGGGCTGCCACGGCGACAACGGCGTGAGCAGCATGCCGGGCACGCCCAGCCTCGTGGCGCTCGACCCGAAATACTTCGGCGCCGCCATGGCCGCGTACAAGAACGGCCAGCGCAAGAATGACCTGATGAAGCCGATCGCGGCCGGCCTGTCCGACATCGACACCAACGCCGTGGCGCTCTACTACGCGCTGCTGAAGCCCGCCAGGTCGCCCAACCCGGCGAAGGTGGGCGACGCGGGCGCGGGCAAGGCGGCGGCCACGTCGTGCGCCGGATGCCACGGCGACAACGGCAACAGCACGAGCCCCGAGACGCCGAGCCTCGCCGGCCAGGACGCGGAATACCTGCACGCCGCGACCAGGGCGTACAAGGACGGCTCGCGCACCGAGGAGGCGATGAAGGGCATCGCCGGCGCGCTCGACGACAAGACCATGAAGGACCTGGCGGCGTATTACGCGGCGCAGTCGCCGCAGCAGCTCGCGGTGCGCAAGCCGCTGGGGCTCACCGAGTGGGTGGACCGCTGCGATCGCTGCCACGGCGTGAACGGCAACAGCACCGATCCGATGATCCCGGCGCTCGCCGCGCAGCGGGCCGACTGGCTGGAGGCCGCGCTGAACGCCTATCGCAAGGGCGAGCGCAAGAGCAGCGCGATGAGCGCCATGTCCTCGCAGCTCACGGAGGCGGACGTGAAGGAAATCGCCGCGTACTACTCGCGGCAGACGGCGCGCCCGATCGCGTACGTCATCTTGCCGAAATAACCGGGAAGGGGGACAACGTGGCCGAAGCTCAACTGCATCCGCGATACCTGCATTTCAAGGAGCTGCCGCTGTCGCTGCGGTTCCTCTACACCGCCGTGCTCTGCGTGCTGGGACTCGGCTACCTTTTCGCCCTGATCTACCTCTTCCACACCTACGCGGGCAAGGACGGCAACCCGAACTCGCTCTCGTACGAGGACATGGTCATCGCCTACAGCGGCACGGGCAAGGACTCCAAGCTCGAGTCGGCGCTGCGCGGCTCGATGTCGGTGATGCTGCCCAAGGAAGAGCTCACGAACATCATCGGCTGGGTCCAGAAGGGCACCGACAAGGCCGCCTTCGAGAAGGACGTGCGGCCGATCCTCGAGAAGCGCTGCCTCGGCTGCCACGACGGCAGCAACCCGCACCTGCCCGCGCTCACGAACTACGACAACGTGAAGAAGGTGACCGAGAAGGATACCGGCACGGAGGTCTTCACCCTGGTGCGCGTCTCGCACATCCACCTGTTCGGCATCACGTTCATCTTCTTCCTGATGGGCACGATTTTCAGCCACGCGTACGTGCGTCCCGTCTGGGTCAAGTGCGCGGTGATCGCGCTACCGTTCGTCTCGCTGGTGATCGACGTGCTGTCCTGGTACGTGACGAAGGTGTACCACCCGTTCGCGTGGGTCGTGATGGCCGCGGGCGGCGTGACGGGCGTCTGCTTCGCGTTCATGTGGTTCGTGTCGATATGGCAGATGTGGGTCGGCAAGACGCCGTCGCACGTCGCCGAGCGCCTGCTGCACTCGCCCGAGATGGCGAGCAACGTCGGATGAGCCCGAAGGGGAGCGATGCCATGAAGAAGCTGTTCATCGCCGCGGCGCTCGCCGCGGCGCTCGCCGGCTGCTCGGACAAGCAGGCGCCCGCGCCCAAGGCGGGCGCGGCCGCCACGGCGCCGGCGAAGCTCGAGCCGGGCCAGGGAGACAAGGAAGCGGGCCGCAAGATCGCCGAGACCGACTGCAAGAGCTGCCACGGCCTGGACGGCAAGGGCGTGGCGCCGGCGATTCCGCACCTCGCCGGGCAGCGCGAGCGCTACCTGCTCGCGGCGCTCAGCGAATACAAGAGCGGCAACCGCACGCACGCGGCGCTGCGCCAGATCGCCGCGCACCTGAACGAGGCGGACACGCGCAACATCGCCGCGTATTACTCGAGCCTGCCGCCGATCGGGCCGGCCGCCATCGCGAGCCAGAGCTCGCCCTACGACCAGGGCAAGGCCGTCGCCGGGCAGTGTTCCTCGTGCCACGGCAACGACGGCAACGCGACGACCGCGGGCATCCCGAGCCTCGCGGGACAGCAGCCGCGCTACCTCGTGGCCGCGATCAACGAATACCTCAACGGCGAGCGCAAGACCACGCCGATGCACGCGAAGCTGCGCGGCATCAGCCGCATCGACATCGAGAACGTGTCGCTGTACTTCGCCTCGCAGGCGCCGGCCACGCGCACCACGACGGCCAGGGGCGATCCCAAGGCGGGCGAGCCGCTGTCTTCCGTCTGCGGCGGCTGCCACGGCATGCAGGGCGTGAGCGCCGATTCGGCCACGCCGAGCCTCGCCGGCCAGGACGAGCAGTACCTCGTCGAGTCGATCAAGGCGTACCGCACCTCGCGCAAGCGCGAGAACATGCGCACCTACGTGCAGGGGCTGAGCGACAAGGACATCGGCGACATCGCCGCGTTCTACGCGGTGCAGAAGTCCCGCGCGCCCGAGAAGGGCCAGACGCTCGTGCAGGAGTACACCGAGCGCTGCAACCGCTGCCACGCCCCGGGCGTGGACAACCCGTCGATGCCGATCCCGCGCATCCAGGGGCAGGACAAGGACTACCTCGTCATGGCCCTGCGCGAGTATCGCGACGATCGCCGCGAGAGCACGACGATGCACAAGATGAGCCTGCCCTACGGCGACTCCATCATCGACAGCATCGCGTCGTACTACGCGAGCCAGCCCGCGAAGTAGCCGAAGCCCGACATGATCGCGCGCGCCGCGCCGCTGGCGGCGAGCGCGATCCCGATCGAGAGCGCCACCGACTGCAGCGCGCCCTTCGTGCCGAGGGTGCGCGACATCATCGCGAAGGTCGACAGGCACGGCACGTAGAACGTGAGGAAGAGCAGCAGCGTCACGAGCTGCGTCGCATCGAGCAGGTGCCCGACGTCGAGCGTGCCGAGCGCCTGGTAGATCATCAGCAGCGACAGCTCCTTGCGCAGCACGCCGAAGAGCAGCGGCACGCCGAGGGCGATGGGCAGCCCGAGCCACCACGTCGTGACGGGCATTAGCGCGGCATTGACGAAGCGGTCCGCGCCGAAGTGCGAGAGCAATGCGAGCACGACGCTGCCTACGACCAGCAGCGGCAGCACCACGGTGAGCACGTCGCGGCTGCGCTCCCACGTCTCGGCCAGCAGCGCGCGCCAATGCGGGATCGCGTACGGCGGCACGCCGTGCGCCTGGAACGGATCGACCTCGCGCCCGCGATGCGACAGCAGCCGTCCGAGCCCCGCGATCAGCACCATCGCCGAGGCGAAGATGGCGAACACGCCGGTCGCACCGAGATACTTGCCCGCCAGCGCGAGGATGATCGCCGAGCGCGCCGAGCACGGCACCAGCGTGATCAGCAGCGAGGCCGTCATGCGCTCGCGCCGGTTCGTCAGGCGAGCCGCCGCGGAGATCGCGGGAACGTTGCAGCCCAGCCCGGTAAGAAATACCACCGCGACGCGACCGTGCAGCCCGATCCGATGAAAGACCCTATCGATCACGAGCGCGATGCGTTGCATAATCCCAGCCTGCTCGAGAGCAACCAACAACAACATCAAAGGCACCATGTACGGCACCACGATGCCGACGAGGCCGATCAGCCCGTCGACCACGCCACGCGCGACGACACCCGTCGTGCTGGTCGGGTGCCATGCGGATGCCGCTTCGGCAAGGCGCGCAGTCGTCATCGCATCGAGCCATGCGCTCACCTCGAAGACGAGGAAGAGCACGGCGGCGAAAACGAGGAGGCTGCCCACGAGTCCCCAGCGCGGATGCAGGAAGAACCGGTCGAGCCACGCGTGCCCGTTCGTGGACCCGTGCGCGGTCGCCAGCGCTACGGGAGGGGGCGAGCCGCATGCGCCGCGGCAGCCATGACATTGCTCACAGTTGTTGTCGAATGTCGCCTTCATGCCTCCACTGTCATTGAAACGCCGGTCTCCCGTTTGATGGCGGTCAAGGGGGGGAAAAGCCCCACGACTAGCCTGCATCCAAATGGGCATGTTGCCCCATGGAGATCCGCATGCTGAAGAGAACCCCCCTCGTCTTCGCGGCGCTCGCCACTTTCGCGCTCGGCACGACCGCGTTCGCCGCGGACACGTTGACGGCCGTGAAGGTGACGAATGCACCCAGGCTTGCGTCCGGCGCCAGCGACCCGGCGTGGGCGAAGGCCAGGCCGCTCAGCGTGTCGCTTTCCGGCGGCGCGAACTTCAAGGATGGCGCCACGACGGCGAAGCTGAAGGCCGTCTACACGGCCGACACGCTCTACCTGCTGGTGCAATACGCGGATCCCACGGAGTCGGTGCGCCGCTCGCCGTACGTGAAGCAGCCCGACGGCACCTGGAAGAAGCTCGCCGATCCCGATGACAAGGGCGGCGACAACAACAAGTTCTACGAGGACAAGGTCGCGCTGATCTGGAACATCAACCACAGCATCAAGGGCTTCGGCGAGCAGGGCTGCATGGTGGCCTGCCACGCCGGCGAGGCGGGCAAGCCCTTCGGCAACAAGTACCTGCAGAGCGAAGGCGAGCTCGGCGACATCTGGCACCTGAAGACGATCCGCACCGGATACATCGGGCAGGTCGACGACCAGTACGTCGACCACACGCGCTTCGACAAGGAGAAGGCGCCGGAGGCCGGGCGCAAGAGCGATCCGAAGACTGCCGGCGGCTACGCCGACATCAAGCTGAAGGACGGCAAGCCCGAGTTCATGCACAAGAGCGGGCTGCCGGCCAGGGAGCGCGGCGCGGTGAAGGTCGCCAGCGGCGGCAAGGGCGCCGGCGTGAAGGGCACGACGTACTACCTCAGGGACGAGGACAAGGTCGCGTTCGACGACAGCAAGTTCAGGCCCGGCGACGAAGTGGCCTCGATCGTGGTCGCGCCGTTCACCGGCGACCGCGGCGAGATCCCGGCCCACATCGGCTGGAACAAGGGGCAGTGGACCATGGTGATGTCGCGCAAGCTCGCCACCGGCAGCAAGTACGACGTCCAGTTCGCCGACCTCAAGGACACCTATGAATTCGGATTGGCGGCGTTCGACAACGCGCAGGTCCGCCACGCCTTCCACACCGGTTCGCTGAAGCTGAAGTTCGCCCAATAGAAAGAAAAGGAGATCCACCACATGAAGACCAGCACCGCCGCAGTCGCCCTCGCCGCTTGCTCCGCGTTCCTCGCCGCGGCGCCCGCTTTCGCGCAGAGCACCGACCTCGCCAAGTCGAAGGGCTGCCTCAACTGCCACGACGTCGAGAAGAAGAAGGCCGGGCCGTCCATCAAGGACATCGCCGCGAAGAACAAGCCGGCCTCCGAGGTGATCCCGAAGCTCAAGGATGCGAAGGGGCATCCCAAGGTCAACGCTTCCGAGGATGAGCTGAAGTCGATCTACGACTCGATGCTCGCCACGAAATAGCGGCAATCCTTCTCACAACAAGGGGGCAACAAATGAAGATCCGGATTCTGGGCGGCATCCACGCGCTGCTCGGCATGAGCGCGCTCGTCGCGGGCCTTTTCTGGTCCGTCGACGCCGCGGCGGCGCCTCCGGGCGCCGAGGAGTGCAAGGGCTGTCACGAGAGCTACGTGACCGCCTTCCAGGCGACCAAGCACGGCGCCAAGGCCAACCCGCATTCGCCCGCCGCCAACGGCGAATGCGCCGCTTGCCACGGTGACGGCACCGAGCACGTCAAGGCCGGCGGCGGCAAGGGCGTGGGCGGCATCCGCAACCCGGCGAGCAAGTCGCTCTCCGCCGACGAGCGCTCGGGCATCTGCCTCACGTGCCACGGCGGCGACAAGCACCTCGCGTTCTGGGATTCCGGACGCCACCGCAAGAACGAGGTGTCCTGCAACAACTGCCACACCATCCACCCGGTGACGGACCAGAAGGTGTACGCGCAGCTGAGGAAGGGCGACCCGGTGCCCACCCCGATGCGCACGACCACGCGGCAGCTCGAGTTCGAGATCTGCACGACGTGCCACAAGCAGGTCCGCGCCCAGATCGGCAAGCCCTCGCACCACCCGATCATCGAGGGCAAGCTCAACTGCTCCGACTGCCACAATCCGCACGGCGCGTTGAGCCACGCGATGGTGAAGAACGAGTCGGTGAACGACCTGTGCTACACCTGCCACGCCGACAAGCGCGGCCCGTGGATGTACGAGCACCCGCCGGTCGAGGAGAACTGCCTCACCTGCCACAACTCGCACGGCTCGATCCACAAGCGCCTGCTGAACGAGAAGATCCCCAATCTCTGCCAGGACTGCCACGACTGGTCGCGTCACCCCGGCACCGCCTACGGCGGCAACCAGGGCTTCCCGCCCGGCCTCGGCAACACCCGCTTCCTCGCGCGGGGCTGCGTGAACTGCCACCAGCAGATCCACGGCACCAACGCCCCGGCCTCCAAGGGCCAGCGGTTCCTGCGATAAGGGAGACGAACCATGAAAGCAAAAACACTTGCAGTGGCCGTCGCGAGCCTGTTCGCGGCAACGGCGATGGCCCAGGAAGCCGTCACCGTGAACGGCTCCGTCTCCGTGGGCGGCATCAGCTCCGACACGAGCGCCACGAAGGACGAGGCCAAGTTCCAGGAATACCGCGACCTCAAGGACGGCGGCATCGCCGACGTGAACGTGGAGATCCGCGGCGCGCGCCAATGGCTGGACATCTTCGGCGAGAACATCGGCCGGCGTGACCAGTACATGGACATCCGCGGCGGCTATTACGGCCTGTTCCGCGGGCGCCTGTACCTGAACGACATCATCCACAACGAGGGCTTCAACCTCATCACGCCTTACAGCGGCGTGGGCACGAACGCGTTGCGGGCGCCCGTCACGGGTACCGGCGCCAACGGCACGTTCAACACGAACGTGGGCACGTGGAACCCGTTCAACCTCGGCATCGACCGCCGCCACCTCGGCGCATCGGCCGACGTGCGGCCGGCGAGCTCACCGTTCTACGTGAGCGTCGAGGCGACCGAGCAGAAGCGTGAGGGCGTGCGCATCCAGGGCGCCGCGAACGGCACGAGCCCCGGCAACGGCTTCCAGGAGCTGCCGATCCCGATCGACTACGTGACGCGCGTCGTGGCGGGCGAGGCAGGCTACTCGTCGCGGGACATGCACTTCGCGCTCAACGTGTCGAAGAGCAAGTTCACCAACCAGAACGAGACGGTCACCTGGACCAACCCGTACTTCGGCGGCGGCGTGGATACCTCGACGTACTCGCCGAGCAGCGACCAGACGAAGTGGAGCCTCAACGGCCTGTTCAAGCGCCTGCCGTGGGATTCGCAGCTGGCGGGCCGCTTCACGCACACCAAGCTCACCGACGACGTCCCGCTGCTCGCCGGCGTGTTCAACACGGGCAACACCTCGACCATCCTGCCGACGCCGGCCAACGTCACGAACTTCTCCGGCGAGAACGTCTGGACGACCGGGTCGCTCGCGCTCACCTCGCGGCCCACGCGCGTGATCGACACGAAGTTCTACTACAACTATTACAGGAAGGAGAACAAGTCGAGCGAGGTGGTCTTCACGGGGCAGCCGAACGACAGCTGCGGCGCCGGCAGCGGCACCATCTGCGAGCCGGACCGGTTCGACTACACGAAGAAGAACTGGGGCGCCGAGCTCTGGTATCGCTTCGCCGGCCACACGAAGGCGATCGCGGGGTTCGACTACGTGGACCTCGACCGCAACCGCGTCGACTTCGACAACACGAAGGACAAGAAGGGCTACCTGGAGCTGCGCACGGACGCGTGGGAAACCGCTGCCATCCGCGTGCGCTACCAGCGGCTGCAGCGCCGGTCGCACTTCCTCGAGGGCGACGCGGGCGACAACGCGAACGATCCGGAATTCATCAACCGGTTCGTGCGCCGCTTCGACGCCTCGAACGTGGACCAGGACCTGCTGAAGATCGCGGTCGACGCGAGCGTCATGCCGTTGCTCGACCTGGGCGCGGAGGCGTACTTCAAGCACAACAAGTACAAGGACACGGTCCTCGGCCGCACCAAGGACGACCGGCAGGAGATCTACGTGAGCGCCGCGTACGGCGACGTGCAGGCCTGGCGGATCAATGCCTTCGCCGACGCCGAGTACATCCGTTACGACTCCACGCACCGCACGATCAACGGCGGCACGTGCACCGCGGCGGCGCCGAACTGCTTCGACCCGATCGGCGGCACGCAGAGCTCGTTCTCGTTCAACTGGGACGGCAAGGTGAAGGAGCGCAACTACGCCGCCGGCATCGCGGGCGACTGGATGGTGGGGCCGCGCATCAAGCTCAATGCGGCCTACACGTACCAGAAGACCGAGGGCAGCGTGGACTTCAGCTTCCCCGGCCTCACGGGACTCACGCCGCTGGTCAACATCCCGAACGTGGACGACGTGAAGATCCACACGTTCAGCCTGAAGGGCGTGTACAAGGCGACGCCCGCGATCGACCTCACGGGCGGGTATGCGTACGAGAAGTACGAGTTCAAGGACAGCGCGTGGGACAACTACGCCAACGTCGTCGCGGGCGGCACGCCGAACCAGCGCAGCTACCTCACCGGCGCGTACGCCTTCCCGCAATACAAGGCGAACATCCTCTACGTGATGGTGACCTACCGCTTCCACTGAGAAGGACTCCGCGTTGAAGATTTGAGGCCGGCCAACCCCGGCCTCTTTTTTTCGCGCATTGTGGGGCGTGCCGTATCCAAGTCCTGTAACCCAAGAGGGAGATCGCAATGAGAGTTGTTTGCAGAATCGCCGCCGTGGCCGTCGCCGCGTGCGGCATGTTCGCCGTGACCGGCGCCGTCGCCCAGCAAGCCGATGTGCTGAAGGCGAAGGGCTGCCTCGGCTGCCACGACATGGAGAAGAAGAAGGCCGGCCCGGCGTTCAAGGAAGTCGCGGCCAAGAACCAGGGCAAGGCCGACCAGCTCGTCGCGAAGATCAAGGACGCGAAGGGCCACCCGAAGGTCAACGCCAGCGAGGCCGACATCAAGGCCGCGGTGGACCAGGTGCTCGCGGCGAAGTAGCCACACGCGCCAGCGCACGCGGTACCTAACAGCGGCGGCAGTTGTCGCCGGGGGAGAAGAATAGTGATGTACCTCAAGCTTGCCCTGCGGGCCCTCGCGGCCTCCGCAGGGCTTTTTATTTTGTGCGGCATCCCGGCGGCATACGCCGCCGAGGGCCAGGATCTCGCCGTGCGGGGCGACGCGAAGTGCACCCGCTGCCACGACGAGAATGCGAGCGCGAAGACGCTCACCATCGGGCAGCGCCGCCACGGCACCAAGGCCGACGCGCGCACGCCCGGGTGCACCAGCTGCCACGGTGCCAGCGACAGGCACATGGCGGACCCGAACAAGGTCAGGCCCGACGTGCTGTTCAAGGGCGCCGGCGCCGTGAGCGCCGAGGCGGCCTCGCAGGCGTGCCTCAATTGCCATAACGGCGGCAAGCGCAACCATTGGGCGACCAGCCGCCACAGCGCGGTGGACGTCACGTGCACCAACTGCCACGTGGTGCATGCGCCGACGGACGCGGTGCAGGACAAGCGCCTGCAGGCCGAGGTCTGCTTCGCCTGCCACAAGCAGCAGCGCACCGAGGTCAACAAGCCGTCGCACCACCCGATCCCCGAAGGGAAGATGTCGTGCTCGGATTGCCACAATCCGCACGGCTCCGCGGGACCGAAGAACATGAAGCGCGATTCGGTCAACGAGACCTGCTACACGTGCCACATGGAGAAGCGCGGCCCGTTCGTGCACAACCACGAGCCCGTGAGCGAGGACTGCACCAACTGCCACAACCCGCACGGCACGACCGCCGAAAGCATGCTCAAGGCGCGCCCGCCGTTCCTCTGCCACCAGTGCCACACGCCGCACGGCGCGCAGGTCGCGCAGATCGCGGGGCAGGGCCAGGACCGCAACATCGGCGGCGCGACGCTGCAGACGCCGACCAGCAGCGGCAAGTCCGGCATCAACTACTTCATGGCGAGGGGCTGCGTGAGCTGCCATACGCAGGTGCACGGGAGCAACAACCCGAGCGCCACGAATCCCACTCCGCAGTTCTTCCTCCGTTGAGCGCTGGAGACCATACATCATGAAAACCAAACAGCAACATCGGTGCGCGCGGACCGCGATGGCCCTCGCGATGGCCGCAGCGTTCGGCGCCGCCTACGCGGACGACGCCGCCGTGCGCGACCTCACGCAGCCGCAGAGCTTCGTGAGCGTCGGCGCGGCGGGCCTGAGCGGCGACAGCAAGGACCGCTCGCTCTTCGGCCAGTACAACGGCCTGCGCAAGGACGACGCCTACCTCCTCCTCGACTTCGGCTACGTGAAGCGCGACGAGGCGACGGGCACGTGGACCGTGGTCGAGGGCCGCAACCTCGGGCTGGAAAGCCGCGAGCTGCGGGGCCTCTTCGGGCCGCAGGGCAACTGGAAGATCTACGGCGAATACTGGGAGAACGTGCGGCGCGAGCCGCGCACCGTGAACACGAGCCTCGATGGCGCCGGAACGACGACGCCCATCGTCTCGCGCCTCGGCGCCATCGGCACGGGCAACGACCTCGACCTGAAGCTCGAGAGGAAGCGCCTGGGCCTGGGCGGCGAGAAGTGGATCACGCCGAACCTGCTCTTCGAGCTCTCGTTCCAGAACGAGGACAAGGACGGCGCGCGCATCTTCGGGCGCGGCTTCAACTGCCCGTCCGGCGCGGCGCCCACACCCGTCTGCACGGCGCTCGCCACCGGTGCCAACCAATGGGCCATCCTCTTCCTGCCCGAGCCGGTCAACTCGACCACGCAGCAGTGGGAAGCCAAGCTCAACTACAACACCGATCGTTTCGCGCTCACCGCCGGCTACTACGGCTCGTTCTACAAGAACGACAACGGCTCGCTGGTGCCGACGATCAACGGCAACCTCAACAACCCGCTCGGCAATCCCATGGGAACGGGCGGCGGGGTGGCGCTCATGACGGGGCTGCGCAACATCCTGCAGCTGCCGATGTCCTTGCCGCCCGACAACCAGGCGAACCAGTTCTCGCTCGCGGGCAACTACCGCATCACGCCCACCACGATCGCGACGTTCAAGTACGCGTACACGCACGCCACGCAGCACGAGGATTGGGGCTCGGTGGGCCTGTCGGGCGCGCCCGGCGGCCGCAGCAACCTCGACGGCCGGCTCGATACCACGCTCGCGCAGGCGGGCGTGAGCGCGCGCCCGCTGCCGAAGCTGCAGGTGCTGGCGAACGTGAAGTACGAGGACAGGGACGACAAGACGCCGATCGAGCTCTACAACATCGAGGGCACGAACACGTTCACCAACGGCCATATCTCGAACACCAAGGTGAACGGCAAGCTCGAGGCGAGCTACACGCTGCCGGCCAACTGGCGCGTGACGGCCGGGCTCGACTACGAGTCCATCGACCGCGGCGACTTCGTGCAGACGGACGAGGTGGCGGGCCTCACGGCGCTGCGCCGCAAGGTGTACGACCGCGGCTATCGCGTCGAGCTGCGCAAGAGCATGTCCGACAGCCTCAACGGCTTCCTGAGCTACGTGCACACCCAGCGCGACGGCTCGAGCTGGCTCAAGCCCCTCGGCAATCCGCCGGGCGTCCTGCCCTCGGATCCGGACTGCACCTCGGCCACCGTGGCCGGAGTGCCCAACGCGTGCATCTTCAGCCGCACGGGGATCTTCCCCTACATGCTGGAGAACCGCGATCGGGACAAGGTGCGCGCGCTGGTCGACTGGTCGCCGGCCGACAGGGTGTCGGTGCAATTCGCGGTGGACTACGGCAAGGACAAGTACGACGACAACCCGACCGAGAAGGGCCTGCGCAACAGCGACGTGAAGCTCTACAGCGTGGACGCGTCGTATGCGTTGAACGACGCGTGGCGCGTGAGCGGCTACCTGTCGTACGGCGAGCAGACGCTTCGCGTGGCGCACTCCACCGGCTACATCGCCGACCTGCGCGACAAGAACACCACGGCCGGCATCGGCGTGAAGGGCATCGTGTCGCCGCGCATCAGCCTCGGCGCGGACCTGCTGTACATCCGCGATCGCAACGTGTACGACCAGACGCTGGACGCCCAGGCGAGCGCCTCGAACGTGGCGTTCCTCGCGCAATCGGGCGGGTTGCCGGATGTCGTGTTCCGCGACACCCGCTTCAAGGTCTATGGCGCTTACGCGCTGCAGAAGAACGCCGACGTGAGGCTGGAAGTGGTGCACGACCGCACGAAGCTCGACGAGTGGACGTGGGGCGCCAATGGCGTGGCGTTCGCCTTCTCCGACAACACCACCGTCAACCTGCGCCCGAACCAGAACGTGACCTTCGTGGCCCTCACGTACACGTACCGGTTCCGGTGAGAGCACCGCCAGGCAGAACCACGGCCCGCTCGCGCGGGCCGTTCTTTTGATCCGCAGCAAGCCATGGTCTTGACGGCGCACGGCGATGCGCGGATTGTGTCGTCGCGTTTCTGGACCAAACGTTAACAAGGCAGTAACCCCACAAAGGAGACCCCATGAAACACCTGTTCAAAGCCGCTGCCATCGCCCTCGCCGCGGGCAGCCTCGTCGTGGCCACCGGTGCGGCCGCGCAATCCGGTGCCGACCTGCTCAAGGCGAAGGGCTGCCTGGGCTGCCACGACTTCGAGAAGAAGAAAGTGGGCCCCGCCTTCAAGGACGTCGCCGCCAAGAACCAGGGCAAGGAAGACCAGCTGGTCGCAAAGGTTTCCGGTGCCAAGGGGCACCCCAAGGTGAATGCCACGGAGGAGGAGGTACGCAAGGCGGTCGAGCAGGTGCTCAAGACGAAGTAACCGTTACCGCGCTGCGGGAAAACGGCCGGCCCAGCCGGCCGTTTTTTTTCGGCAGGATGAACAGCCAGGCGCCCGGCGGAGTTCCGCGAAGTTCGTCGGCCGCTTGACGCACATCAGAAGATCGCGGGAAAACCGCAGGCAAAGTCTGCACGTTCCACCGGATACCAAGAAGAATCGTCTGCGTCTCCTGTGCCCGCGCTCGCGCGGGTTTTTTTCGCGGCGCTTCCCGCGCGCAGGCGCTCCATGTCGCAGGCGGCGCGCGGTTTCCTTGACCAGTGTCGTTCACCTAGGACATCCGTCCCGCGCGCTTTGACCCCCATCAAAGCCGCGGGCGCCAAAGGTCCCAGAGTAGAGTCATGGATGGTTCGGGAAAAGGGGGAACGCCCTTGAGCTCAATGCCGGTATTTCAGTGCGACGTCGTCGTGGTCGGGGGCGGCGGCGCGGGTTTGCGTGCCGCGATCGCGGTTGCCGAGAAGGATCCCTCGCTCACCATCGGGCTGATTTCGAAGGTATATCCGATGCGCAGCCACACGGTGGCCGCCGAAGGCGGGGCGGCCGCGGTGGTGCGCGAGGACGACAGCCTGGAGCATCACTTCAACGACACGGTGCACGGCGGCGACTGGCTCTGCGACCAGGACGCGGTCGAGTACTTCGTCGCGCACTGCACCGAAGAGATGATCCAGATGGAGCATTGGGGCTGCCCCTGGAGCCGCAAGGAGGACGGGCACGCGAACGTGCGCGCCTTCGGCGGCATGAAGATCGAGCGCACGTGGTTCGCCGCGGACATGACCGGCTTCCACATGCTGCACACGCTCTTCCAGACCTCGCACAAGTACCCGAGCATCCGCCGCTTCGACGAGCATTTCTGCTGCGAGCTGCTGGTGGAAGGCGGGCGCGCGCAGGGCGTGCTCGCGGTCGAGATCGCCACCGGCGAGTTTCGCCTGATCCAGGCGCGCGCCGTGATCCTTGCCACGGGAGGCGCCGGTCGCGTGTTCCGCCAGAACACCAATGGCGGCATCGTGACCGGCGACGGCATGGCACTCGCGTACCGGCACGCCGTGCCGCTGCGCGACATGGAATTCATGCAGTACCACCCGACGTGCATGCCGGGCACGGGACTGCTCTTCACCGAGGCGTGCCGCGGAGAAGGCGGCATCCTCACGAACAAGGACGGCTACCGCTTCCTGCAGGACTACGGGCTCGGCCCGGCCGACCCGTGGCCGCGCAAGAAGGCGATGGAGCTCGGCCCGCGCGACCGCCTCTCCCAGGCCTTCTGGCACGAGGAGCGCAAGGGCCGCGTGCTCGAAGGGCCGCACGGCACCTACATGCACCTCGACCTGCGCCACCTCGGCAAGGCGAAATTGCGCGAGCGGCTGCCGCAGATCTGCGAGCTCGCCCAGGAATTCCAGGGCATCGACCCGGCCGACAGCCCCATCCCGGTGCGCCCGGCGGTCCACTACACGATGGGCGGCATCCCGACCAACGTGCTCGCGGCCACGCCGCTGCCCGGCCTCTTCGCGGCGGGCGAGTGCGCGAGCAGCGGCATCCACGGCGCGAACCGGCTCGGGTCCAACTCGCTCTCCGAGCTGCTCGTGTTCGGCAAGGTGGCCGGCGAATCGGCCGCCGCGTTCGCGAAGGGCACGGAGCTCGGCAACGGCGTCGCGCTTCGCTGGCAGGCCCAGGATGCGCGCGAGAAGGCCACGGCGGCGCTGCGGCGCACCGACGGCACCGAGCGGCTCGCGCAGCTTCGCGACGCGATGGCGAAGAGCATGGAGCGCGGCTGCGGCATCTACCGCACCGAGGCCGAGATGGCGCAGACGGTGCGCGAGATCGCCGAGCTCAAGGAGCGCGTGAAGCACGTGAAGCTGCAGGACACCGCCGAAGGCTGGAACACGGAATGGCTGGGCTCGCTCGAGCTCGCCTTCCAGCTCGATGTCGCGCAGGCCATGGTGCACTCGGCATACAACCGCCGCGAGTCGCGCGGCTCGCACCAGCGCCTCGACGAAGGCTGCACGGAGCGCAACGACAGGCAGTTCCTCAAGCACACGCTCGCCACCATGGATGCGAACGGCGCGCCCGCGATCTCGTTCAGCGACGTGGTGATCACGAAGTCGAAGCCCGGCACGCGCGCCTACGGCGCCGCGGGCGAGGCGGCCGAGCGCGCGGAGAAGGAACAGCAACAGCAAAAGGAGAAGCCAGGTGTCCGCGTTGCCTGAGACACGCACCATCGCCATCGAGGTGCTGCGCTACCAGCCCGACGAGGCGCAGGCGCCGTACGTCGAGCGTTTCGACGTGCCCTTCACGGAAGACATGTCCGTGCTCCAGGGCCTGCAATACATCAAGGACAACTTCGACGGCTCGCTCACGTTCCGCTGGTCGTGCCGCATGGCCATCTGCGGCAGCTGCGGCGTGATGATCAACGGCGTGCCGAGCCTGGGGTGCCGCACGTTCCTGCGCGACTACTATCCCGGGCCGCTGCGCGTCGAGGCGCTGTCGCACTTCCCGATCGAGCGCGACCTCGTCGTGGACGCGAGCGACTTCATCGACAAGCTGCCGCGAATCAAGCCGTGGATCGACCCGAAGGAGGAGAAGCCCCTCTCCGCGGGCGAATACCTGCAGACGCCCCGGCAACTCGAGCAGTACGAGCAGTTCAGCCATTGCATCAACTGCATGCTGTGCTATGCGGCGTGCCCGCAATACGGCCTCGAGCCCAAGTTCCTCGGGCCCGGCCTCACCGCGCTGCTGCACCGCTACAACGCGGACTCGCGCGACGGCGCGAAGGACGAGCGCATGGAGCTCCTGCACTCGACCGAGGGCGTGTGGAACTGCACCGCCGTGGGCTACTGCTCGGAGGTGTGCCCGAAGCTCGTCGATCCCGCGAACGCCGTGAACCAGAACAAGACGGCGAGCGCGCTCGGCTGGTTCGCCCGCATGATTCCCGGAGGGAGGCGCTGACATGGCTGCACGTCGACCGTTTGTGCGTCCGATGGAAGGATGGTGGCGGCGCAACCCGTTCTTCATCCGCTACATGGCGCGTGAGGTCACCGCGTTCTTCGTCGCCGCGTACGCCCTGGTGCTGCTCGCGGGCCTGATCCGGCTGTCGCAGGGCCCGGCGGCCTTCGACGCGTGGCTCGACGGCATGAAGAGCGGCTGGTCCATCGCGCTGCACGTGGTGCTGTTCCTGGTGTTCGCCTATCACACGTACAGCTTCTTCGACATCATGCCGAAGACCATGCCGCCGGTCGTCGTGGGCGGCAAGCGCCTTTCCAGGGCCACGCTGACGAACCTGGGGCTCGGCGCCGCAGCGCTGGCCTCCGTCGCGGTGCTCGTGATCGTGAGGATCCTCGCGCGATGAATACGCAGCTCAAACCCTCCAACCAGCCTCCCTTCTGGATGCTCTTCGGCGCCGGCGGTTTCCTGTCCGCGCTGATCGGCGCGGCGCTCGTGCTGATCACGGGCATCGCCGGGCCCCTGAACCTCATGGGCCTCGGCCGCGCGATGAGCTACGAGAACCTCGCCGCCTTCGCGCGCAATCCGCTCGGCGGCCTGTTCATCTTCGCGGTCATCACGCTGTTCCTGTGGCATGCGGCGCACCGCATCTACCACACGCTCCACGACCTCGGCATCCACCTGAACGCGTTCACGTGGCTCGCCTGCTACGGCGTCGCGCTCGCGGGCACCATCACCGCCGCCGTGGCGCTGCTCGGCCTCTGACGCTTCGCTGAAGAATTACAGCGGAAAACGGAGTCAACCGGAGGACAAACGGAGTTGAACGGAGGCGTTTGGTCGTTTTCGTGCCCTGTCATCCATCGCGGCACGGAACCGTTCAAGAATCTCCGTTTACTTCGTTCGTACTCCGCTTCACTCCGTTTTCCGCTTTATCAGTCGCGCGTCAGCGGACGACCAGCACCGGCACCTTCACGGTGGCGAGCACTTTCGCGGTCGCCGAGCCCATCACCAGGTTCTTGAGGCCGGTGTGGCCGTGGGACCCCATGACGATCATGTCGATGTCGTGGCGCTTCACGTATTCGCCGATCGCTTCGGCCACGTCGCCCGCCATCCAGTGCGCGATGTAGGCGATGCCGGCCTTCTTCAGCTCCTTCTCGGCCACGGCGAGCGCCTTCTGGCTCTCGTCCTGCTGGTACTTCTGGACCGCCTCCTTGCCGACGATCATCGCGGCGCGCGGATAGGGCAGCGGCGCATGCACGTGCAGCAGGTGGATCTCGGGGTTCTCGGCGAGGAACTTCGTGTACTTCGCGAGCTGTCGAGCGGCCTTGCGCGTGTAGTCGGAGCCGTCTGCGGCAAGCAGGATCTTCATGGGATGGCGGTTGGGTCTCCTCGAAGGGGTGCCCATTGTAGACCGCCGGGGGGTGGTCATGGCCGCATGTCCCGCTGATCGACGTCCATGACCGATTGATACACCCCCGCCCGCGGGCGGGGGGTGACGCGGCTCAAACGACCGTGAGTTGCGGCTTGGTGATGACGAGCTTCTGGTAAAGGCCGCCGAAGAAGTTCTCCTTGCGGATGGCGCCCGCCGGCATCGGCGGCAGGAAATCGGCGACCTCGTGCCTCCACAGGTCCATGGCGAAGGGCTCGAAGTTCTTCAGGATCCACTTCATCACGGGGCGCAGCGGATGCCACTTCCTCGGCTGGTGGTAGTCGACGATCACGAGCTGCCCGCCGGGCTTGAGCACGCGCACGGCCTCGGCGAGCGTCCTGCGGCGCACGTCCTCGGGCATCTCGTGCAGCAGGAAGAACAGGATCACGCGGTCGTACGTGGCGCTGGCGAAGCCCAGGTCCGACGCGTCGCGCAGCAGCAGCGTGACCGGCGTCGAGGGCGTGAGCTTGCGCTGCAGGTTGGCGAGCTGCGCGGGGACGACATCGACCACGTCGATGATGCCGTGGCCCGCGGCGCGCTCGGCGACCTTGGGCGTGAAGTCGCCGTAGACGCACGCCACCTGCAGCGTGCGTCCCGGCAACGCGTCCCCCAACGCATCCAACGCGGCATCGCGAAGCTTCGCGAAGTTGCCCCACAGGATCAGGTTGACCAGCCACTGCCGCTCGAAGAACTTGACGGCGTTCGGGTGGACGTAGGCCCACCAATAAGTGTCGTTCAGGTACTGCGGGATGGCGGCTGCGGCCTGCTGCATTCGGTATTCCTCCGGATCTGAAGTACGGCGGCGCTGGCGCTGCCGTGTGTTGTAACCCAGTTTCCGGGGGCAGGGTACCCCACGCTTGATTTGAATCAAAGTGCCGGGTGGACCGGAATTTTCCTAGGCGCCGGATCGGGTCCATTCCGAGCGTAGCTGCGGCGGCCCCCGCCCCGCCCGCGTCCTCCTGCATCTTGGGGCCTATGGCGGCCGCCGAACGGCGGTGCGCGCCGCCGTGTCCCAAAGATATCGATTGAATCCCACGACTAGTCCCTCTGGAGGATGACCATGAAGACATTGGCTATCGCGGCGGGCGCGATCCTGTTCGGCGCAGCCGCCACGGCGAACGCGGACCATTACGTGTATCGAAGCTATCCGCCGGCGACGGTCCTCAGCGAGAACCAGGAGTGCTGGAACCCGCATGCCGGGCACTTCGAGGGCGTGCGGCCCGGCGACTACCAGCCCGACCTCGATTTCTCCCGCTGCCGCATGAAGGGCGAGGGCTACGCCTACTATCCGGACAACCGCTACTATGCGGACCGCGATTCCTACTACTACGGCGACCGCACCTACCGCCGCCAGGAGTGCTGGAACCCGCACGCGGGCCACTTCGAGCGCGTGCGCCCGGGCGAGTATCAAGGCGACCTCGACTTCTCGCGCTGCCGGGTCTATTGATCCCGCAGTTGCATGCCGTCACACGGCGCCCGTACGGGCGCCGTTTTTCTTGGCGCTCGTTCACGGCGGCGAGCCTCACGATCGCGCCTGCCCGTCGCGCGGCGGCACGGGCGCCACGTACCCGATGGCGAGCATGAGCAGCCCCACCACGATGAAGGAGACGATCCGCTCGACGGCGCCGGCGTGCGAGAGCTCGACGACGAAGAGCTTCACGACCACCACGGCCATCAGCGCTGCTCCGGTGATCCACACCCCGCGCCGCGCCTTGCGCACGGCGTAGAGCATCAGCGCGAGCGCCAACGCCGACCAGAAGATCGAGAGCGACGCCTGCACGAGCATCGAGCGCATCATCGCCTCCGTGCGATAGGGGATATGCGCCCAATGATGCAGCGTGCGCAGGAGCACGCCATTGAGCCAGATGAAGGCCAACGCGCCTGTCCAGGCCGCGGCGGGCCGGCGCAGCGATCCGGGCAGCGCCAGGCCGCTGCGGCGCGCCGCGAGGGCGGCGGAGGCGAGCGCGATGCCCACGAGCACGTGCGCGAAATCGAGGGCATTGAGCAATGGCAGGTACGGCAGCGGATCGCTCGCGCCGTCGTGGGTCGCATTCGCATAGACGATCCACAGCGCCGTGGCGAACGCGATCGCGAGCGGCACGTGCAGGCGATAGGCGATCGCGTGGTCCGATACGGGCCAGCGCGCGTCCATCGCCCTCGCGGACAAGCCCATGAGCACGATCGCCGGGGGCACGACGACCGAGGCCACGGACCACGCCGTATGCGGGCCGGTCTCGCGCACCGCCCAGTAATGCAGCTCCGCGGCGGCGATGGCGATGAGCACCAGCAGCGTCACGGCGTGCTCGAGGCGCGTGTAATCGGCGTGCACGGCGTCGCGGCGCCGCACGTTGGCGAAGTGCGCCGCGGCCGCGAGGGCCCATGCGAGCGCGCCCCAGCCGGCGAACGGGTGCGGGTCGTCCGCGATGGTGACGAGCGCCAGCAACAACAGGGCCGGCATCAGCAGCAGCGACGGCCATGCCGCGTGGGGCCATGCGAGGCGTCTCGACAGCGCGAGGAAAGCGGTCGATGCGACCGCGCAGAAGCCGACCCATGCCTGCACGTGGTAGCCGAACGCCACGTAGTGCTCGATATCGTGGTGCGCCGCGAAGAGCAGCCATGCGAAGCCCCACGCGAAGGCCATCGGCGCGACGGGTGGCGCGAGCGGCTGCCACGGGCTTCGCGACAGCAGGCGGTTGCTCCAGAATCCCGCGACCGCGAGCAGCGTCGCGCCAAGGAAGGCCGCGTCGATCCACGGTATGCCGGGACTCCAGTCCCCGTATGCGAACCAGAAGGCGCCGCCCGCCAGCAATTGCATGAGAAGCCCGAAACCCGTCGCGATACGGCGCCGCTGCCGAAGCCCGATCCACGCGACGGCCGTGCCTTCGAGCGCCCAGAGCGCGGAGGTCCAGCGCGCGTCGAGCGCGAGCGGAATGGCGAGCGTGGCGAAGACCACACCCAGCGCGAGGAACGATTCGAACAGCATGCGCACGTTCGCGCGCGTGCGCAGCAGCGCCGCCAGCGAGAGATAGAGCGACGACGCGGCCACGCACGAGAATGCGAGGCCGTACTCGGTGTCCCGCACCAGGGCCGCCTGCAGGCCGAACGCCGCCGCGGGCACGCCGAAGACGAGGATCCCGTCCGGGTAGGCCATGCGCGCGGGCGCCGTGCGCAGCGCATGCACCAGCGCGACCGCGACGTAGAGCAGGAAGAACGCCACGAGGAACGGCTCCGTCGTGGCGAAGTACTCGGGTGCGTAGAACCGCAGGCCCCACGTGGCGCCGATCACGAACGTGAAGAGGAAGCCCAGGATGTCGAGCGAGCGCCACGACCTGAAGAAGGCGATGCCCGCGATACCCAGGTTGAGCAGCAGGTAGTAACCGAAGAGCACGACGTGGCTGCCCGTGCCGGTGGACGCGAGGATCGGCGCGAGGAAACCTCCGCCGACGCCGAAGATGGCGAGAACCAGCGCATCCTGCATCACCGCGATCATCGCGGAGAAGGCCGCGATGAAGGCGAGCAGCATGAAAGCGAGCGTCGGCGGCAGGAGCGAGTACAGCCGAAGCGCCGCGAAGGTCGTGAGATACAGCACCGCCACGCCGCCGCCCTGCAGGCCGAGCGCGTACGCCCGGCGCGGCGCGCGCAGGCGCCAGCCGAGCAGCAGCATCGCGACGCCCGCGAGCGCCACGCCGCCCACGCGGACTTCCGGCGGCAGCATCGCGTGGTCGACCGCCCACTTGAGCAGGAACGCGAGGCCCAGGAAGAGGATCACCACGCCCGCGCGCGCGATCGTGTTGCCGCCCATGAGCCAGCCGATGAGCGGATTCGGCGGCGCCGGCTCGCGCGCCGGTGGCGGCACGGGCGCGACCGGCGCGAGCGCGGGTTCGATGGGCGGGAGCGCGGGTTCGACCGCTGGCGTTTCGACGGACGCGGGCGTTTGTGCCGTCGCGGCCGCTGTTTCCGCGGCGGGCGCCGTGGGCGTCGAGTCAGCGGCTTCCGGGTTGCCGCCCTCGAGCTGCGCCACCCGCGCCTCGAGAGCCGCGAGGCGCGTCTCGAGCGCCTTCACGCGGTCCACGCGCGGCGTGGCAAGCGTCGGCGGCGGTGCCTTCGGCTTCCTCGCCGCGCCGATGATGAGCCCCGCGAGCCAGCCGACGAACCCGAGCGCCACGAAGCCCTGCAGGCCGAACCAGATCGCGCCCAGGGACGCGCCCACCAGCAATCCGATCCACATCATGCGAGTCTGCGCCTCGTCATCGCCAGGCGCCGCGCAGGGCCTGCACGAGGACCTGCAGGGATTCGGGCGTAGCCTGCGCCGGCACGAGCGGCGTTGCCGCCTCGAGCGCGATGCGCGGAAAAAGGCCGCGGCGCCAGAGGGTCGACGACATCACGTGCCCACCGTAGCGGCTGAAGACGCTGCCCCAGAGGCCCTTCAACGCGAGCGGCACGACGGGCACGGGCGTGCGCTCGACGATGCGCCGGATGCCGGGCCGGAACGGGTACAGATCGCCCGTGTCGGTGATGCGGCCCTCGGGGAAGATCGCCACCAGCTCGCCCTGCGCGAGCGCTTCGGCGACCGCGTCGTACGCCGCTTCGAGCAGCCTCGCATCCTCCTTCGCCGGCGCGATCGGGATCGCCTTGCCGGTGCGGAAGATGAAGGAGAGCACCGGCGTGCGGAAGATGCGATGGTCCATCACGAAGCGGATGGGGCGCGGGCTCGCGGCGAGGATCACGAGCGGGTCGACGAAGCTCACGTGGTTGCACACGAGCACGGCGGGCCCGCTCTCGGGGATGTTCTCCAGCCCGCGCTTCTCGAGCCGGTACACCGAGTGGATGAGGAGCCAGCAGAGGAACCTCATCAGGAATTCGGGCACCAGCAGGTAGATGTACGCCGCGACGGCGGCGTTCATGAGGCCCAGGACCAGGAAGAGCTCGGGCAGCGTGAGTCCCGCGCGCAGCAGCCCCGCCGCCATGAGCGCCGCGGCGATCATGAAGAGCGCATTGAGGATGTTGTTCGCCGCCACGATGCGCGCGCGATGGCCGGGCTCGGCGCGGCTCTGGATGAGCGCATACAGCGGCACCGAGTAGAGGCCCCCGAAGAACGCGAGCAGGAAGAGGTCCGCCATCACGCGGGCCTGTCGCGGCTGCACGCCGCGGCTCGCGAGCCACAGGTCCACCGCGAAGACGGTCATGCCGATGGAGCCGAAGGGCACGAGCCCGATCTCGATCTTGCGCCCCGAGAGCCGCTCGCACGCGAGCGAGCCGGCGGCGATGCCGATGGAGAAGATCGCGAGGAGCACCGTGACCAGGTTCTCGTCGCCGTGCAGCACCTCCCGCGTGAAGGGCGTGAAGGCGGTGAGGAAGGTGGAGCCGAAGAACCAGAGCCACGAGATGCCGAGGAGCGAGTGGAAGACGGCGCGATCGCGCGAGGCGGCGCGCAGGTTGCGCATCGTCTCGGCGAGCGGGTTCCAGTCGATGGCGAGCCCGGGCTCGAGCGGCGGCGAGGGCGGCACGCGCTGCGCCGTGAGGCGGCCGGCGATGGCCACGGCGAGGCACGTCGCGGCGATCGCGCCGGCGTGTCCGGCAGCGGCCTTCTCCAGCATGCCGCCCGCGATCGTGCCGACGAGGATCGCCACGAAGGTGCCCATCTCCACGAGGCCGTTGCCGCCGGTGAGCTCCGCCTCGCGCAGGTGCTGCGGCAGGTACGCGTACTTCACGGGCCCGAAGAGCGTCGAGTGCACGCCCATGAGGAACACGCAGGCGTAGAGCAGCAGCGGCTGGCGCTGCGTGAAGCCCACCGCCGCGATCGCCATCACGGCGATCTCGAGGTTCTTCACCGCGCGGATCACGGCGGCCTTGTCGAACTTGTCCGCGAGCTGGCCGGCGGTGGCCGAGAAGAGCAGGAAGGGGGTGATGAAGATGGCGCCGATCACGAAGCCGGCCGTCGACGGATCGACGCCGCCCCAGTCGCCCGCGGCGTACGTGGCGAGCAAGGTGAACGAGAACTTGAACAGGTTGTCGTTCGCGGCGCCCAGGAACTGCGTCCAGAAGAGCGGCGCGAAACGCCGCTGCCGCAGGAGAGAGAACTGGCTCGCGGCCACGTCACACCCTCTCGCGGATGTACCCGAGCACGGCCGTGAGCGACTCCTCCAGGAAGCGCTTGTCGATCCAGTAGTACACCTCCTTGCCGACCTTCTCGGAGGCGAGCACGCCCGCCTCGCGCAGCAGCTTGAGGTGGTGCGAGACCGCCGAGCGCGACAGCGTGGACACCTCGGCGATCTGTCCCACGTTCAGGCGCTCGCCGCGCTCGAACGTGAGCAGGATGCGCTGGCGATGCTCGTCGCCCAGCGCCGTGAACGCCCGCGAGATGGTGCGCCATTCGCGCGGGATGGAGCGCAGGTAGTTCCTGTTCATATGTCGATATTCTTGGTTATATCGACATATGAAGTCAAGCGGCCGCGTCGAGCCGCCACGCCCGGCGGCGGCGCGCGAAGCGCTTCAGGCGTCGTGGGTCTGGCCCACCCCGTGCTCGTTCACGAATGCCCAGAGCTCCAGGCGGTTCGAGATCCGCAGCTTGTCGTAGATCGACGTGAGATGGTTGCGCAGCGTGTGCTCGCTGATCTGCAGCCGCGCGGCCACCATGGCGGTGGTCGCGCGCGCGTCGCTCACCATTTCGGCCGCTACGCGGCGCTCGCGCGGCGTGAGCGTCGAGAGCAATTGCTCCTCGCTATCCCGCGCCGGCGGCGTGTCCGGGAACGCGGCGGCCCAGCCCTCCAGCGTGTCGCCGTAGCTCGCGCGCGTGATCGCATCGAGGATGCTGTGGGCCGCCTCGGCCTTCGCCACGACGCCGTATGCGCCGGCGACCATCGCCTGGTCGCGGGCGGCCGCATCGCGCATGCCGGTGAAGACCACCACGCGCGTGCCGTTGAGCGCGACGAGGTCGCCGATGATGCCGAGCGAGCTTTCGCCGCCGAGGTCCAGGTCGAGCAGCACGACGTCGGGCCGCGTGCGGACCGCCAGCAGCATGGCGGTTTCGCAGGTGGAAGCCGTGGCGCACACTTCCATGCGCGGGCGCTCGCCCTCGATGAGGCGCTCCAGCCCCCACAGCATCGTCGGATGGTCGTCCACCAGCATGACGCGGATGGGCCCGGACTGCGTGCCGCCGGAAAGATTGGAGTTCATGCGCCGATCCCCACTTCGCCGCATTCGCCCCGCTCCGGGCGTCGCGGCTTTCGTTTTGTTCGTGCCTCGCGGACGTTTTGGTCACGCTATGGAACACGAAGGCTGGACCTGCATCATGACCGTCGGCGGGGATCCGGACAAGTGGCATTTTCGGCACATCCCGCACGGAACGTTCCATCGTTCCAGCCTGGGCGGCAGGGGAGCGCGGGACGGCTTGCGCGCCGGCCCGGCCGGTTCAGGCGGTCTCGGCTTCCCCGAGGCCGTGCTTGTCGATGAAGGCCCAGAGCTCGAGCCGGTTGGCCACCTCGAGCTTCTCGTAGACCGACGTGAGGTGGTTGCGCAACGTGTGCTCGCTGATGCACAGCCGCCGCGCGACGACCGCGGTCGTGGACTTCGGGTCCTTCGCGATCTCGCGGACGATCTGCCGCTCGCGCGGCGTGAGCTTCGCCATGACCTCGGCCTGCGGGCCTCCCGGGGGCTGGTTGCCGCGCCGGGACAGCGCGAACACGATGCGGCTCGCCGCGGAGCGGTCGAGCCAGAGCTCGCCGTCGTGCGCCTTTTCGATGGCTTTCAGGATGGTCTCGGCCAGCTCTTCCTTCGAGACGATGCCGCACGCGCCCGCCATGACGGCGCGGTCGTGCAGCTCGCGGTCGCGCACGCCGGTGAAGATCAGCACGCGCGTGCCGTCGATCGCCGCGAGTTCGCGGATGATCGTGAGGCCGCTGTCCTTGCCCAGGTCGAGGTCGAGCAGCACGACGTCCGGGCGGCACCTCGCAGCCACGGCGAGCGCGTCGGCGGCGTTGGTCGCCTGCCCGCAGACCTCCATGCGCGGGCGCTCGCCGTCGATCAGCTGCTCGAGGCCCCAGAGCATGCTCTGGTGGTCGTCGACGAGCATGACGCGGATGCCCCGGGGCGCGCCGGGCGCGGGCGTCTGCGCGCTCATGCGGGCACGCGTACCTCGACGACGAGGTAGCCGTCCGCCACGTTCACGGCCGTGGTTCCGCCGAGCTGCGCCGCGCGCAGCGAGATCGAGCGCGGCATGAACTTCGGTTGCGACGTCTCCGTCCAGTCGTTGCCCACCGCGATGCGCAGCACGTCGCCTTCGCAACCGATGTGCACGAACGCGTGGCGCGCGCGCGTGTGACGCAGCACGTTCGTGAGCGCCTCGGCGACGATGCAGAAGCATTCGCCGGCCATGTGCGAGGTGATCCTCGCCTCGGGATCGAAGCGGACGTCGACGTCGATGCCGTAGAAGCGCGAAAAGCGCTTGGCCTGCTCGCCGATCGTCGCATGCAGCGCGTCGCGCGAGATGGGCGATATCTTGCGCAGGCCGGCCGCATACCCGCGCAGCCCCGGGATGATCGTGTTCGCCATCTCCACCAGGTCGTCGATGCGGGCGCGCAGCGGATTGTCGGCGCCTGCCTGCCGCGAGAGCGCATCGAGGCCCAGCTTCAGCCCGATATAGGGCTGCACCGCGGTGTCGTGTATGTCGAGCGAGATGCGGAAGCGCTCGTGCGCCGCCGCCTTCAGCGCGAGCTGTTCGGTGAGCTCCGTGTTCTGCACGGCCTGGGCGACCTTGCCCAAGAGCTCCTGCACGAGCTCGAGCTCCTGGTTCGAGAAGGCGCGGCCGCGCACGATGAACAGGCGGCCCTGGACGATGTCCGACTGCCGGTACGGCACGGTGGCGAACGACTCCGCCTCGAGCACGTCGGCCAGCTCCTCGAGCTCGGCCGGGCCGGCGTTGGCGCCGCGCCGATGGCACGCGGCGAGGTCGGCGGGCAGGTCGAAGACCGCGTGCGTGCGCGCCTGCGACAGTTCCGTGGGCGGTCCGTAGCGCGTTTCGCGTTTCGCCGACACATCGTAGACGCGCACCGGCTCGCGCGGCGTGCGGCTCACGAAGAGGATGCAACGCTTCGCGTCGAAAAGGCCGAGCAGCCGTCCGAGGTTGGTGCGCAGGGCGCGGTCCGCTCCGATGCGGGGGCTCCATTCCTCGGCGATCTCGCGCAGCACGTGCAGCCGCTTGCGGCGCGCGAGCTCGCGGCCGCCCCAGTACGCGATCATCCAGCCCAGGGCGAAGGCGAACGCGGCGCGCACGAGCGACCGCTGCACCTCCTGGACATCGTTCGCCTGCGTAGTGAAGATGCCGGACAAGACGAACAACGCCACCGATGCGATCGTGACCAGCAGCCCTTCCCGATATCCGCGCGAGAACGACGCCACCACGATCGCGAAGATGAACAGGAAGAAATAGAAGCTCGCCGGATCGCGGGTGAGCGCGATGAGCGCCGCCGCCGTGAGCACATCGACCCACCACCCGGCGGGCGACCAATCGCGGGCGGGCTCGCGCTCCGCCACGGCGAAGAGCGCCAGGCACCACAGCACGTAGAGCGCCGCGGTGGCTCGCGTGAGCTCGGCGAAATGCGCCGGCTCGGGATCGAGCCACGTGATCAGCAATGCAGAGACGGCCAGCACGCAGCGCATGGCCGGTACTGCGCGTCCCCCGAACCAGTCAGCCGCGCCCGGGCCCGGGGAACCGGACCTGGCGTGCGGCAACGAGCTCGCGGCTTCCATTGGATGCTCCCAATCCATGGTAACCCCGCTCAATCGACGACCCTCCTACATCCGCGTAGGAGGTTTGTCACAAGACGCGCCACGGATGGCGGGCTTCTGGCGCTGCACCCACGCCGAGCCTGCTCTCGTATGGCCGCCACCCGCCGGCGCGACCTGGCGGGGGAGCATTGATATTCCACAGGCCGAAACCGGAACGGTCTCCAGCCCGGGGGATGAACAATGTAGCAGGGAATATCGCGGGGTGGTATAGCCTCGCCAGCCGCGGGACCGGGGCATTGGCGGCGTGCCGCATCTCCAGACCGCTGGCATGCAGGCCATGACCCGGATCATGCGGCTGCCCGCCGAATCGGCCCCGCGTGCAATCGATGCGCTCTCCCGCATGGCGGGACAACGGCTCACTGCGTCCATTCGCCTCCCTCGAGCCGAACGTGATCTTCGCGCCTTGGTGGCCGGATTCCCGAAGTCGGATGCGATCTTCGCAGCGTCGGCGGACGCCGTCTGTGAACGGTGTCATCGCCCGAGGCTACAGGCGTAACGGGTTGCGCGACGCCGCCGGCAACCGGGCGCGGCGCCCGGCGCCTCTCAGGTCGATTCCGGCACGAGGTCGATCGCGCCACAGGGGCATTCCTCGACGCACACGCCGCAGCCCTTGCAGTAATCGTAGTTGAACGCGAACTTCTTGCCGGGCCCGAGCTTGATCACGGCATTGTCGGGGCAGACGCCATAGCAGTTGTCGCACTCGAAGCAGTTGCCGCACGACAGGCAGCGGCGCGCCTCGAAGAGCGCGTTGGTCTCGTCGAGCCCTCCCTGCACCTCCTCGAACGTGGACTGGCGCCGGAAGGTATCGAGCATCGGGCGGATCGTCTTCGGCGCGTCCGAGTAGTACCAGGTGTTGAGGCGTTCGAACGTCGCTTCCTGGTGCGGCTCGGCCTTGCGGTAGCGCTCGCCGCGCAGCCAGGCGTCGATGTGGCGCGCGGCTTTCTTGCCGTGGCCCACGGCGACCGTGACGGTGCGCTCGGAGGGCACCATGTCGCCGCCCGCGAACACGCCGGCGCAGCCGGTCATCATGTCGGGGCCGACCTTCACCACGCCGTCCTCGACCTGCAGGCAGGGGACGTTGTCGAGGATCGACAGGTCCACGTCCTGACCCGTGGCGAGCACGACGGAATCGGCCTCCAGCGTCTCGACCTCGCCGGTGGGCTGCGGGAAGCCCTTCTCGTCGAGCTTCATCTTCTCGACGGTGATGGACGACTCGCCGGCGTGCTTGATGGTCGAGAGCCATTTCACCATCACGCCTTCCTGCAGCGCTTCCTCGAGCTCGGAGTCGTGCGCGGGCATCTTCTCGCGCGTGCGCCGGTAGACGATGATCGAGTCCTCGGCGCCGAGCCGCTTGGCGGTGCGCGCCACGTCCAGCGCCGTGTTGCCGCCGCCGTAGATCACGACGCGGCGACCCAGCATGGGCTTGTCCTCGCCTTCCATCGAGCGCAGCACGGCGATGGCGTCGAGCACCTTCGCCGAGCTGCCCGCCGGGATGTACGCGCGCTTGGCGAGGTGCGCGCCCACCGCGAGGAATGTCGCGTCGAAGCGCTCGTCGCGCATGGTTTCCTCGAGCTTCTCGACCTTGGAATTCAGCTCGAGCTTCACGCCGAGCGCGAGGATGCGGTCGACCTCCGCCTGCAACACCTCGCGCGGCAGCCGGTACTTCGGGATGCCGAAGCGCATCATGCCGCCGGCGACGGGGCCCGCGTCGCGGATCGTCACGTCGTGGCCGAGGCGCGCCAGGTGGTAGGCCGCCGAAAGCCCGGAGGGACCCGCGCCGACCACGAGCACGCGCTTGCCGCTCTTGACGGAAGGTTTCTCGAACTGCCAGCCGCGGCGCAGCGCCTCGTCGCCGAGGAAGCGCTCGACGGAGTTCACGCCCACGGTTTCGTCGAGATGCCCGCGATTGCACGCGGTCTCGCACGGGTGGTAGCAGACGCGCCCCATGCAGGCCGGCAGCGGGTTGTCCTCGGTGAGCCTGCGCCACGCGCCCTCGTAGTCGCCCGACTCCGCGAGCGCGAGCCATCCCTGGATGTTCTCGCCCGCGCCGCAGGCCTTGTTGCACGGCGGCAGCCGGTCCACGTACACGGGACGCAGCGTGCGCCACGTGCCGGTGTGGTTGGCGAGGCTCGAGCCGGGATCGAGCGTGATCGCGAAGGGCTTCTGCATCATGATTCGGGTCCGAGCAGGTCGTATTTGCGGATGTTGCGGTTGGCCATCTCCTGGAGATGCGCGATCACGTCCAGGCGCGGCGTCGGCGAGAAGAGGTGCGCGAAGCGCTTCTGGGGCTTGAGGTACTCGGTGATGGGCACGCGGTGGCGGATCTTCGCCACGCTCCTCACCTCGCCGTGCTCGGCGTCGAACACGGGGAAGTGGCCGGTCTGGTAGGCGAGCCGCGCCATCTTCACCGATTGCGACGATTCGAATCCCCAGCCGAGGGGGCAGGGCACGAGGATGTGCAGGTAGCGCGCGCCGCGGAACTCCATCGCGCGCTTCACCTTGGCCTCGAGGTCGTGGAGGTCGGCGATGGTGGCCGTGGCGACGTAGGGGATGTTGTGCGCCATGGCGATGGCGGGCAGGTCCTTGCCCTGCCCGAACACGTTGCCGGGCGCGGGCCCCATCGCCGGCGTGGTGGCGGTGCGCGCCGCCGCGGGCGTG
>DASTGG010000035.1:0-25863 GCA_035719385.1 Usitatibacter sp.
CTGTCCAAGCCGGCCGGAGACCCGGAGGACCTTTTCCGGGTGGACCACGTCATCGCGGGCGACAAGACCGCGCCGCCGGAAAGCGAGACCGGCTGCAACGTCAAGTGGCCGGCGTGAGATGGCGGGCATGACGCAGGAGCGGCACCTCGCGATGCGGGGTGCCGCCCGATGACCGAGCTCCTCCTCTACAACGTCACCAACGGCCTCATCATCGGCGCGTTCTACGTGCTGATGGCGCTCGGGCTGTCGCTGATCCTCAACCTGAGCAACGTCATCAACTTCGCGCACGGCGGCTTCCTCGTGCTGGGCGGCTACCTCGCCTACACGATCACGCCGTACGTGGGGTTCTGGGGCGCGCTGCTGCTGGCGCCGCCGGTCATCGCGCTGGTGGGGCTCATCCTCGAGCGCACGCTCATCAAGCCGCTGTACGGGCGCGACCCGCTCTACAGCCTGCTGCTCACCTTCGGCCTCGCGTTCGTGATCGAGGACGGCACGCGCTTCATCTGGGGCGCGCAGGGCAAGCCCGTGAGCGTGCCCGAAGTGCTCGCGCAGCCGGTGAGCGAGTCGCTCTTCTTCATCACCGGATACCGCCTGTTCATGGTGGTGACGGTGGCCGTCGTCGTGACGCTGCTCTTCGTGCTGCTGCGCTTCACGCGGTTGGGCATCCGCATCCGCGCGGGCACCCTCGACCTCGAGACCGTGTCCGCCCTCGGCATCAACGTGGGGCGGCTGCGCGCCATGAACTTCGGCGTGGGCATCTTCCTCGCGGGGCTGTCGGGCGTGCTGGCCGCGGGCCAGCTGGGCCTGGAGCCCACCATGGGCACGGGACTGCTCATGCCCAGCTTCATCGCGATCATCGTGGGCGGCGTGGGCAGCCTCACCGGCACGCTGCTGGGCGGGCTGCTCATCGGCGTGGCTTCCGGCATCACCGCCGTGTTCCTGCCCGCCGCGAGCGAGGCGATCATGTACGTGCTGATGGCGGTCATCCTCATGATCCGCCCGCGCGGGCTGCTCGGCGAGGAAGGGATGATGACATGACGGACGCCTTCGACAAGCGCCGGCTGGCGGGCCTCGCAGCCATCTGGCTCGTGCTCCTGCTGGCGCCTTTCTGGATGCTGCCGCTGGGCGGCTACACCGCGCTCGGCACGCGCATCCTCGTGCTCGGGCTGGGCGCGATGTCGGTGAACTTCCTGCTGGGGTTCACCGGCGTGCTGTCGTTCGGCCACGCGGCATACTTCGGCCTGGGCGCGTACGGGGCGGGCTTCGCGCTCAAGTTCCTCGCCCCCTCCACGCCCCTCGCGCTCGTGTGCGGCATGCTGCTGGGCGGCATCGCGGGTGCGCTCCTGGGCGCGCTCATCGCGCGGCGCCGCGGCGTGTATTTCGCGATGGTGACGATCGCCTTCGGACAGGTGTTCTACTACATCGCCTTCCAGTGGAGCTCGGTCACCGGCGGCGACGACGGCCTGCGCGGCTTCTCGCGCCAGCCGCTGGACCTGGGCGTGGCGACCATCGACATCCTCTCGAATGCGAACGCGTTCTACTACTTCATCCTGCTGTGCGTCGCGATCGCCGTGGGCGTCATGGGCTTCATCCTGCGCTCGCCCTTCGGCCGCACGATGATCGCCATCCGCGAGAACGAGCGGCGCGCGCGCTTCCTCGGCATTCCGGTGGACCGCCACATCTGGATCGCCTTCACGCTGTCGTGCTTCTTCATGGCGTTCGCCGGCGGTCTCTACGCGCTGGTGAACAACTTCGCCGACCCCAAGGGCCTGCACTACAGCCAGTCGGGCGACTTCGTGATGATGGCGGTGATGGGCGGCATGCGGCGCTTCTGGGGGCCGCTGCTGGGCGCGGCGATCTTCGTCGTGCTGCAGGATTACCTCTCGAGCGTCACGGTGAACTGGATGTCCTTCGTCGGCATCATCTTCGTCGCGATCGTGCTCTTCTTCCCGCGGGGCCTGCTGGGCTTCCTGCAGCGCCGGAGCCAGCCATGAGCCTGCTCGAGGTGCGCAACGCGACCAAGCGCTTCGGCAGCCTCGTGGCCGTGCGCGACGTCTCGCTCAAGATGGAAACGGGCGAGCTGCGCGCGATCATCGGGCCCAACGGCGCCGGCAAGACGACGTTCTTCAACATGATCAGCGGCTTCTTCCGCCCCACGTCCGGCACCATCCACTTCGACGGCCGCGACGTGACCACCATGCCCGCGTTCAAGCGCGTCGTCCTGGGCATGGGCCGCACCTTCCAGATCACCGAGATCTTCCCGGAGCTCACGGTGTTCGAGAACGTGCGCATCAGCACCGAGGTGGCGGACGGCTACCGCATGCGCCCGTGGATCAGCCGCGACAAGCAGCTCGCGGTGCGCCGCCAGGTGGAGGAAACGCTCGAGCTCACGGGCCTCGCCCCGAAGGCCGGGCGCCTCGTGGGCGAGCTCTCGCACGGCGACCAGCGAGCCGCGGAGATCGCGATGGCGCTGGCGCTGCGGCCGCGGCTGCTCCTGCTCGACGAGCCCACGGCCGGCATGGGCGAGCAGGAGACCTACGACGTGACGCAGCTCGTGCGCCGCCTGCACAAGGACGGCAAGCTCACGATCCTGCTCATCGAGCACGACATGCGCGTGATCTTCCATCTCGCCGAGCGCATCACCGTGCTCGACCAGGGCAACCTGCTCGCGGAAGGCACGCCGCAGGAGATCGCCAAGAACGAGGCCGTGCAGGCCGCCTACCTGGGGAAAGCGGCATGACCCTCGCGCTCGCGGCCCGCGACCTGCACACCTACTACGGCAAGAGCCACATCCTGCACGGCGTGAGCCTCGAGGTCGAGGAAGGCCGCATCACCGCCATCCTCGGGCGCAACGGCGCCGGCAAGACGACCACGCTCAAGACGCTCATGGGCATCACGCCCGCGCGCCAGGGCCACGTCACCGTCTTCGGCCGCGACGCCACGCATTGGCCCACGTACAAGATCGCGGCGAGCGGCGTGGGCTACGTGCCCGAGGGGCGGCGCATCTTCGCCAACCTCACCGTCGAGGAAAACCTCAAGGTGCCGCTGGAGCGCCCCGGCCCCTGGACCATCCCGCGCATCTACGAGCTCTTCCCGCGGCTCGCCGAGCGCAAGATGAACCGCGGCCGCCAGCTCTCCGGCGGCGAGCAGGAGATGCTGTCCATCGCCCGCGCGCTGCTGCTCAACCCGAAGCTGCTGATCCTCGACGAGCCCTCGCAGGGCCTCGCGCCGCTCATCGTGCGCGACGTGTTCAACGTGGTCGCGCGCATGCGCTCGGAAGGCATCTCCGTGCTGCTGGTGGAGCAGAACGCGCGCATGACGCTCGAGATCGCGGACCATGCCTACGTGCTCGACGACGGCGCCATCGTGCACTCGGGCGACGCGCGCGAGCTTGCCGCCGACGAGGAGCGCGTGCGCGCGCTCACCGGCGCGAGCGCGGAGGACTGGTCGCACGCGTGACTGGGCGCTGCGCTCGGGCTGGAAGCGAAAATCGCGCCAGCGACTAGGCTCCAGCCGCGGCGTAGCGCGCGAGGCCCCACGCGGCCACGCCGAGCGAGAGCGTGCCCACCGCGAGGCTCATCGCGCGCGAGGCGATGAGCGCGGTGCGGTCCGCGCGTTGCATGAGGCGCGACATCCACAGCCCATTGGCGCCATCGGTGAGCAGCATCCCGGCCGTGAAGGCGATGCCCAGCGCGAGCGCATGCGCGGCGCCGCCGAACTGCGCGCCCGCCACGGCGAAGAGCGCGGCTTGCGACAGCGTGTCGAACGAGACCGCGAACAGGCCCCCGATGAGCGCCACCAGCCACGGATCGCCGGCGCGCTGCAGCCTTCCGAAGATGCGGCCGCGCATGCCCACCGGGCGCACCACTTCGCCGGCGCGGGTCGCGAAGACCGCCGCGATGTTGCCCACGCCGAGCACCACCAGGAAGAAGATCGAGATCCACGCGCCCAAGTGCCCCGTGGCCGCCGGCACGCTCCACGCCGGTGCGAGCGCCGCCACGGCGAGCGCGATCGCCACGACCACCGCGCCGTGGCCGAGCGAGAACAGCGCCCCGCAAGCGCGCGCGAGGCGCGGCCGCGCCGTGCTGTTGAAGCGCGTGAGCCCGTCCACCGCGGCGAGGTGGTCCGCATCCAGCCCGTGCCGCGCGCCCAGCATGAACACGACGCCCAGCAGCGCTACCCAGTCGGTGGGGAGCCCAGACGCCATCTAGGCGCTCGCTCGCCGCTTCCAGGCGCCCTGCCGGTGCACCGCGAGGTGCAGCGGCGTCCAGGCGTGCGGCACCTTGTGCACGAAGTGGTAGCGCGCCACGTGGTAGCTGGGATCGAAGCCGTAGAAGTTGAGGCGCATGCGGTCCAGCTCCTCGGCGCGATAGGCCGAGAGCGGCTTCGAGCGCTCGTCGGCCATGCGCGCGTTGCGCTTCTCCTGGATGCGCTCCGGGTACACGGCGGGCGCCGCGAGCCCGCGAGCGATCTCGCCCACCTTCGCGACGAATCCGGCGGGAGTGGCGTCGAGGCACGCGTCCACGAGGCCGAGCCGTTGCGCGTCCGCGGCGCCCATGGGCAGGCGGCGCGTGGTGATCTCGCGCGCGCTTTCCCAGCCCACGCGCCGCGGCAGCAGGTAGGTCCAGTATTCGGAGTCGTACAGGTTGCCCATGCCCTTGTAGTGCGCGTTGAGGATGACGCCGTCGCGCACGACGACGCGGTCGGCGGCGAGCGCGAGGAAGACCCCGCCCGCGCCCGCGTTGCCGCGCAGCGCCGCGATGGTGAGGTGCGTCGTGCAGCCGAGGATCGCCAGGCACAGGTCGTCCATGGCGTTGATGTTGCGCCACGACTCGTCCGCCGGGCTCGCGGCCGCCTCGATCACGTTGAGGTGGATGCCGTTGGACCAGAAATCCGCGCCGCCCGCGAGCACGATGACGCGCGTGTCGCGCCGCGCCGCCGCGAGGAACGCCTCGCGCAGCCGCTCGCATTGCTCCGTGGACATGGCGCCGTTGGCGAACTCGAAGCCCAGCCAGCCGACGCCGTCGGCCTCCTCGTACCAGATGTCCTGCCAGGTCGAGGGATCGCGGCGCGGCAGCACGGGCAGGCTCGCCTCGGGCAGCCGCGCGGCCGCCTCGCCCAGCGCGAGCACGGCCGGCAACTTCGCGGCGGGCTCCGTACCACTGCGGCGCAGTTGCGAAATCCACACGGCGCCGTCGACGGTCGTACGGCACACCGCGCCGTGGCGCCGGGCGATGAGCTCGCCGGGGCGCAGGCCGCGCAGCCGCGCTTCCGGATGCGCGCCGCAGAGGAGGTATTCCGACCCGGCGATGCGATCGAGCACGCCGGGGTGGCCGTCCGAGGCGCGGATCTTGCGCAGCACCGCGTCGGTGGGGTCCGCCTTCCAGTCGATATACCGGTCGGCCTGCCGCACGCAGGCGCGCGCCACACCGCGTCTCGACACGGCGCAGCGCTCCGGCGGACACGGCGTGAGGCCGGCGGCGAGCTTGTCGAGCGCTTCGATGACGGCCTGCGAGGCGGCCTCGGTCACTTCGTGCCGGTAGAGGCTGCCCTTGCTGGCCGCGCGCATGGGAAACGTGCGCCACGCCCACACGTCGCCGCCATCCATGACGCCGTTGGCCTGCAGCACGGTCACGCCCCACTCGCGCTCGCCCCCGAGGATCGCCCAGTCGAGCGACGAGGGACCGCGGTCGCCCACGATGCCCGGGTGCACGATGAGGCACACGCGGCGCCGCCATACCGATTCGGGGATCGCGCGCTTGAGGAAGGGCGCGACGACGACGTCCGGATCGAAGAGGGCCACCGCCTCCTGCGTCACGGCATCGCCGATGTCCAGCTCCACCGAAAGCTCGTGCCCGCGTCGCGCGAGGTCCACGTAGAGGCGTTGCGCGAGGCTGTTGAACGCGTGCGTGAGCAGCAGGACGCGCATCAGCAGATCCTCGGCAGCTGCTCGCCCGCGAGCCAGTCGACGTTGCGGCGCCCGCCGAACGCGGTGCGCATCTGCACGAAATGGTGCGGATCGGCCTGCACGGCGCCGATTTCCGCGGCATCGCTCCCGAGCGGATGCGCGCGCATGACGGCGAGCAACCGGGCCGCATCTTCCGGCGCGCAGATGCACACGAGCTTGCCCTCGTTCGCCACGTAGAGCGGATCGAGGCCGAGCAGCTCGCACGCCGCGGCCACCTCGCCGCGCACGGGAATGCGCTCCTCGTCGATCACCATGCCCACGCCCGATTGCCGCGCGATCTCGTTCAGCGTCGTGGCGAGCCCGCCGCGCGTGGGGTCGCGCAGCACGTGGATATCGGCGGCCTCGCGCACCATGGCCTCGACGAGCGTGTGCAGCGCCGCGGTGTCGGACTCGATGCCCGTGGTGAAGCCGAGGTTCTCGCGCTGCGCGAGCACCGCGACCCCGTGGTCACCCATCGTGCCCGACACGAGGATGCGGTCGCCCGGCGCCGCGCGGTCTCCCGAGATGCTCACCCCTTCCGGAACGATGCCCACGCCGGTCGTCGTGATGAAGACGCCGTCGCCCTTGCCCTGCTCCACTACCTTCGTGTCGCCCGTCACGATGGCGACGTTCGCGTCGGACGCGGCGCGCGCCATCGACTGCACGATGCGGCGCAGGTCGGCGAGCGGCAGCCCTTCCTCGAGGATGAAGCTCGCGGCGAGGTAGAGCGGGCGCGCGCCGGCCATCGCCACGTCGTTGATCGTGCCGTGCACCGACAGGCAGCCGATGTCGCCGCCCGGGAAGAAGAGCGGCGAGACGACGTGCGAGTCGGTCGCCATCACCATGCGGCCCGCCGGCACGGCGAAGCACGCCTGGTCGTTCTGCGCGCGCAGCCATTCGTTGTCGAAGGCCTCGAGGAAGAGCTCCTCGATGAGCTGCGCCATCGCGCGCCCGCCGCTGCCGTGGCTCATGTCCACGCGGCCGTTGCGGAAATCGATCGGCCGGATGTAGCCCTTCTTCACGCTCACGCTCATGCGGAGGCGTCCTTGTAGCGTCCGTAGGTGTAGTGCGCCGCGCACGCGCCCTCGGACGACACCATGCACGATCCCATGGGGTTCTCCGGCGTGCACACGGTGCCGAAGAGCTTGCAGTCCTGCGGACGCTTCACGCCGCGCAGGATGGCGCCGCATTCGCACGCCTTGTTGTCGGCGACCGGGCGATATTCGATGCCGAAGCGCCGTTCCGCGTCGAGCTCGGCGTACGCATCCTTGATCCGCAGCGCGCTGTAGGGCACCTCGCCCAGCCCGCGCCATTCGAACGACTTGCGCAGCTCGAAGACCGAGGCGACCAGCGCCTGCGCCTTGGTGTTGCCCTCGCGCGTGACGGCGCGGCTGTACTCGTTCTCCACGCAGGAGCGCCCCTCGTTCAGCTGCGCGACCAGCATGCGGATCGCCTGCATGACGTCGAGCGGCTCGAAGCCCGCGATGACCACCGGCTTCTCGTACTCCTCGGCGAAATGCTCGTAGGGGCGGCTGCCGATGACGGTCGAGACGTGCGCGGGCCCGATGAACGCATCGAGCGGCACCGTGCCATGGCGCCGCACCTCGGGAGACTCGAGGATGTTGGCGATCGCCGAGGGCGTGAGCACGTGGTTGCAGAAGACGCTGAAATTGGCGAGCCCGCGGCGGCGCGCTTCCACGATCGCGACTGCCGTGGGCGGCGTCGTGGTCTCGAAGCCGATCGCGAAGAACACGACCTGTCGCGCCGGATTCTCCTCGGCGATGCGGATCGCATCGGCGCTCGAGTACACGAGGCGCACGTCGCCGCCGCGCGCCTTCGCCTTGAGCAGGGAGAGCCCGCCGGAGGCCGGCACGCGCAGGCAGTCGCCATAGGTGGCCACGATCGCGCCGTGCTCGAGCGCCAGCCGGATGGCCCCGTCGACGCGCCCGATCGGCAGCACGCATACGGGGCATCCGGGCCCGTGCACCAGGCGGATGTTGGCCGGCAGCAGCTCCTGGATGCCGTAGCGCGAGATCGCGTGCGTGTGGCCCCCGCAGAACTCCATGATGTGGTAACGGCGTCCGGGATCCGCCTCGCGGCCGATCGCCGTGGCGAGCGAGCGCGCGAGCTTGCCGTCGCGGAATTCGTCGATGTACTTCATGCCGGCGCCCTCGCGGCCTCGGCGAAGAGGGCGAGCGTGCGCTCCGCCTCCGCCGGGTCGAGCACCTGCAGCGCGTAGCCCACGTGCAGGATCACGTAGTCGCCCTCCTTCACGCCATCGACGAGGGCGAGCGAGATCTCCTTGCGCACGCCGCCCACGTCCACGAGCGCGCGCTCATCGCCGCGCATTTCCACCACGCAAGCGGGAATCGCGAGGCACATGCTCAGCAGCCCTCCTGTCGCAGGGCGACCCAGGCCTGGCCGAGGCTCAGGCCGCCGTCGTTCGGCGGCACCTGGGACGCCTCGAGCACGGCGACGCCCGCGCGCTCGAGCCGCTGCCGCACGCCGCTCGAAAGGATCGCGTTCAGGAAGCATCCGCCGCCCAGGGCGACGCGCCGGATGCGCGTCTCGCGCACCTGGTGCAGCGCCCATTGCGCCAGCGCTTCGGCGAAGGTCGCGTGGAAGGTCGCGGCCGCGAAAAGAACGTCGCCGCGCCCGAGCAGCCAGGCGAGCGTGGGCGACAGGTCGAGCACGCCGTCCGCGTCGATCGAGAAACCGTCCGCGAGCGGCTGCGCATCGGGCCGGCGCGCGGCCAGCGCTTCGAGCAGCATCGCCGCCTGGCCTTCGTAGGCGCAGCGCTCCTTCACGCCGAGCAGCCCCGCCGCCGCATCGAACCAGCGCCCGGCGCTCGACGTGTGCGGAGTTCGTATGCCCGCCTCGAGCATGTGGCGCACGCTCCAGCCCGCCCCGTGCGGGAATCGCGCCTCGATCTCCCCGTCGCGGCCGAGCAGGTGCAGCGCCGCCGCGGCCATGCGCCACGGCTCGCGCGCGGCGCGATCGCCGCCCGGTAACGCGATCCGGCGCAGGTGCCCACGGCGCTCGCAACGCGCCCCGTCCACGAGCAGCAGCTCCCCGCCCCAGGCCTCGCCATCGTCGCCGAGCCCCACGCCGTCGAGCGCGAGCCCGATCACCGGCGCATCGACGCGATGCTCCGCCGCGACTGCCGCCACGTGCGCGTGGTGATGCTGCACCGCGCGGGCCGGCACGCCGAGGCTGCGCGCGAGCTCGGCCGCGTAGGCGGTGCTGAAGAAATCGGGATGCCGGTCGTGCGCGACGATCGCCGGACGGATGCGCAGCAGCTCCATGAGGCGCGCGGCGGTCTCCTCGAGCGCCTTGCAGGTCGGCGCATTGTCGAGGTCGCCGATGTGCTGCGAGACGAAAGCCTCGTCGCCGCGCGTGAGGCAGACCGTGCCCTTGAGGAAGCCGCCCACGGCGAGGACCGGCGGCCCGGCGCGCGCGAGGCGGATGGCGCGCGGCGTGTAGCCGCGGGCGCGCCGCACGAAGTGGAATGCGGGCCCGGGGCCGGCGCGCACGACGCTGTCGTCGCAGCGCGTCACGATGTCGCGATCGTGGATGAGCAGCGCATCCGCGATGCCGGCGAGGCGCTCGAGCGCCTCGGCGTTGTCGCGCACGATCGGCTCGCCGCCCGGGTTCGCGCTCGTCATCACGAGCGCCAGCGGCTGTGCCGCATCGAGCCACGCGTCGTGCGGCGGGCGCCCGGCGGCTTCGTGGAAGAGCAGGTAGTGGACCGGCGTGTACGGCAGCATCACTCCGAGCCACGCGAGCCCCGGAGCGATGCCGGTGAGCGCGGCGTCGCAGGACTCGCGCTTGCGAAGGAGCACGACCGGCCGCTCGACGGATTGCAGCAGCGCGGCTTCGCGCTCGCCGCATTCGGCAAGCGCACCGATCGAGGCGACGTTGCACAGCATCACGGCGAACGGCTTCTCCTCGCGGTTCTTGCGCGCGCGCAATTGCGCCACGGCGCGCGGGTTGCGCGCATCGCAGGCGAGATGGAAGCCGCCCAATCCCTTGATCGCCACGATGCCGCCGGCACGGATCGCCGCCAGCGCCTGCGCCACCGGGTCGGCGCCCGGGATCGTCGCGCCCGAGGCGTCCGCGAAGGCGAGGCCGGGCCCGCAATGCGAGCAAGCGTTGGGCTGCGCATGGAAGCGCCGGTCGGCCGGGTCCTCGTACTCGCTCCGGCAGGCGGGGCACAGGGCGAAGCGCGCCATCGAGGTCTGCGGGCGGTCGTACGGCAGGCCGCTCGTGATGGTGTAGCGCGGGCCGCAGTGCGTGCAGTTGATGAACGGGTAGCGCCAGCGGCGGTTCGCGGGATCGAAGAGCTCGCGCAGGCAGTCGCGGCAGATGGCGGCGTCGGCGGTGACGCCGGTGTCGATCGGCCCCTCGCCGCTTCGCGTGATGTCGAAGCGGGGCGCTCGCGCGAGCACGGGCGCGGGCTGCGTCTCGACGGCGGTGATGCGTGCGAGCGCCGGAGCTTCCGTGCTGATGCGCTCGACCAGCGCGCGCAACGCGTCCGCCGGTCCCTGCGCCTCGATGGCCACGCCCTGCCCGTCGTTGCGCACCCATCCCGCGAGGCCGAGCTCGCGCGCGAGCCGGTGCACGAACGGGCGGAAGCCCACGCCCTGCACTGCGCCGCGCACGCGCACGCGGATGCAGCTCGCGTCCTCCGCGGCGACGGTGCTCATGCGGCTTTCGCGGTGCCCACGCCGCGCTCCAGCCACGCGAGCCAGGCATCGAGGCCGGTGCCGCGCGTGGCGCTCACCTGCATCACCTCGATGCGCGGATTCACGCGGCGTGCGTATTCGAGGCAGCGCGCCACGTCGAAATCGACGTAGGGCAGCAGGTCCACCTTCGTGAGCACCATCACGTCCGCGGCCGCGAACATGTTGGGATACTTGAGCGGCTTGTCCTCGCCTTCGGTCACGGAGAGGATCACGACCTTGTGCGCCTCGCCGAGGTCGAACTCCGCCGGGCACACGAGGTTGCCCACGTTCTCGATGAGCAGGAGGGACCCGCCCGTGCGCGGCAGCTCGTCGTAGGCGTGTCCGACCATGTGCGCGTCCAGGTGGCAGCCCTTGCCGGTGTTGATCTGGATCGCGGGCGCGCCCGCCGCGCGGATGCGATCCGCGTCGTTGCTGGTCTGCTGGTCGCCTTCGATGACCGCGAGCGGCAAGCGGCCGCGCAGCCGCTCGATCGTGCGCACGAGCAGCGTGGTCTTGCCCGCGCCGGGACTGGAGACGAGGTTGATCGCGAAGACGCCGCGCGAAGCCCACAGCGTGCGGTTGGCGGCGGCGTGCGCGTTGTTCTTCGAGAGGATGTCCTCCTCGACGCTCACGTGCCGGCCGTGGTCGTGCGAGTGGCCTTCCGCATGGCCGTGCGCATGCGCCCGGCGTCCCTCGATCACCGCCTCGTCGTGCCCGCAACCGCATTCCGTGCACATGCCCGCTCCCTTCAGTCGACTTCCAGTTCCTTCACCCGCATCTCGAGCCCTTCGCGCGGCTGCACGCCGTACCCGCCGCAGTCGGGGCAGGCGTCGAAGCGCTCGCGCAAGGGCACGTCGTGCCCGCACTGCAGGCATACGCCGCGGCCGGGGACGGCGACGATCTCCAGCCGCGCGCCTTCGGCGATGCTGCCGCGCGTCACGGCGTCGAAGCAGAACGCGATGGCTTCGGGCTCCACGCCGGAGAGCGCGCCGATCTCGAGCCAGACCGCCTTCACCGTGCGGAAACGCCCGCGCGCCGCGTGGTCCTCGATCACGTCCAGCACGCCCTGCGCGAGCGCCATCTCATGCATGCGCCACCGTCACTTCGCAGGCGACGCACGGATCGAGCGCGGCAGCGAGCCGTTCGCCCGCGCCGCGCGCGGCCTGTGCGGTCGCCGCCTTCATCTGCACCATGCCGTGCACGAAGGCGCCCCGCGGATGGAAATTCCACTCGGTGGGCGCCACGATGCGCCAGCGGCGCACGCGCTCGCCGGCGAGCGAGACGAAATGCACCAGCGTGCCGCGCGAGGTCTCGACGGCAGCGAGCGCCGTGCCCTCGCCGCAGGCGACCCCGCGCACCGCCCGCGCCGCGCCGCCGTCCGCCAGCTCGCGAATGCGTTCCGGCGCCTGCGCGAGCTCCACCAGGCGCGCGACGATGCGCGCGGCGACCGCATGGCCGGCCACTTCGGTGACCTTGGGATGGTTGCGTTGCCGGCTGATGGGGCCGGTTTCCGCGGGCTCGCCGCGCCAGACCGGCTCGCGTGCGAAATCGTCCGAGGACTGCAGCGCCGCGGCCATCTCCGCGGCGAGCGCGAACGTGTCGATCCAGGGCAGCGCCCGCACGGCGTTCCCGCCGCAGGGATGGCGCAACACCTCGGCCACCAATCGCGGCGTCGGATGGCGCGACTCGGCGAGCCATTGCCGGCACGACAGTGCGTGCCATGTCTCGAGGGGCATGCCGTAGATCGCCCCCGCGAGCGCCCCTTCCAGGTCGGCGGCGAGCTCGTGCCAGGCCGCCTCGTGGGTCCATCGCAGCACGCGCGCGCGAATGGTGGCGAATTCCCGTTGCTGCATGGCCTGTCCCACCATCGGCGGCCAATCGAGCATGAGCCGCCACAGCGACTCGATCGCGAATTCGGAGAGCACCTCGAGCTCGCGGCGCGCGAGCGACGCGGGATCCGCGGCGCCTTCGCGGGCGAGCTCGCACGCGAGCGCTGCGGCCGCCTGCTGCGAGCGGCGGCACACGCTGAACAACTGCGGCACGCGCGCCACCGCCTCGGCGGCCGTGCGGCCCTCGAGCACGCGGCACGCATCCACCGGACGCGCGGAATCGACGCGCGCATCCGTGATGCGCTCGCCATCCCAGTGGACCGTGAGCGACAGCGAACCGTCCGTATTCATCGTTTCGGCCTTCCGTCCCCTATCCTTCGTGAGCGCGCGGCAACCCGCTTGATCCTGATCAAGGCGATGGCTCGATGCCGCGGCAGCGTCGCGCGTCAGGTCGGGCGCAGCAGGAGCGTGTGAAGGAATTGCCGCTTGGTCATGGCCTCGCGCGGGCGCGCGGGCTCGGCGAGGGGTGCCGGCGGGCGCTGCAGCGCCTCGAGCGCCGCGCGGGCGAAGTCACGCGCCGTATCCTGGCCGGGGAACTCGTGCATCGCGGTGGTGAGGGCGCAGCTCTGGAACTCGCCCACTTCGGGCTCGGAGGCGGCGAGGAACGCCAGGCGCCCGCAGGGGAATTCGTGGAACACGGCTTCGTCCGGATTTCCCGCGGGCCAGTCGTCGGCACTGCCGCGCACGAGCACCAGGTTCACGAACCACGGGCTCACCAGCACGCCCAGCCAATGCCGGCCCCACGGCGCGAAGCCGATCGCCTCGACGCGCAAGGCGCGATTGAGCAGCGCGACACCCTCCATGCGCTCGCGCTCGATGCGGCGGAAGGCGGCCTCGAGCCCGTCGGCGGCGAGAAGCGCGAGGGTCTCGCGCGCGCGGTCGGGCTCGACGCATTCGATGGCGTAGCCGCCGGCGCGGACGAGCACGTAGTCGCCGGCGGCCGGCGGCGCCTCCATGAGCGCGGCGCTCACCGTGCGGCGCATGCCGAACGCGTCCACGAGCAGCGTCCCGTCGGAGGCGACGTCCACGACCTGAGAGGGCACGGCGAGGCACATGCGGTCGCCTTCAGGCCGCGCGCGCGCGGACCCCGATGCCATGCCGCGTGAGCTCGCCCACGACCTGGTCCATCACGCGCGGAACGGCCGCCGCGACAATGGGAGACAGCTCCATGCCCATCGCGAGCTTCGCGGGCTCCACGCCGATGATGATCGTTTCCTTCGGGCTCTCGTCGGTGATGGCGAGCGTGGCGAGCACGTCGCAGAGGCCCACCTGGTGCGGCGAGAGCTTCGTCGTGAAGAAGCGCGGCACGTCTTCGCCTTCGAGCCGGACGATCGAGCCGGGCGCGCGGCCGCCGGCGACCGCGTCGACGATCAACAGCAGGTCCGCCGCGGCCATGTCGTCCAGCAGCTCCATCGCCGAGCAGCCGCCGTCGATGAGCGTCGCCTCGGGGGCGATGTCGTAGCCGCGCTCGAGCGCGCCGATCGTGTGCGGTCCCACGCCCTCGTCGGTCATGAGGAGGTTGCCCACCCCCAGCACCACCGCGCGCGTCACTGGACCTTGACCTTCACGACTTCGCGGTTCTGCGTATCGACGAGGTGCACGGCGCAGGCGAGGCACGGGTCGAACGAGTGGATCGTGCGCAGCACTTCCAGCGGCCGCTCGGCATCGGCGATGGGCGTGCCGACCAGCGACGCCTCGTACGGGCCCGGCGCGTCCTTCTCGTTGCGCGGCGCCGCGTTCCACGTGGTCGGCACCACCGCCTGGTAGTTCTGGATGATGCCCTTGTCGATCACCACCCAGTGCGACAGGATGCCGCGCGGCGCCTCGTGGAAACCGAAGCCGGTGATCGTCTCCTTCGGGAAGGTGGGCGGGTTGAACGTCTTGAGGTCGCCCCTGGCGAGGTTCTCCATGAGGAGCTTCCACTGTCCCTCGAGCACCTCGAGGTTCACGGCGCACATCACCGCGCGCGCCGCGTGGCGCCCCAGCGTCGAGTGCAGGCCCTGCACGGGCACGTCGATCTTGCCGACGGCCTTCACCACGCCCAGCACCTCGCCGAGGTATTTCTTCGACGGCTCGTGGCCGCTCGCGACCGCCGCGAGCAGCCGCGCCAGCGGGCCCACCTGCGCCGGCTCGTCGTTGAAGGTCGGCGCCTTCACCCACGAGTACTTGTCGTCGGCCTTGAAGTCGGTGTATTCGGCCTCGGTCTCGCCCTTGTAGGGGTGCAGCGCGCCCTTGCCGCCCTTGTACCACGAGTGCTTCACCGATTCCTTCACGCCGTCGCGCAGGAACGCATCGCCGAAGCTCGCGATCGGCTTGAAGCCCTGCAGGTCGCCCGCCTTGATGTAGCCGCCGGGCGTGACGAACTTCGTGCCCTTGGTGTCGAGCGGGAACTCGGGCGCGGCGAGGTAGTTGAGCACGCCGCCGCCGTATTGCGTCCACTCGGGGTAGAACGACGCGATCACGCCCACGTCCACGAGGTAGACGTTGCGCACGAAGTCGTGCAGCTCGTCGATGTACTGCTTGATGGCGAGCAGCCGCTCGATCGAGAGCGTCGACTGGCTGTCCACCGAGATGGGGTTGGTCACGCCGCCCACGGCGACGTTCTGGATGTGCGGCGTCTTGGAGCCCAGGATCGCCACGATCTTGTTGGCCTTGCGCTGCACCTCGAGCGCCTGCAGGTAGTGCGCCACCGCGATGAGGTTCACCTCCGGCGGCAGCTTCATCGCCTTGTGGCCCCAGTAGCCGTTGGCGAAGATGCCGAGCTGCCCGGTGCCGACGAAGCCCGCCAGCCGCTCCTTCACCTTGCGCATCTGCGGCTTGCCGTTGCCGGGCCAGGGCGAGAGGCTTTCGGCGAGCGCCCCCGCCTTGTCGGGATCGGCCTTGAGCGCGGAGACCACGTCCACCCAGTCGAGCGCCGACAGGTGGTAGAAGTGGACGATCTCGTCGTGCACCGCGTGCGCCGAGATGATCATGTTGCGGATGTACTGCGCGTTGAGCGGGATCTCGAGGTTGAGCGCGTTCTCGACGGCGCGCACCGAGCACAGCGCATGCACCGTGGTGCAGACGCCGCAGAAGCGCTGCGTGATCGCCCATGCATCGCGCGGGTCGCGGCCCACGAGGATCTGCTCGACGCCGCGCCACATGGTCCCCGAGGCCCAGGCCTTCGTGACCTTGCCGCCGTCGATCTCGCAATCGATGCGCAGGTGCCCCTCGATGCGGGTGATGGGATCGATGGTGATGCGGGTCATGGACTCTCCTCGGGCTTCCTATGCGGCGGCCGTCGCGCGCGCGGCACGCGGCGACGCCGGCAGGATGGGCAGGGTGCGGACGGCGATGATGTAGACCAGGACCTCGAAGGCGATGAGGCCGACGCTGAACAGCACCTCCCAGATCGACGGGAAGTAGTGCCAGCCGGGGCCGGTGTCGTAGCCGACGAGGAAGCAGTTGATGCGGTAGACGAATCCCGCCGCGGCCATCAGCACCGCCGACAGGAAAAGGCGCGACGGCCGCCGGCGCGACGCCTCGGTCGCGAGCAGCAGCAGCGGCGCCGCGTAGAGCGCGTTCTCGATCCAGAACATCGTGCTCTTCAGGCCCGGCACGAAGGCCTGCGCGAGCGCGCCGCGCCACGCGAGGTCGGCGAACCGCACCACGAGGTACACCACGAGCAGCCCGGCCATGTAGCGCGCGAGGCGCGAGAGGATCTGCGCCTCCATCGGGCGCGTGAAGCCGACCGACGACAGGCTCGCCTCGAAGATCACCATCGCGTAGCCCATCAGGATGCACGAGATGAGGAAGAGCAGCGGCAGCCACAGCGTGCTCCACAGCGGATGGATCTGCGTGCCGAAGACGATGAGCATGGCGCCGATGGACGACTGGTGCATCGTGGGCAGCACGACGCCCAGCGCCACGATGAGGAACGTCCATTTCTTCACGGCGCGCCCGACGCGGGGCAGGCCGAAGCGCTCGGTGAGCGCCGGCGAGAACTCGATCCACATCACCAGCACGTACGCGGTCATGCACGCGGCCAGCTCGAACATGACCGAGCCCAGGTTGATGTAGCCGGGCCAGAAGATGTGCCAGAAGTTCCAGTAGCGGCCGATGTCGAAGAAGATCGACGCGCCGGCGAGCGTGTAGCCGGCGAGCGAGGCGACCATCGCCGGCCGGATGAGCGGGTGGTACTCGCCCTTGTTGAAGATGTAGATGAGGATCGAGACCGCGAAGCCGCCGCACGCGAGCGCGGAGCCGATCACGAGGTCGTAGGCGATCCAGATGCCCCACGGGTAGCCGTCGTTGATGTTGGCGACCGCGCCCAGGCCGTAGATGAGGCGCACGACGATCACGCCGGCCGCCGCGAGCGACAGCAGCCCGAGGATCACCGTCGTGGGCGTGACGAGCCGTCCGCCGAGCGGGGCCGGCGCCGCGTGGATTTCCGCCGCGTGGGTTGCCATCGCTTATTCCTTGTCCTCGTCGTCCTTCGTGTTGCGCTTGGCGATGTACGCGAGCGCGCCCAGGAACGCGATCGGCGCGACCATTCCCTGGTAGACCGTATGCGACACGGTTTCCGAGAGGCTCGCGGGCGAGGTGTCCGGCAGCGCGGGCTTGCCGAGCTTCTCGAACGGCACGGCCGACATGTGCAGCACCTGGGTGCCGCCGATCTCCTTCTCGCCGTACACGTGATCGATGTACTTCGCCGCCTTGCGCACGTGCGCGTCGTTGCCGCCGATCTTCCCGCGCGGGAACACCGCATCCTTGCCGGGCTCCAGCGCCTTGCGCCGCGCGACTTCCTTCCTGAGCTCGGCGACCGGCCCGAAGAGCGTCGCTCCCGTCGGGCACACCTCGGCGCACGCGGCGTACTTGCCGTCCTTCATGCGGTCGGCGCAGAGCTGGCACTTCGAGATCACCGGGAAAGGCGTGTCGTACGTGAATCGCGGGACGCCGAAGGGACAGGCGGCCACGCAATAGCGGCAGCCGATGCACGCGCCCTTGTCGTAGGACACGATGCCGGTGACCGCGTCCTTCTTCATCGCCGACACCGGGCACGCCGACACGCACGAGGGATCGGCGCAGTGGTAGCAGGAGTACTTCGTGAACGCGAAGCCGTCCACCTCGCGGTCCTTGGCGGAGCCGTTGCCGTCGACGTACGCGTTGATCGTGTTGAGCGTGCGGCCCGACAGGTCGAGCGGCGACTCCCAGAGCCTTTCCACCGTGCCCACGGCGCTCACGAGCGGCGTGCGCTCGGCCGGCATGTCGTTCGCCTCCTTGCAGGCGGACATGCAGGCGCGGCAGCCGATGCACAGCGTGCCGTCGAAGAGCAGCCCGAGGGCCTGCGGCGGCATCTCCTTGTTGCCGCGCGCGTGCGCGGCGTTCATGCACCCGGCCGCGAGTGTCCCCGCGGCCGCGGCCTTGAGGAATGTCCGGCGGCGGTCGTCCATCAGCGTGCCTCCGGCGGTTTCCCGGGCCTCTCCTGTTCTTCCTTGCGCCGCAGCTCCTCGCTCTTGCCGAGGTTGCGCGTCACCATCGCGGTGCCCGCGGCGGCGGCGCCGGCGATCGCGGCGAGCGCCGCGGCCGCGGCGAAGCTCACCTTGACGCCCTGCTCCTCGTTGGGCCGCGCGAAATGCGTGGGCGGGGTGACCGTCCTCAGCTCGGCCACCGCGTGGATCGGCTTGGCGAAACCGATGCCCTCCTCGGTGCAGCCGATGCACGGGTGCCCCGTGCCCACCGGCCAGCTCGCGTTCGACACGTCGCCGAAGAGGATGGCCGGGCAATTGCCGTGCGTCTCCGGTCCTTTGCATCCCAGCTTGTAGAGGCACCAGCCCTTGCGATGCCCCTCGTCGCCGAACTCCTTGGCGAAGCGCCCCGCGTCGAAGTGCGCGCGGCGCTCGCAGTTCTCGTGGATGAGGCGCGAGTACGCGAACTTGGGCCGTCCCTTGTCGTCCACGTCGGGCAGCTTGCCGAAGGTGAGGAAGTGCACGACGGTGGAAAGGAAGTTGTACGGGTTCGGCGGGCAGCCCGGCAGGTTCACGGTGGGCTTGCCCAGCACCTTGTACGTGGGAGAAGCGCCCGTGGGATTCGGGCTCGTCGAGGGCATGCCGCCCCACGATGCGCACGAGCCGATCGAGATCACCGCGGCCGCATCGGCCGCGCATTCGCGCAGCATCTCCACCGCGGTCTGGCCGCCGACCTTGCAGTAGATGCCGTTGTCCTTCACCGGGATCGCGCCCTCGACCACGAGGATGTACTTGCCCTTGTTCGCCTTCATCGCCGCCTTGCGCGCCTCTTCGGCCTGGTGCCCTGCCGCGGCGAACAGCGTCTCGTGGTAGTCGAGCGAGATGATGTCGAGGATGAGCGAATCGACGGTCGGGTGCTCGGCGCGCAGCAACGACTCGCTGCATCCCGTGCATTCCTGGAAATGCAGCCAGATGACCGACGGTCGCTTCGCGGCATCCATCGCCTTCGCGATCGCCGCCTCGGCGCCCGCGGGCAAGCCGAGCGTGCCGGCGGTCGCGGCGCAGAACTGCAGGAACTCGCGCCGGTTCACGCCGAGCCGGCCGCTCACGCGCGCGGCGGCTGCCGACGCTTCTTCGACGAACGTCGAGGTCATGTGCACTCCCCTTTTCTTCTGACGCGCACCGATTACGGACTATGGAGAGTCGCATCCGCGCGCGTTTGACTGGAGTCAACTGGCGCGCTCAACAGCATCAGGGTTTTCCCTGACTGCTCTAAAGTGGCGCGCATGGGTCCTGCGAACATCATGGGCCGCACGGCGCTGCTGCTCGCGGCCGTCGCGGGCATCGCGTTCACGCTCGCGATCGCGCCATCGCTGCCGCTCGGCCATCCGGGAAAGGTCACGTACGATTCGTCGTGCGCGGCATGCCACGAGGCCGGCGCGCATGGCGCGCCGCGCGCGGGCGATCACGCCGATTGGGCGCCGCGCCTCGCGAGGGGTGACGAGAGCCTGTACGCGGCGGCGCTGCACGGAAAGGCCACGGGCGACCGCATGATGCCGGCGCGCGGCGGCAACCCGCGCCTCACGGACGCGCAGGTGCGCGCCGCGGTCGATTACCTCGTGGGCCGCTCGCGCGCGGACGCGCCGCCTACCAGTCGTTGATCGTCTTCAGGTACTTCGGCGGCCGGCGCGCCTTCGTCGCCTGCTCGAAGGCGTAGGCGAGCGCGACGAGGCGCGGCTCGCTCCACGCGGTGCCCACGAAGGACAGGCCCACGGGCAACCCGTGCACGAAACCCGCCGGCACGGTGATGTGCGGATAGCCCGCCACGGCGGCCGCCTGCGCGAAGCCGCCGCCGCTCGCATCGCCTTTCACGAGGTCGGTGAGCCATGCGGGCTGGTTGCTCGGCGCGATGAGCGCATCGAGGCGGTTGTCGGCGAGCGCCTTGTCGATGCCCTCGACGCGCGAGAGGCGGCGGTTCGTCGCGAGCGCCACCTGGTATTCCGGCGAGTCGAGGCCGCCCTTCTCCTGCGCGCGCACGAAGAGCTCCTGCCCGAACCAGGGCATCTCCTTGTCGCTGTTCGCCTGGTTGAACGCGATGAGGTCGGCGAGCGTCTTCACCTTCGCGCCCGGCGCGTATTCGGCGAGGTACGCGGCCATGTCGGCCTTGAGCTCCGTGAGCAGCACGTCGATCTCGGACTGCGAATACTTGCCCGCGTTCGGCAGCTCCGGCACGTCCACGAGGATCGCGCCCTGCGCGCGCAGCACGTCGAGCGCCTTCTCGACCTGCGCGGCGGCGAGGTCGTTGCGCGGCGCGGTGAGCTGGCTCCTCACCACGCCCAGCCGCGCGCCCTTCAACGCGTTGCGGTCGAGCGACTTCGTGTAGTCGGCGAGGTGGATCGACGCATCCGCCGTATCGACGTCGCGCGGATCGGTGCCGGCCATCGCCGAGAGCAGCGCCGCGGCATCGGCCACGGTGCGCGCCATCGGGCCCGCGGTGTCCTGCGAATGCGCGATCGGGACGATGCCCGCGCGGCTCACGAGCCCGACCGTCGGCTTGATGCCCACGAGGCCGTTGATCGACGCGGGCGAGGTGATCGATCCATCGGTCTCGGTGCCCACCGCGACCGTGGCGAGGCTCGCCGCGATGGCCGCCGCGGACCCTGAGCTCGAGCCGCTCGTGTTGCGGTCGAGCGCATACGGGTTGCGCGTGAGGCCGCCGCGCGCGCTCCACCCCGAGGTCGAGCGCGTCGAGCGGATGTTCGCCCACTCGGAGAGGTTGGTCTTGCCGAGGATCACGGCGCCCGCCTGGCGCAGCTTCTCCACCACGAACGCATCGCGCGGCGGCTTCACGCCGACGAGCGCGAGCGATCCGGCGGTGGTCTGCATCCGGTCGGCGGTGGCGATGTTGTCCTTGAGCAGCACCGGGATCCCGTGCAGCGGGCCGCGCGGCCCCTTGCGCTTGCGCTCCTGGTCGAGCGCCTCGGCGGTCGCGAGCGCGTCCGGGTTCACCTCGATCACCGAGTTGATGCGCGGCCCGGCCTTGTCGACCTCCCTGATGCGCGCGAGGTAGAGGCTCGCGAGCTCCTTCGACGAGATGCGACCCTTCGCCATCGCATCCTGGAGCTGCGCGACGGAAGCCTCCACGACGTCGAAGCGCGGCGGGTGCGGGGGCGTCTTCTTCCGGGGAGCGGCGGCGTTCACGGTGAATGCGATCAGCAGGAAGGAAAGAAGCCAGGGCGCGGCGCGCGGTGGCATGGGCAAGCTCCGGGCTCGAAGTCCCGGCATTATAGGGGCATGGCTTCGGCGTTCGCCCTGGGTCCTTTCGTGGTTCCGCTGCAGAGCCTCATGCTCGCATTCGCCGGCACGGTGGCGCTGATCGCGGGCTGGCTCGCGGGACGCCGCGATGGCGTCGGCATCGCGCGCGTGCTGCTCGACATGTTCGTGGCCGGCATGGCCGCCGCGCGGCTCGCGTTCGTGATCGAGTGGTTCGAGCTGTATCGCGCGGCGCCGTGGACGATGCTCGACATCCGCGACGGCGGCTTCACGGCGTGGGCGGGGGTCGCGGCGGCGCTCGCGACCGCGGCGTGGCTGGCATGGCGCAAGGCGCCGCTGCGCAAGCCGCTGGCGGTGGGCGTCGCTTGCGGCGCGGTGACGTGGACGCTGCTCGCCATGCTTCCATCGCCTCCCGACAGCCGCGCGTTGCCGGCCGTGCCGCTCGTGACGCTCGACGGCGCGCAAGGCAGCGTCGCCGCGCTCGCAGCCGGCGCGCCCACGGTGGTGAACCTGTGGGCGACGTGGTGCCCGCCGTGCCTGCGCGAGATGCCGGTGCTTGCCGAGGCGCAGCAACGCGAGGCGGGCGTGCGCTTCCTCTTCGTGAACCAGGGCGAGGATCGCGGCGTTGTCGACCGCTTCGTCGCCACGCGCTTCCCGGAGCTTCGTGGCGTGCTCCTCGATCCCGATTCCGCGCTGGGCCGCGAGGTCGGCGCGCCCGGGCTGCCGACCACGCTCTTCTACGATGCGGGCGGGCGGCTCGCCGAGGCGCATGTCGGACCGTTGTCGCGCGCATCGCTCGCGGCGAGGCTCAACGCCGTGCGCGGGCGGCGCGGTGCGGTAAATTAGCGGCTCGGCGCCACCCCCATGACCTTCTCCCACGACCCCGCGCAGCTGGACCGCTGGAACACGCGCTTTTCCGCCGAGGGCTATCTCTTCGGCAAGCGTCCCAATGCCTTCCTCGAAAGCCAGGCGCACCGGCTGAAGCCCGGCATGCGCGCATTGAGCGTGGCCGACGGCGAGGGACGCAACAGCGTGTGGCTCGCGCGCCAGGGGCTCGAGGTCACGGCGTTCGACTTCTCTCCGGTCGGCGTCGAGAAGGCGCGTGCGCTTGCACGCGAGGCCGGCGTGCAGGTCGACCACCACCAGTCCGACATCTTCAGCTGGCCATGGCAGCGCGCGCACTACGATGTCGTCGCGGCGATCTTCATCCAGTTCCTCACCCCGGAGCAGCGCACGGAGATCTTCCGCCGCTTCCGCGAGACGTTGCGCCCGGGCGGCTTGCTGATCGTGCAGGGCTATCGGCCGGAACAACTGGGCTACGGCACCGGCGGCCCTCCCCAGGTCGAAAATCTCTACACCGTGGAGCTGCTGCACGAGCTCCTGTGCGAATGGGAGATCCTGCACCTCGCGAGCCACGACGACGTCGTCGACGAGGGCGCGGGGCACAGCGGCATGTCGGCCCTGATCGACGTGGTGGCGCGCCGCTGACGCGACGCCCTCGCGCCATCCGGCATAAGATAGGCGCCCCGCACCCGAGAGGGCCGCCATGTCCGAACACGTCTACAAGCATCTCGAGCTCACCGGATCATCCAGCCAATCGAGCGACGACGCCGTGCGCAACGCGATCACGCGCGCCGCGAAGACGATTCACAACCTGCAATGGTTCCAGGTGCTCGAGACGCGCGGGCACATCAAGGACGGCAAGATCGCGCACTGGCAGGTCACGGTGAAGATCGGCTTCACGCTCGACGAGTAGCCACCGCGGCGGGCACTTGCGGCCGCCCGCCGTGGTCTATTCTGCGTCGCGATACGCAAGAGACGCCATGGCCGCCTTTCCGAGGAACGACGCCTCGCGCCGGAAGAACGAATTCCTGTCGCTCGGGCCCGACTGCGCCGCGCTCACTTCCACCGGCACGGTCTACCTGTACCGCCTCACCGCGGGGGATCTCGCGGCCTGCGCCGGGTCGTCCTCGGCGCGCTCTCCGGGCGAAAGGATCCGCGCGCTTCTGGGGCGAATCGCGAGCGCGTCGGTATCGGACAAGGGTGTCGGCGCCGCCGGCCCGCTGAAGGAGCGGCAGCTCGCGTCGCTGAACGACGACGAGGTGGAGCGCCTCGCCGAAGCGTATCTCGAGAGCCCCGGCCTGCACGTCCTGCGGCACGAAGCCGAAACGGCCTCGCCCGCGCTGCGACGCGAGGCGGGCGAGCCCGCCACGGCGTTCCTCGATCGGCTCGTCCGCTGGCACGCATTGCCCCAGGAGGCCCCGGTCGTCGAAGCCGCTCCCGCGGCCGCGATTCCCGCGACGCCGGACACACCGCAGGAGGCGCCCGTCCGCGAGGAGCCGCCGCGTGCGCGGGGCCGCTGGTCGTGGCTCACCGGCGCCCTGCTCTTCTTCGCCGCGAGCCTCGCCCTCGCCGCGCTGCTGCAGAGCCAGTTCACGCTGCAGACGCTGCGGCGCGACAAGCAGGACCTGGCGACGCAACTCGTCCGGATCCGCGAGACCAACGATTCGCTGGGCACCCAGATCAATCGGCTGGAGACGGAAAACGCGGACCTGCGGCGGCGAATGGCGGCGATGGATGCGAGCCTGCGCGCCACGCAGATGGCGCCGCCGCCCGTGAAGGCGGCGCAAGCACCGGCCAAGGCGCGGGAATCGAAGCCCCGCAGGAGCGTAGCGAAATCCGCCACCGCGAAGAAGCGCTCGTCGCACCTCGGCCGCGTGGAAGGCGCGACTCGGCTGCCGCGCTACTAGTCCCGGTCGCGCGATCGAGCGCGCGCGGGGCGCGGCAGTTGCCTCAGCGGCGACCCTGCCAGCGGCGTTCGGCGCCGAGGATGAGGGCGGGATGCACCCCCGCGGCGAGCAGCGGCTCCCAGTCGATGACGGCGGGAGGATTTTCCGCCGTCGCAAGGACGGGCAGGTCGTGGTCCTGCACGTCGGTCTTGCGGACCTTCAGCATCCTGCGGGCGGGAGCGGCACTGGGAATCCACCTGTCGATGCTCAGGTTCATGTTGCACCTCGTGCTGGCTGAGTAACATTCATTGTGCGCCGCGCCTCGCGCGAAAAGGAAGATCCGGCGATCAATATCGCGCGAATTTCCGGGGAACCCGGGAAGATGTCTGCGCGCAGCTACACGTAGCAAGTCGCGCACCATAGGGCATTGGTACTACGTGGCGAAAACGAAGAGGGCCGCTCGCTCGAACGGCCCCCATCGGCAGCCAGTGCGGACGATGCTACGCGAGGCGCTCCGCGTTCGGCATCGTGAAGCCCGCCTGGTCCAGCGCCGCCTGCAGCGCCGCCGCCTGCTCGCGGTTCAGCTCCACCAGCGGCGGGCGCACGACGCGCCAGTCCTCGCGCCCGGTCTTCCATGCGATCGCCGCTTTCATCGCGGGGATCATCGGGAATTGCGCGAACACCGCGCGCGTGGCGTCCAGGCCCTTCTGCCTCGCGTCGGCGCCGTCCTTGTCCCAGGTCTTGTAGAGCTGGACGATCGCCGCGGGATTCACGTTGCCCGTGGCGGTGATGCAGCCCGCGCCGCCGCCGCGCATCGTGGCGAGCAGGAAGTTCTCGCTGCCGCAGAACACGTCGAAGCCCTGCGAGGCGAACTCCGCGAGCGTCGCCGAGGTGTTGTTCCAGTCGCCCGAGCTGTCCTTCATGCCCGCGACGGTGCCGGGATAGGCCTTCAGCAATCGCGCGATGAGCCCGCGCGTGATCGGCACCTGCGACACCGGCGGGATGTGGTAGAGGTAGATGCGCAGGCGCGAATCGGCGACGCGATCGATGACCGTCGCGAAGGCGCGGTACAGGCCCTCCTCGCTCACGCCCTTGTAGTAGAACGGCGGCAGCATGAGCACGCCGCCGCAGCCCGCCTGCACCGCCGCGCGCGTGAGCTCGATCGTCTCGGGCAGCGCCGAGGTGCCGGTGCCCGGCATCATGCGATGCGGCGCGATGCCCGCCGCGACCAGCGACTCGAGCAGCTTGCGTTTTTCCGCGACGCCGAGCGAGTTCGCCTCGGAGTTCGTCCCGAACACCGCGAGGCCCACTTCCTGGTCGAGCAGCCAGCGGCAGTGCCTGGCAAGGCGACCCGGATCCGGCGAGTAATCCGCGTTGAACGGCGTGAGGACGGGCGAGAAGACGCCCTTCAGGCGCTGCTGCGTCGAGGCCGGCGAGGCCGCTTGGACGGTATCCATGGACTTCCCATCGGGTTGCGCGGAGGAAGCCCTATTCTAGGCTCGCGGCGCGCCGCCGCCTTTCCGGCCGGGTCAAAGCGCCTTCGCCCGCGCCTCAGCCGACGTTGCCGAAGACGCCCTTGAGGAGGTCCGTGACCCGCGCCGCCGGGTTGGTGCGGATGTCCTTCTCCTGCTGCGCGATCACGTAGAACAGCCCGTCGAGCGCGCGGTCCACGACATAGTCGTTGATGTCGAGCGACACGCCGCCGCCGAAGGGCAGCGAGCCCGCCCGGCCGATGAGGTCGTCGTAGCGCTGCACCACGCCCGACTGCTTCATGGATTTCTCCACGACCGGGCGGAACGCCGTCTTCAGGCGATCGGAGGTCTTCGCGCGGAAGTACTCGGTCGCGGCCGTGTC
>DASTGG010000036.1:0-7321 GCA_035719385.1 Usitatibacter sp.
GTCACGCGGGATCTCGATGGTCGCCACCACACCGTGGGGCTCGTTCGCCTCGAGGACGAGCCGCGCCCGCTCCCCGTACATCGCCGCGAGCCGCTCGCGGATGTTGGCGAGGCCCACGCCCGCGCCGATCGTCTCCGCGAAGCCGCGGCCGGTGTCGGCCACGACCATGCGCAGCACCTCGCCCGCGAGCTCCGCGCGGATGCGCACCGCGCCGCCCTCGCGCTGCGGCTCGAGCCCGTGCTTGATCGCGTTCTCCACGAGCGACGGCAGCATGAGCGGCGGGAACGGCAGGTCCATGAGCCCCGCCGGCACGTCGATGTCGAACGAGAGCCGCTTGCCCATGCGCATCTGCAGGATGTTCAGGTAGGCGCGCACCAGCTCGACTTCCTGCCCGACGGTCGAGACCGACTCGCGCATCTTCGGCAGCGCGTTGCGCAGGTACTGGATGAGGTGGCCCGTCATCTCGTTGGCGCGCTGCGGGTCCACCTCGGTGAGCGCCTGGACGCTCGCGAGCGTGTTGTAGAGGAAATGCGGCTCGACCTGCGCCTGCAGCGCCGAGAGTTTCGCCTCGGTCACCTGCTGGCTCATGCGGTGGTATTCGGCTTCCTTGCGCTTGAGCTCGGCCAGGCGCTGCGCCGCGCGCGAGCGGTCGATGAAGAACTTCGAGACGACCGCGAGGATGAAGAGGGGGATGAAGATGAGGATCATTCCCGTGCCGACCCCCATGCGCCAGAGGTCGCCGGTGACCTTCTCGCGGATCTGCGCGCGCTCCTCGGGCGAAAGCGGGATGGGCGGCACGTCCGGTACGGCGGGCGGGCCGATGATGATGCGCGTGCGTCTCTTCGGCTTGCCTTCCGGCGGCGCCGGCGGTGCGGGGGGCGCGGCCGCCGTGTCCTTGCCCGCTTCCGCTGGCGCCTGCTCCGGCGCCTTCTTCGCCGCCTCGAGCGACTCCTCCATGGAGCGCGTGACCTCCTTCGGGTCGACCCCCGCGCGCTCGAGCGCCCGCGCGGCCTCCTTCTTCGCATCGATGATCGCGCGCGAGGCATCGCGCACCGCCTGCTCCACGTCGCGGCCAGCTTCGCGCTGCGCCCGCGCGGCCTCGGCGCCCGCCTCGCGCATGTCCTTGCGCGCCTGCTCGATCTCCGCCAGCGCCTCTTCGAGCTCGGCCTTGCGCTCGGGATCCGTGGCGTGGTTGCGCATCTCGCGCACGATGCCGCGCGCGAAATCGATCGCCCCCTCCGAGAAGGTGAGGTCGACCTCGCGCTTGATGGCGCTGCGCTGCTCGGGCGTCTGGCCGCTCTTCTGCAGCCCGATGATATGGACGGGCGTCACGAAGGCCGCCAGGGCGATGGCGAGCGCCACCCCGGAGGCGAGGAGCGCCCACCACGGGGTCTTGTGGAGCAGGTCCGAAACCGACTTCATGGCCGGCACTCTAGGGGGTCCGCGCGTTCCCGGCCAGCGCCGGGGGTTCGAAATGCAGAACCCACGGGGTGAAATGCAGGTGAAATCGACGCCGCCGCAGCGGCACCGCGCACGTCACATCTGCTTGAAAAGGTGCGTGTAGGCGCGGGAGACGGTGAGGGTCTCGGCGTGGTCGCGCAACGCGATCTCGGCCTGGTCCTTCAGGCCGCGGCGCACGGCCGCGATATGGTCCACGTTCACGATGGTGGCGCGATGCACCTGCCAGAACTTGCCCGGGTCCAGCTCTCCCAGCAGCTCGCGAATGGGCTTGCGGATGAGCGCCTCGGCCTCGACGGTCACCACGCGCGTGTACTTGTCGTCCGAGCGGAAGAAGAGCACCTCCTCGACCGGGATGAGGCGCACCTTGGGCCCGACGGAGGCCCTGATCCAGCGCAGGTAACTGGGCGCGGGCGCCGCGAGCCGCGTGGCGAGCTTCTCCACCAGGTCCTCGAGGTGCGGCGGCGCCTGCCGCACGCGCTCCCGCACGCGCTGGATCGTGAGCGCGAGCCGCTCCTCGGTGAAGGGCTTCAGCACGTAATCGATGGCACCGCTCTCGAAGGCCTCGACGGCGTGCTCCTCGTAGGCGGTCACGAACACCACGTGCGCGCGGCCGTTCACGCGGCGCGCGGCTTCCAGCCCGTCGACCCCGGGCATGTGGATGTCGAGGAAGAAGACGCGCGGGGAGAAGCGCTCCAGCACCGACTCGATGTCGCGTCCGTTCTCCATCTCGTGCACGATCGCGAGCTCCGGCCACAGGCGGCCCAGCCGCGAGCGCAGCTGCGCGCGCAGCAGCGGCTCGTCGTCGGCGATGACGGCGGTGGGGTTCATGCCGCGGCGGCGGCCTCGACGGCGACCGGCACCTCGATGGAGGCGACCACGCCGCGTGGGCGGTTCTCCTCGAGCACCAGCGCCGCGGCGCCGCCGTAGAGCGCCTTGAGGCGCTCGCGAATGTTGGCGAGGCCGACGCCCCCGCCCTGCTTCGGCTGCACGCCCTCCCCGGTGTCGCTCACGGACACGCGCAGCTTCGCGTCCGACTCCGCGGCGCGAACGGTGATGCAGCCGCACTCGCAGCAGGGGTCGATGCCGTGCTTGATCGCATTTTCCACGAGCGAGATGAGCATCATGGGCGGGAAGGGGCGGCTGCGCAGCGCGCCCGGCACCTCGATCGCGAAGTCGAGGCGCGAGCCCATGCGCACGCGATGGATCTCCAGGAAGGCGCGCGCCATGTCCACCTCGCGGCCGAGGTTGCTGTTCACCTCGCGCATCTGCGGCAGCGCGGCGCGCAGGTAGCGGATGAGGCTGTCGAGCATGCGCGCGGCCGCCGGCGGATCCGTCTCCACCAGGTGCTGCACGTTGGCGAGCGTGTTGAAGAGGAAATGCGGCTCCACTTGCGCCTGCATGAGCGCGAGCTTCGCCTCGAGCATGCGTTTCTCGAGCTGGTGGCGCTCGGCCTCCGCGCGGCTGATGCGCGCCTGGTCGCGCGCGTGCTTCTCGCTCAGCAGCACCGCGGCCACCACCACACAGCCGAAGCCGATGCCCAGCCCCATGCTGATCGCCACGCCCGCGAGGCGCTCGGTGAGCATGTCGCCGAAGCCGCGGCCCTTCACGACCCCCGCGAGCAGCGTGCCCAGCACCGAGCCCGCGATGATCGCGAGGATCTGCATCGCCTCGCGCGGCAGCGCCGACTGCCGGATATTGCCCGCGACCGTGAAGAGCACCATGCTCGTGTAGCCCACGCACAGCGCCGTTACGAGCAGGTCGAGGTAGGTGTTGAGGAACAGCCACACCACTGCGGCCGCAGCCGCCGCGCAGATCGCGGTGACCCACAGCACGCGCCGCAGGGTGAGGCCTTCGAGGAGGTGTGAGGGGTTCACGAAGCGCGCGCCGCCGGCCGTGGCGAATCGGGAAAAGGGCACCAACATACCGCCTTTGGCCGGTTCCTGCGCGCCGGCCGTTGCCCGGCGCCCGGCAACGGCCGCGCTGCGCTACAGCGTCGCGCCGCTGCGGTGCGCCTCCACGACGATGGTGGCGCGGCTGTCCGGAACGACCGCCTGCTCGGCGACCTGCGCGCGCACGTTCTCCACGAGCGTCTCGCTGTGCTTGTCGGTGAGGATCGCGCCGATCGCCAGGAGGAACCAGGTGCAGGCGATCATCGTCACGGCGCCCGCGATGGCGCTGCTGCTGGTGCCGGGAAGCGGGGAAGAACGGTACGTCATTCGTTGTCTCCTGGGGTCGTCCGCATCGAACATGGGAGGCAATCTAGGCGCCGGCCGCGCGGCGTTGAAGCGGAAAGCGACGAAATGCGGAAAAGGCGGCGCGAAATGCCGCCGGGAAGCGGCGCTACCGCCCGTGCGGCGAACGCATCGTTCCGGCCGCCATGCCGGCGATGCCCGCCAGGAGGCCCGCCAACGCCGGCGGCACCATCGCATCCGGGGCCAGCGCCTCGCACGCGAGCCACGTGGCGAGCCCCGCGACCGCCGACCACCACGCGCCGGCCGCGCTCGCCCTGCGCCAGAAGAGCCCGGCCGCGAGCGGGACGAAAGACGTCGCGAGCACCACCTTGCCCGAATTGTTCACCAGCTCGTAGATCGACTGGCGCGATGCGAGCGCCATGGCCGTGACCGCGACGGCGAGCGCGAGGACGGTGAGGCGCATCGCGCGCAGCACCGCGGCATCGCCCGCATCCCGCAGCCGCGGGCGCACGAGGTTCTCCGCGATCGTGACCGCCGGCGCGAGCAGGGCGCCGCTCGCCGTGGAGAAGATCGCCGAAAGCAGCGCCCCGAAGAACAGCGCCTGCACGAGCACCGGCGTGCGCTCCAGCACGAGCGTCGGCAGGATGAGCTGCGAATCGACCGCGAGCAGCCGCGCGACGAGCGCCGGATCGATGATCGCCGCGGCGGAGACGAGGAACATCGGCACCGCGGCGACCACGAAGTAGGCCGCGGCTCCCCACAACGTCGCGCGCACGGCGATCGATTCGGTGCGGGCGCTGCGCACGCGTTGCAGCACGTCCTGCTGCGGCACCGAGCCCAGGAGCACCACGAAGGCGCTCGTCGCGAGCCCGAGCACGCCCTTCAGGTCCGCCGGGGGCGCGAAGGCGAGGCGGCCCGCGGCCGATGCGGACTCGATGACGCGGGCGGGCCCGCCGGCGGCCGCGCCGACCGCATAGGCCACGTAACCCAGCCCGGCCACGATCACGATCGCCTGCACGAAGTCCGTGAGCGCGACCGACCACATGCCGCCCCACAGCGTGTACGCCACGATGATCGCCGCGCCCGCCACCACGCCCGCCGGCATCGGCATCGCGCCGCCGCTGATGAGCGAGAAGGCGACGCCGAGCGCGAGCAATTGCGCCGCGATCCAGCCGAGGTACGAGAACGCGATGCACAGCGACAGCAGCGCCTCGACGCGCCCGTCGAAGCGGTCGCGGAAGAAATCGCCCAGCGTGAGGACGCGCAGCCGGAAGAGCCGGCGCGCGAAGACGAGCGCCACGAGCACCAGGCAGCCCACGGCGGCGAACGGGTCGGGCGCGAGCGCGCCCACGCCTTCCTTCAGGAAGACCGCGGGGATGCCGAGGACGGTCTCGGCGCCGAACCACGTGGTGAAGACGGTCGCGGCCACCACCACCGTGCCGAAGCCGCCGCGCGCCACCGCATAGTCGGCGGCGCTGCCCACGCGGCGCGATGCGAGGAGGCCTACGGCGATGAAGAGCGCGACGCAGGCCGCGACGCTGGCGAGGAGCACGCGCTCAACGGTGCTGGTGCGCCGGCGCGTGGTGCACGGGCTTCGGGGCTTGCTTGCTCACGAGCGAGCCCACGACCATGCCGAAGAAGCTCGCGAGGAGGCCCGCGAGCTGCGGCGGCACCATCGCCTCGGGCGTGAAGTACTCGCAGCCGATCCACACGATGAGGCCCAGGATGACCGCGAGCAGCCCGCCCAGGTTGGTCGCCCGCTTCCAGTACAGGCCCATCGTGAGCGGCACGAAGGCGCCCACCAGCGTGACCTTGTAGGCGTTTTCCACCATGTGGTAGATGTCCGACCGGGAATTCAGCGCGAACACGGTGACCAGGCAGGTGAAGGCGAAGAGCACCACGCGGTTGAGCAGCAGGAACCTGCGGTCGCCGATGTGGGGGAAGAACGGCTTCATGATGTTCTCGCTGAAGCTCACCGAGGGCGCCAGCAGGGTGGCCGAGGCGCAGCTCTTGATCGCCGAGAGCAGCGCGCCGAAGAACATGATCTGCGCGAAGAGCGGCACGACCGGCGACAGGATCAGGTTCGGCAGGATGTGCTGCGGGTCGCTCTCCAGGTTCGCGGCGACCATCTTCGGGTCGATCAGGCTCGCGGAGTACGCAAGGAACATCGGGATGAAGGCGAAGCAGAAGTAGAGCGCGCCGCCCAGGATCGACGAGTTCGCCGCGGTGTTCTCGTCCTTCGCCGACTGCACGCGCTGGAACACGTCCTGCTGCGGGATGGAGCCCAGCATCATCGTGATCCAGGCGGTGAAGAAGAGCAGGATGTCCTTGAGCTCCGGCGCGGGGAGCAGCGCGAACTTGCCGCTGGAGGCCGCGTGCGAGACCACCGCGCCCACGCCGCCGGGCACGATGCCGCTCACCTCCCACCCGATGTAGAGCATGCCGATCACGATGATGATCATCTGGATGAAGTCCGTGATCGCCACCGAGAACATGCCGCCCAGCATGGTATAGACGAACACCGTCGAGGCGCCGATGACCATGCCGGCCTCCTGCGAGATGCCGCCGTCGGACACCACGTTGAACACGAGGCCCAGCGCCTTGATCTGCGCGCCCACCCAGCCGAGGTACGAGATCACGATGCACAGCGACGTGAGCATCTCCACCGGCCGCCCGAAACGCTTGCGGTAGTAGTCGCCGATGGTCAGCAGGTTCATGCGGTAGAGCGGCCGCGCGAAGAACAGGCCCACCAGGATGAGGCACAGCGACGAGCCGAACGGGTCGGCGATGACGCCGTGGAAGCCTTCCTTGATGAAGCTCGCGGGAATGCCCAGCACGGTCTCGGAGCCGAACCAGGTCGCGAACACCGTCGCGGTCACGATGTACATCGGCATGCGCCGGCCGGCGACGGCGTAGTCCTTCGTGTTGTGCACGAACTTGGCCGCGTAAAGCCCGATGGCGACCGAGATGACCCAGTAGACGATCACGAACCAGAGCAGCATTTCGCGCGTTTCCGAACGGTAATCGCGCCATTTTAGGAGAAAATGGCGCGATGCCGCCGATTCCCGGCTTGGTCATCTTCGACTGCGACGGCGTGCTGGTCGACACCGAGCCCGTCTCCAACCGCGTGCTCCAGCAGCGCCTCGAGGCGATCGGCCTCGCCATGCCGCTCGACGCCGTCATCCGCACCTTCGTCGGCCGCTCGAAACGCGATTGCATGGCGATCGCAGCGCAGCTGCTCGGCCGGCCGCTGCCGCCCGCGTTCGGCGACGAATGGGATCGCGCCTTCGACGCGGCTCTCGAGGAGGAGACCCGGCCCGTGGAGGGCATCGTGGACGTGCTGCGCGATTTCCCGCTGCCCTACTGCGTCGCTTCCAACGGCGAGCCGGCGCGCATGCGCCTCGCGCTGCGCGCCGCGGGCCTGCTGCCCTTCGTCGAGGGGCGGCTTTTCACGGCCTCGGAAGTCGCGCGCCCCAAGCCCGCGCCGGACCTCTTCCTGCACGCGGCGCGCACCATGGGCGCGGCGGCGGCGGAAAGCGTGGTGGTGGAGGACACGACGACGGGGGTGAGGGCGGCGGTGGCCGCCGGCATGCGCGCCTACGCGTTCGCGGGCGCGGCGCACGCCGAGCCCGGCGCCCTCGAGGCCGAGGGCGCGATCGTGTTCAGCG
>DASTGG010000037.1:0-4897 GCA_035719385.1 Usitatibacter sp.
GCGCGCAGCGTGGCCGGATGCATGTTCTGCATCACGATGCCCATGGGCGGCGCGCCCACCGAGGTGATCGTGCCCATGATCCCGGAGCTGAAGCCCGCCACGGCGAGCGAGGCGGGGGTGGCCCGCACGCGCCATCCCGACACGCTCAGCGCGACCGCGGCCAGCACCAGCACCGCGAAGAAGATGCCGAAGGTCGTGCGCGGAAGCATGCCGATGACGAGACCCGCGACGATCGCCCCGGGGATGCGCCCGCCCACGGCGATCGCCGCTCCCCTCACGTCGATGTTGCGGAACTCGCGCACGGCGATGAGCAGCGAGACCATGCCGCCCACGAGGATCATCGGCCCGGGCACCATGTCCGGCCGCACGATCGCCACGATCGGCGCGGCGAACATCGCGAAGCCGATGCCGCCGGTGCTCTGGATGAGCGCGCCCGCCATGACGGCGAGCGCGCAGATGAGGAACGACGCGTCGGTGAGGGCGGCGATCACTCGGTGGTGATGTGCTGCTGCTGGATCACCTTCGTCCACTTCTCGCGGTTGTCGCGCAGCCACGTGGCCGACTGCTTCGCATCGAAGAAGGTCGGCGTGTAGTCGGCGATGCGGTTCTTCTCGATCACGTCCGGATCCTTGAGCGCCTTGTTCACCTCGCGGTTGAGGAGCTGCACGATCTCGTCGGGCGTGCCGGCGGGCGCCATGAGGGCGTAGCCGAACTGCACGTCGAAGCCGGGATAGCCCAGCTCGGCGATCGTGGGCACGTCCGGGGCGAGAACGGAGCGCTGCGGGCTGGACACGGCGAGGGCCTTGAGCTTGCCGCCCTTCACCTGCTGCAGCACGCCCGCCGTGACGGCGAAGAGCGTGTCCACGCGCCCGCCGATCACGTCGATCACGGACTGACCCGTCCCCTTGTACGGCACGTGGGTCATCTCGGTCTTCGCGGCCGAGAGGAAGTACGCGCCGGCGAGGTGGCTGGGCGAGCCGTTGCCCCCAGAGGCGTACGTGAGCGGCTTCTGCTTCGAGAGCGCGACGAGCTCGTTCACCGTCTTCACAGGGACCGACGGATTCACGGTGAGCATCTGCGCGTAGGTGACCGGCATCGAGATCGTGGCGAAGTCCTTCTCGGGGTCGAAGGGCAGCTTCTTGTAGAGGCCCGGGTTCACCGTGAAGGTCGTGTCGATGGCGAAGAGCAGCGTGTAGCCGTCGGCGGGCTGGCTCTTCACGTATTCGGCCGCGATGTTGCCGCCCGCGCCGGCCTTGTTCTCGACGACGAACGGCTGCTTGAGGTCGGCGGAGATCTTGTCGCAGATGATGCGCGCGAACGCGTCCAGCGGGCCGGGGACCGTGCTGACGATCACGTGCACGGGCTTGACCGGATACCCCTGCGCGGCGGCCAGCAGCGGCGCCGCGGCGACCAGCGCGACGAACACTCGGAACAGAGACTTCATGGGACCTCCCTCGGATTGATCGGGGTTGCTGGGTTGCTAGGACCTCGACGACGCGCGCGCGAGCACCAGCCCCTCGCGATCGATCGCCACGGTGTTCGACGGCTTCTTCGGCTCCCACGACACGCTCACGTCCCCCAGGACGAAGGTCTGGCATGCCATGCGGTAGCCGCTCTTGAGCTCTTCCTCGGACAGATGGTTGCGTTCCTTGTCCTTCACCGCGTCGGTGTTCTCGATCCCGGATTCGATGAGGCACCGGCAGGTCCCGCACAGGCCGCCCCCGCACTTGAACGGGATGCCGCCCTTCTCCCGCAGCGAGACGCGCAGCAGGTTCGAGTTCTCCGGAGCGGTGACGACCTTGCGGTCGTTGGTGATGAAAGTGATCGTCGGCACGGGAATCGGCTACAACGCTACCGGCGTGAGGCCGAAGTCGCCACCGCCCGAGCGGGCCAGGTCGGCGAGCTCGCGGCGCGCGCCCTCGAGGGTCTCGAACCGCGGGAGGAACTTGGACGGGACGTAGTTCACGACGGGAGGCGGCGTCTCGTCCACCACCCTCACCCGCGTGGGGCCGGCCAGCCGCGCGATGACGAACCGGGCGCGGGTGCGTCCGCAGAGCGTGTAGTCGTAGCGCTCCACGGGCTCCAGGCCCTCGCCGATCTCGGTGCGGTATTGCCCCGGCTTGCTGGTGAGGATCACGAACATCGCTATTTGCCCTCGTCCGCCATCTCGGTGGGAGGCTTGATCGTGGCGGCCCAGACCTCGTCGCTGTCCTGCATGAGCTCGACGTCGTGCGTGATCCAGATCTGGCAGCACAGGCGGTAGCCGCGGTCCAGGTGCTCGCGCAGCATCTTGCGTTCCTTCCAGTTGGGCGGCGGCAGGTGCTCCGCGCCCGCCAGCACCTGGCACGCGCACTTGGAGCACTTGCCCATGCCGCAGCCGTAGCGCAGGTGCGGGAAGGGAAACTGCTTGATGCCGGCGCGCACCACGAGGTTGGTGTTGTCCTTCACCTCGCCCTCGTGGACCTGGCCCAGCTTGTGGAAAGTGACCTTCGGCATCCCGGTTCGCCGCCGTCGTCCCCGCGCAGGCGGGGGCCTGATTTGATCTGGATCAAACGCTTGAATACTGTATACAGCCGGCCTGAAGAATACAAGGGGTTTGTATACAATGGAAGCCATGGCATCCCGCAACACGCTCGGGGCGAAGCACGCGCCCCTGAACAAGGTCGTCGCCGACTCCATCCGCGAGCGCATCCTGGCGGGCGAATTCGAGCCCGGCGAGCGCCTCGCCGAGGAGCGCCTCTCGGAGGAGCTGGGCGTCTCCCGCATGCCGGTGCGCGAGGCGCTGCGCGCCCTCGCCGCCGAGGGCATCGTCACGATCGAGCCGCGCCGCGGCGCCTCCGTCACGAGCTACACGCCGCAGCAGGTGCAGGAGCTGGTCGAGGTGCGCGCCACGCTCGAGTCGCTCAACGCGAAGCTCGCGGCGCGGCGCAAGGATCCGGCGCAGATGGCGGAGCTGCAGCGCGTGCTCGCCGCGGGCAGCCGCATCACCGAGAAGACGGACCTCGCCACGATCCAGGACAACAACGCCCGCTTCCACGAAGCGCTGGAAGCGATCGGCAACAACTCGGTGCTCTCGAGCATCGTGAGGTCGCTGCGCGATCGCACGGCGCTCATCTTCGCGCGCCAGAGCCGCACGCGCGTGCGCGAGAACTGGAAGGAGCACGCCGAGATCGTGCGCGCCGTCATCGCGGGCGATGCGGACCTCGCCGCGCTGCTGGCCGGCCGCCACGTGTACAACGCCGCGCAGCTCCCGGAGTCCGGCGAGAAGCCGGCCGAAAAGCCGAAAGCGAAGGCCAGGGCGGCCTGACCGTCGCCCTGCACGTGGCCCCGCATCACCGCTGGAAGTTGAAACCGTCCGCGTAGAGCCGGTCGACCGACGCGCCGCGCGCGAGGAACGCCGCCTTCGCGTCGTGGATCATCGCGGGCGAGCCGCACAGGTAGATCGAATGTTCCGACAGGTCGGGAATGTCGCGCAGCACCGCGTCCTGCACGTGGCCGCGATGCCCGCTCCATGAAGCATCGGCGCGCGAAAGCACCGGCTCGTAGCGGAATTCGAACAGGCGCTCGCCCCACGCGGGAATCTCCTCGTGCAGGTAGAGATCGCGCGGCGTGCGTCCTCCCCAGTAGAGCCGCGCGGGCGGGCAGTCGGGATCGCCCATCAGCGACTCGAGGATGCACTTGAGCGGCGAGATGCCCGTGCCCGTTGCGACCATCAGGATCTCGCGGTAGTCCTCCTCGTGGTAGCGGAAGGTGCCCAACGGGATCTCGACCTCGACCATGTCGCCCGGCTGCATTTCGGCGAGCATCGACTGCGTGAAGCGGCCGCCCGGGATGCGGCGGATGTGGAAGTCCACGGCGTTGCCCGCGGGCGGCGAGGCCATCGAGAAGCTGCGCTGCGTGCCGTCGGGCAGCAGCAGGTTCATGTGCTGGCCCGGTCGATATGCGAGCGCGGCGATGTCGGGCAACACGATCGACAGATGCGTCACGTCGTCGCACAAGGGCGCCAAGTCGGTGATCATCGCCGTCTGGCGCGACGGCTCGGCGAGCTCGACACGCGGCACGTCGATCACGAGATCGCTCTCGGCGCGCGCCTGGCACGCGAGCGCGTAACCCTGCGCCGCCTCCTCGGGCGAAAGCGCCATGGGCATCTCGTCGTATCGCACGCGGCCCTCCACGACCTTCACGCGACACGTGCCGCAGCCGCCCAGCGTGCAGGCATGCGGCAGCTTCACGGCGCAGCGCAGCGCCGCGGCGAGCAGCGGCTCGCCCTGCTCCACGTCGAAGGATTCGGGCGAATCGAGCAGCCGGACGCGAAAGGCCATTACTTCTTGATGTCGGCCTGCACGAGGACGTCGAGCCCCTCGCCCTTCAGCAGGTCGCGCAACGCCTCGAGCGCCGCGAGGCCGCACGCGGTGTCCTGCTCGCCGTTGCCGCCCGAGAGTCCCACGCCGCCCACGACCTCGCCGTTCACCACCACGGGGAAGCCGCCCACGAACACGGCGAAGCGCCCCTCGAACGAGAGCTGGATGCCGAAGGCCTCGTTGCCCGGCAGCGCGGGGCCGTTGGGCGCCTTGTTGAAGAGGTGCGTGGAACGCTTGTGGCCGCTCGCGGTGAACGCCTTGTTCCACGCGATCTGCGGGCCGGTGATGCGCCCGCCGTCCATGCGCTCGAGCGCGATGGGATAGCCGCCGTCGTCCACGACGCACACGGTTTCCAGCACGCCGATCTCGGCGGCTTTCTTCAGCGCCGCATCCACCATGGCACGCGCTTCGCGGCGTTCGAGCTTGAGTGTCTTCTTCATATTCTTCCGTCGCCCCGGACGCGGCTCGTGCCGCGTTGGTCCGGGGCCCAATTTAACAACCCCTGTAAACCGTCTTCGTCTGCGTGAAGAATTCCA
>DASTGG010000038.1:0-8911 GCA_035719385.1 Usitatibacter sp.
ATGTCCTTCTGCACGCTCACCAGCGTGCGGCCCGGCGCGGCGAGGGGTGCCAGGCGCGAAAGCGCGATCGAGCGGTTCGCATCGTTGCGCAGCGTCCGGCTCCCGGACCAGGCGAGCCCCACGCGCAGGCCTTCGCAGCCGCGCAGCCGTTCGCGCCACTTCGCGGCGTGCTCCGCGGGCGCCGCGAGGTACGGCGTGTCGTGCGGAATGGTGTCGAGCGTCGGGCCGAAGGCGAGCGGCAGGCTCATCAGCGCGCAGTGCAGGTCGAAAGCGGGCAGCGGCTCGCCCAGCGCGAAGGCGCCGGCCACGCCCTCGATCCGCGCGAGCAGCTCCTTCAGCGGCGCGTGCGCTTCGAGCAGCACGCGCGCGCCGCGCCGCGCGGCGAGCGTCGCATAGCGCGCGAACTGGATCGCGTCGCCCAGGCCCTGCTCCGCGTAGAGGAGCAGCGTCTTGCCGCGCAGGTCCTCGCGTCCGTCCCACGCGCGTCCCGGCAGCCGGCGCGGCCCCTGGTGCATCTCGCTGCCGGTCCAGCGGCTCTCGTGGTCCTTCCAGCCTCCGGCGAAATCCCCCGTCACCAGCCGCGACATCGCGCGATTGAAGCGCGCGCGGTCGTACGCGGGGCGCAACTCGAGCGCGCGCGAGTAGCTCGCGATCGCCTCGCGGTGGCGATTGAGCGCCGCCAGCGCCACACCGCGGTTGTTGTGCGTTTCCGGCGCGTCCGGCGCTGCGGCGAGCGCGCGGTCGTAATCGGCGAGCGCCTCGTCGATGCGCCCCAGCATGCGCAGCGCCGCGCCGCGATTGGCGAGGGCCTCCGCATGGCCGGGCTGCAGTTGCAGGGCGCGCGTGGACGCGGCGACGCATTCTTCCCATCGCCCGCGCCGCGCCGCGATGGCCGCGAGCAGGTGATGCGCGTGGAAGAGGTCCGGGCGCGCGCGGGCGAGCGAGCTTCCGAGCGCCTGCGCTTCGTCCAGCCGGTTCGCCGCGAAGAGCGCCGCGGCCTGGCGCAGCGCCTCGGCCTCGGCGGGACTCAACGCTCGCTGGCGGCCAGCCGCAGCCCGAGTGCGACCAGCACCGTGCCGCTCACGCGGCTCATCCAGGCGAGCGCCGCGGGCGAGCGCAGCACGCGCTCGGCGAACGAGCCGGCGGCGATGCCGACCGCCGATTTCACCGGCAGCGCCATCACCGCGTACAGCACGCCCAGGAACACGAGGTGGGCCGTGGGATGGGGATCGCCCGGCCGCACGAACTGCGGCAGGAACGCGAGGAAGAAGAGCGCGACCTTCGGGTTGCTCACGTTGGAGAGCACGCCCTGCCAGAAAACCTGCAGTGCCGGCAGGCGCCGCGCCTGCGCGGACTGCAGCGCGATGGATTCGCGCTGCAGCAACAGCCGCACGCCCAGGTAGATGAGATACGCGGCCCCGGCGATCTTGAGCAGCGCGAAGAGCGACTCGCTCGCGAGCAGCAGCGCCCCGATGCCGAGCGCGGCGATCGCCGTGTGCACGAGGATGCCGCAACAGACGCCGGCCGCCGAGCACACTCCCGCGAGCCGCCCCTGCGCGAGCGAGCGCGTGATCACGTAGATCATGTCCTGGCCCGGTGTCGCGATCAGCGCGAGCGAGGCGGCGACGTAGAGCCCGAGGTTCGCGATGTCCACGCGCCCTTCAGCGGCGTTGCGCCGCGAGCCAGTCGAGCGCCAGCGTGGCGAGCGACTTGACCCCGAGCTTGAGGCAGTTCTCGTCGGCGTAGAAGCGCGGGCTGTGGTTGGGCGCCGCGGTGCGCGCGTCGCGCTCGGGCGGCGTGCACCCCACGAAGAAGAAGAATCCCGGCACGGCCTTCTGGTAGAACGAGAAATCCTCCGCGCCGCAGACCTTGTCGACGACCTTCACGTTCGCCTCGCCCGCCACGCGCGCGAGCGTGGGCACGGCCCATTCGGTGAGCTGCGGATGGTTCACCGTCACGTCGTACCAGCGGTGGATGTGCACGCGCGCCTTGGCGCCGCCCGCCTCCGCGATCATCGTGGTGATGCGCTCGACGTGCTTGTGCAGCTCGTTGCGCTGGTCCTCGTCGAAGGCGCGGATCGTGCCCTCGAGCTTCACCTCGTCGGGAATGATGTTGTGGCGCACGCCGCCGTGGAACACGCCGACGGTGACGATGGAGGGCTCCCTGGTGATGTTCATCTGCCGCGACACGATCGTCTGCAGCCCCATCACGATCTGCGAGCTCACGACGATGGGATCCACGCCGCGCCACGGCATCGCCGCGTGCGTCTGCGTGCCGCGCACGAAGACGCGGAAGTCGTCCGCCGAGGCCATGAGCGGCCCCGAGCGGTAGCCGATCGTGCCCGTGTTGTGGATGGAGGTGATGTGCAGGCCGAAGATGGCCTCCACGTCCGGGGTCGCGAGGCAGCCTTGCTCGATCATCATCTTCGCGCCGCCGTCCTCGCCGATGGGCGGCGTCTCCTCGGCCGGCTGGAAGATGAACTTCACGGTGCCCGGGATGCGGTCGCGCATGCCGGCGAGCACCTCGGCCACTCCCATCAGGATCGAGGTGTGCGCGTCGTGGCCGCACGCGTGCATGACGCCGCAATCCTGGCCGTTCCATTGCGCGCGCGCCTGGCTGCGGAACGGGACGTCGGTTTCCTCGGCCACCGGGAGCGCGTCCATGTCGGCGCGCAGCGCGACGACGGGGCCCGGCAGGCCGCCCCTGAGCACGCCGACCACGCCCGTGTGCGCGACCTGCTCGCGCACGTCGTCGAAGCCGAGGCCGCGCAGGTGGCGGGCGACGATGCCGGCGGTGCGCGTCTCGCGATTGCCGAGCTCGGGGTTCTGGTGGAAGTCTCGGCGCCACGCGATCACGCGCGGCTCGATCGCGTCGGCGGCGGCGGCGACGGCGGCATCGAAGGCGAAGGGGGAGTCGGGTGCGTTCATGGCGGCGTGCGGTGCAAAGGAAAGGATCATTCTAGTACCAGCCTTATAATCTGCACGCCATGGAACACCTGTTGCCGAAAGAAGCCTTCCAGTACCTGCACGACAATCCCAACTCGCTCTTCGTGGATTGCCGCAGCGAGATGGAATACATGTTCGTGGGGCACCCGCTGGGCGCCGTCATGATCCCGTATTACGACGGCCCCGACTGGGAGCTCAACGCCCATTTCGTGGGCCACGTGAAGAAGCTCTCGGGCGCCAACTTCGAGAAGCGCCCCGTCGTGCTCATCTGCCGCAGCGGCAACCGCAGCGTCGAGGCCGGGGAGGCGCTCGAGCGCGCCGGCTTCCACCACGTCTTCAACGTCGTCCACGGCTTCGAGGGCGACCTCGACGAGAGCCACCACCGCAACTCGCGCAACGGCTGGCGCGTGGACGGCCTGCCGTGGGAGCAGTACTAAGCAACGCACCCCGGGTTCGCCGCCGCCGGCGTCGCTGGCGTGGCTGGGCTGGGGACTCGGCGCGCTGCTCTACCTGATCGCGTATTACCACCGCGTGGCGCCCGCGGTCATCACGCGCGAGCTCAGCATCGACTTCGGCCTGTCCGGCGCCGCGTTGGGCAACCTCTCCGCCTTCTACTTCTACAGCTACGTGGCCGTGCAGATCCCGACGGGCCTGCTCGCCGACCGCTGGGGGCCGCGCAGGCTGCTCACGCTCGGCGCGGCGCTCACGGCGGCCGGCACGCTGCTCTTCGCGCTGGCGCCGGCCGCGGGCTGGGCCGAGGCCGGGCGTTTCGCGATCGGCGCGGCCGCCGGGGTGGCGTTCGTCTCGATGCTCAAGCTGGCGAGCCACTGGATGCACGCGCGGCAGTTCGCGCTCGCGAGCGGCGTCGCGCTCTTCGTGGGCGTCATGGGCGCCACGCTCGCCGGCGCGCCGCTGCGCGCGCTGGTGGACGCGTTCGGATGGCGCCCCGTGATGATCGGCAGCGCGTCGTTCACCGCCGCCGTGGCGCTCGCGATCTGGCTCGTGGTGCGCGACGATCCGTCCGAGCGCGGTTACGCGAGCTTCTCCCCCGGGCACGCGCATCCCGCGGGCGCCTCGATGGCGGCGCAGCTGCGCGAAGTCGCGGGCCACCGCATCGCCTGGCTGATGGTGGCCGTGCCGGGCGGCATCTGCGCGATCATCCTCACCTTTCCGGGACTGTGGGGCGTGCCGTTCCTCGTGACGCAATACGGCTTCAGCCCGCGCGAGGCCGCGGCGACCTGCTCCGCGATGCTGGTCTCGTGGGCGCTCGCGTGCGTGGCGGCCGGCCCGCTCTCGGAACGGCTCGGGCGGCGCAAGCCCCTCTATGCCGGAGGGCTCGCGACGATGCTCGCGTTGTGGTCGATCGTGGTTCTGGTGCCGGGACTGCCGCGTGCCGCGCTGCTCGCGGTGCTCATCGCGGTGTCGATCGCCTCGGGCAGCTTCATCCTCACCTTCGCGCTCGCGAAGGAATCGGTGCCGGCGCACCTCGCGGGAAGCATCTCGGGCATCGCCAACATGGGCATCATGCTGGGCGGCATGCTGATGCAGCCGCTGGTGGGCTACGTGCTCGACCTGCATTGGGGCGGCCGCATGGAAGGCGGCGTGCGCATCTACGACTTCGGCGCCTACCGCTGGGCGTTCGCCTCGATGCTCGTGTGGGGTCTTGCCTCGCTCGCGATGACGGCGCTCATCCGCGAGACGTGGTGCCGTCCCCAAGGCTCGCCGCCAGCGAGCTGAACGCTTCGGCCCAATCGCCGCCGGTGTCCTGCCGGTGGACGCGGAAGCCGGGGAACCACGGCGACTCTCCCGAGAGCCTCCAGCGCCACTCCGGCGGAAAAGGCACCATGACGTCCGCGGTAGCGCCGCACGCCACGGCGAGGTGCATGTTCGTGTTGCTCACGCCCACGTAGCGGTCCAGCAGGCACACGAGCGCGAGCGCGTCCTCGGGATCCTCGTTGTACGCGGTGAGGTCGTGGATCGGCCGGCCGAGCGCTTCGGTCGCCATCGCGATCTCGCCCTCGTGCAGCCCGCGTTGCAGGGCGAACATCGTGCCCCCGAGCGGGCGCGCGATCTCCATGAGCCGCTCCATCGGCACCGTCTTGTAGAGCCCGTGCGCGACCACGTCGGCGGGCGTGCCGGCACGCCACGTGAAGCCGAGCCACGGCCGCGGCCCCATCTTCGCGAGCACCGCCTCGATGGCCGCGAGCCGCGCGGGTTCCGCCGCCACGCGGATCGAGGGGCGCACGTGGAAGCCGTCGATCACCGGCAGGTCCCCGAGGAGCACGGGACGCAGGTCCGGCTGGAATTCGAACGCATCCTCCAGCGCCTCGAACCAGCCGGTGCGCGCGAGCAGCGTGTGCAGGCGCGTCTCGCCGGCGAACACCAGCTTCGCGCCCGCCTCGCGCAGCGGCGCGGCGAAACGCAGGAAGAAGAGGATGTCGCCCAGGCCCTGCTCGGACACGAGGCACAGGCGCGCGCCGGAGAGCTCCGCGGCGCGCGGCACGCGGTAGGGGCGGCCGACGGCTTGCGCACGCTGCTCGAAGAGCACGCGCGGCTCGCGATGCGCATACAGCTCGCCCACGCGATCCCATCGCCCGCGCAGCAACTCCACCTGCGCGAGATACATGGGCAAGGCGGCGTCTGCGGGCGCCTGCTCGAGGGCGCGCTCGAACAGGCGCGCAGCGCGGTTGAAATCGCCGCGGCTCACGCTCCACTGGCCGTAGGTGCGCAGCACCGTTGCGTTGCTCGCATCCTGCGAGAGCGCCCGCTCGAATGCGCGCGTCGCCTCCTTCGCGCGTCCTGCGTCGGCGAGCGCCTTGGCGAGGTCGAGCCGCCAGTCGCTGCGCGCTTCCATCGACGCGGCGGCCTCGAGATGCGGCACGGCATCGCCCGCGCGCCCCGCCTTGTGCAGCGCCCAGCCGAGCGCGTGGCGCGCCTCGGCCGAATCGGGGCGCGTGTTGAGCGCGCGCTCGAGCGCCTGCTGCGCCTCGCGCGCGCGGCCGCTCTCGGCGAGGGCCTGCCCGAGGTTCACGAGCGCGTCCACGTTGCGCGCGTCGATGTCCACCACGGCACGGAAATGCGCGATGGCCTGCGCCCATTCGCGCCGACGGAAGCGATGCACGCCCGCGGCGAAGCGCGCCGGCGCGAACGCCGGCCGCAGGACGCTCGCGCGCTCGAAGTGCGTGAGCGCGGCCGCATCGTCGTCGCCGCGCTCGCAGGCCACGCCCAGCTCGTAGGCGAGCGCGTAATCCAGCGGCGCGCCCTTGACGGCGGCCTCGAGCACTGCACGGGAGTCGGCCTCCCGCCCGAGCGCGCGCAGCGCCAGCGCACGCGCGAGGGCGGCGCGCGGCTGCGTCGCATCCATGCGCTCGATGAGCGCGAGCGCTTCCTCCGGCTTGCCCGATTGCAGCAGCGCGAAAGCGTCGGCGAGGGTGGGCGCGCTCATGTCACAGGTCCGGCGCCGGGCGCAGCGCGCGGCCGCCGCGCCGGATCGCGGAGCGGCGATAGAGGATCCAGCTCGTGAGCCCGCAGGCCATCATCGCGAGCATGCCGGCGGCGAGCAGCCGCGTGTCGTGGAAGAGCAGCGGCGCCACGACGCCCGCGGTGAGCGTGTTCACCATGCCCGACACGAATCCCTGCAGGGATGCCGCCATTCCGCGGCGCGTCGGGAACAGGTCGAGCGTGATGAGCGTGATCGAGGGCATCGCCATGGCGAAACCGATACCGTAGATCATGATCGGCAGCACCGCCCACGGGATAGACGGCGGGAACGCCAGCGCGTAGATCGCGTTGATGGCGGCGGCGCTCGCCATGAACCCGTAGGCGCGCTTGATCGTCTGGTGCGGCTTGAGCCGGCCCGCGGCGCGTCCCGAGAGCTGCGCGCCGACCATGATGCCGGCGATCGACGGGATGAAGAGCCAGGCGAACTGCTGCGGCCCCAGGCGCAGGTGCTCGCCGAGGAACACCGGCGCGGACACGATGTAGAGGAAGAACGCGTTGAAGTTGAAGCCGGCGGCGAGCGACAGCAGCAGGAAGCGGCCGTTGATGCCGACCTCCTCGTAGCCTTTCAGCAGGGCGAGCGGATGGAACGATTGCCGCGAGCGCGCCGGCAGCGTCTCGGGCAGGAACCGCGCGCTGACCGCGACGAGCAGCAATCCCACGCCGGCGAGGAACCAGAACACCGAACGCCAGCCCAGGCCCACGAAGAGCCAGCCGCCGATGATCGGCGCCACCGCCGGCGCGAGGCCGAAGAAGAGCGTGACCAGCGACATGAGCCGCTGCGAATCCTCGGGGCTGAAAAGGTCGCGGATCATCGCGCGGCCCACCACCATCCCGGCGCCGACCGAAAGGCCCTGCACGATGCGCCAGCCGATGAGCCCGCTCACCGAGCCCGTCATCGCCGCGCCGGCCGACGCCACCATGTACACCACGAGGGCGACCAGGATCACGGGGCGCCTTCCGAAGCTGTCGGACAGCGCGCCGTGGAAGAGGAACATCAGCCCGAAGGCGAACAGGTAGCCCGAGAGCGTCTGCTGGATCTGCAGCGGCGTCGCCTCGAGCGACGCCTGGATGCCGGCGAACGCGGGGAGGTAGGCGTCGACCGAGAAGGGCCCGAGGGTCGCGAGCGCCGCGAGCAGCGCGGCGAAGCTCCAGCGGAACCGCCGGGATGCGATGTGGACTGCCGCCATGAAGGTGTGTCGTTGCGGACCGCGACCTGCCGGGCGAGTCCTCACCCGCAGCATAAACGATTCCGCGCGCGGCAAAGGCCGGGCCACCGCGGCCTGGGATCGCGGGTCGCCGGGAGGAGCGCCATGGCGTCCGGACCGCGGTGGTGGCCGGAGTTAACGATACCCCAGTTTCGTTAATTTGGGATAAACTTCCCAAATATATATTTCTGTCCAGGCGCGGAATAAGCGGGATTTCCGAGGCGCCGCATGAATTTCCGCGTGCCCGCTGTGCGAAAAGTCGCAGATAACTTGCGTTAACCCCGTAAGCTGGGCGCTCGAAGCTCGCACGCCCGCAGCAATCACCACATCGACGGAGGGGCCGCATGCGCAAGTGGATGGCAGGGCTGATCGTGCTCTTGTTTCCGATGGCCGCCCAGGCCCAGGGAGTGTCCGCCAGCGAGATCGTCATCGGGCAGACCTCGAGCTTTTCCGGCGCCATCGGCGGTGAGGTGAAGGAGCAGACCGAAGGCGCCAGGCTCTACATCGACTGGGTGAACGACAACGGCGGCGTGCACGGCCGCCGCATCCGGCTCGAGTCGATGGACGACGCCTTCGACCCGAAACGCGCCGCGGCCAATGCGCGCGCGCTCGTCGGCAAGGGCGTATTCGCGCTCTTCCTCACGCGCGGCACGCCGCAGAACGAGGCGATCCTGCCCGTGGTGCGCGAGACCGGCACGCCGCTGGTCGCGCCCTCGACCGGCGCCATCGTGCTGCACGAGCCCGTCAATCCGCTCGTCTTCAACGTGCGCACGCGCTACCAGACCGAAGCCGAGAACGCGATCGCGCAGCTCACGAGCCAGGGCATCACCCGCATCGCGATCGTCCACGTCAACGACTCGTTCGGGAAGGATGGGCTCGCGGGCTTCATGTCGGGGCTGAAGAAGGCCAACCTGCAGCCGGCGGGCGTGTATTCGTACGACCGCACCAAGGGCGACACGCACGAGGCGGCGCGCGCGGCCATCGCGCTCGCTCCGCAGGCGATCGTCACCGCCGGGCACTCGAAGCCGCTCGCGAGCCTGGTGCGCGAGGTGCGCGAGGCGGGCCTCGCCGGCGTGTCGATCGTGACGCTGTCGAACCTGAGCTCGCAGTCGTTCCTGAAGGACCTGGGCGAGCACAAGTACGGGGTGATCGTGATGCAGGTGTTCCCGAACCCGCAGCAGATGATGACCCGCATCGCTTCCGAGATGCACCGGCTGGCGGCCGCGCGGCAGGGTTTCGTGATGTCGCACATGGCCGAGG
>DASTGG010000039.1:0-2851 GCA_035719385.1 Usitatibacter sp.
CGGGGTGCGTCCCCGGGGTGCGTCCCCGGGTTTCACCTTGATCGAGCTGCTGGTCGTGATGGCGATCATCTCGACGCTCCTCGCGCTCGCCATCCCGCGCTACTTCCACAGCGAGGACCGCGCGCGCGAGACGGCACTGCGCCACGACCTCACGGTGATGCGCGAGGCGATCGACCGCCACTACGGCGACACGGGGAAATATCCCGCATCGCTTCAGGAGCTGGTGGCGAAGAAGTACCTGAGGCGCGTGCCCGCGGACCCGATCACGGGCAGCGTGGAGACGTGGGTCGTCGTGCCGCCCGCCGATCGCGACCGCGGCGGCGTCTTCGACATCGCGAGCGGCGCGCCCGGCAACGGCCGCGACGGCACGCCGTACGCGCAGTGGTGATCGCATGGCGCGCGGCCGGGAGCAGGGATTCACCTACTTCGCGATCCTTTTCGCGGTCGCCATCGTCGGCCTCGCCAGCGCGTCCGCGGCGACGTCGTGGCACCTGTCCTCGCTGCGCGACAAGGAGCGCCAGCTCCTCGCCACTGGCGCGGAGCTGCGCACGGCGATCGAGCGCTACGTGACCTCCACGCCGTCGGGGCGGCGCCAGTACCCGCGGCGCCTCGAAGACCTGGTACGCGATCCGCGGCATCCGGGCATCGTCCGCCACCTGCGCCGCCTGCGCGCCGATCCGCTCACCGGTGAGGAGTGGGGCCTCGTGCGCGCGTCCGACGGCGGCATCATGGGCGTCTACAGCCTCGCGCCGGGCCGCCCGCTCAAGACGGGCAACTTCGGCCTGCGCGATGCGCGCTTCGCGGGCGCCGAGAGCTATCGAGACTGGGTGTTCATCTACCGCGACCGCTTCGCCGGCTCTCCGTAACAGTTTTCGAAGCGCCTTCTCGCGCGGCATGTTGTCGCATCGCGCACCATTCGCATGGTGACGAATGTACCTTCTGTGCGGGGATCACACAGGGGGACAACAATGAAACGCTTGGTCGCGCACGCGTTGGTCGCGTCATTGGCTTCACTCGCAACACTGTCGCACACACGAACCGCCGAGGCGGCGCTCGCGCGCCTGGGCCCCATCAACAGCGCGCCGTCGGTCGGCGGCTACCCGGCGTGGTTCCAGGACAAGACGGGCCTCGCGCTCGAGTTCTGCGACCTCGTGAACCAGTCCGAGCTCAACGGCGGGTGGTGCACGATCCTTCCGGCGAGCACCACGTATCCGGAGACCTTCCCGAGCCCGTACTTCGTCGAGCACTTCTACTACAACGGCACGGCCGTGGCCACGGCGGGCACCACGAAGGCGAAGCTCGTCACGGCGGTGGAGGGAGGGTTTGCGAACGGCACGCGGGTCGTGCCCGGCGAGCAGATGACGTTCGGGCGCATCCGCATCGACATCACGCCGGCGCCTTACTCCGGCACGTACACGGTGTACCACCCGTTCGGCAAATGGGTCTTCACGAACGTCGTGGCGGGAGATCGAATCCGGTCCACGCAGGACATCGGCCTCGCGTGCGTCGGCACGTTCACCTGCACGCTCGGCACCGACATCGGTCCCTTCCTGCTGCCCTCGGCGAATCCCGGCGGCGCGGAAGTGCCCCCGATTCCGGATCTCGTCTACGGCCAGGATCCGTACAACGACATCCTGGTCAACACGGGCGCGACGACGCCGTATCCGAACACGGGCAAGAAGTACATCGCCGACCCGGCGCGCATCGGCCCGGTGACCGGCAGCCCGCTGGCGCCCTTCGTCGGCAACGACGGCGTCACCTACGACCACAACGTCTTCCGTGTCGAGGGCCCGAACGGCTTCGTGATCCACCAGGCCAACTTCACGCTGAACGGCCGCGTCATGACCGGCACGCTTCCCGGACAGGTGACTCCCGATCGCGCGAGCTACGCGCAGGCCGTCGCGGCGAGCCCGACGGGCAAGAAGCTCGACGTGTTCGCGACCGGGCTGCCCAGCTCGCAGGGACGGCTGCCGGGGCAGGCCGCGCCGGCGGCGACCTCGACGCCGCTGCTCAGCTTCTTCGACCAGCCGTGCATCGGCACGCTCGACCCCGCGACCGACAAGCTCATGCCGCCCTACAGCGCTCCCGCCGGCGCGAACCAGATCCAGATGGTGAATGCGGGCACGAAGTACTGGGGCCAGGCGCAGCCGGCGGCGATCCCGCTCGAGGTCTGCCTCGAGGACGCCACGGCGCGCGATGCGACGGGCGCCATCGTGCCGTACTTCTACCTCGTGCCGGTGACCGATGAAGTGGCGATCACCGCGGGCAGCACCGCGGCCGGGGCGTACTACGATCCCGCGAGCGGGGGCAGCCTCACGGTGAGCGCGACGTCGAGCGACACGCTCGCGCCGCCGGTGCTCACGCTCGCGGGATACGGCCCGCTCGTGAACGGGACTGTCACCGTCGCGCCGCTGGCGGCACCCCCGGCGAAGGTGACCGTATTCTCTTCGGAGGGCGGCTCCACGGACCTGCTGGTGACGACCGCGGTCGGAACCGCGACCGCGGTGGTGGCGCCTTCGGCCATCAACGACACCGCGACGATGTTCGAGGACTGCAGCGCCAGCACGGCCACGAGCTGCGCCACGCCGCTCGTGCTGAACCCGCTCGCGAATGACACGTACAACGGCGGCCCCATCCCCGCGGGCGCGACCATCACCATCACGCAGCCGCCGCGGCTCGGCACCGCCGTGCTGAACGCCGACAACACGATCACGTACACGCCCAACTCGAACGTGAACGGCGCGGACGGGCTCGCATACACCGTTTCGGTGAATGGCGCGGCGTCGAACACGGCGGCGATCACGATCAACATCACGCCGGTGAACGACCTGCCGGTCGCCGTGAACGACAC
>DASTGG010000040.1:0-17163 GCA_035719385.1 Usitatibacter sp.
AAATGGTGGAGTGGAAGGGGATCGAACCCTCGACCTTCGCATTGCGAACGCGACGCTCTCCCAGCTGAGCTACCACCCCACGCGAAGCCGTTGATTATACCCAAGGAAAGGGCCTGAAGGCCAGCGGATGGCCCTGTCCTACAGGGCTCGCGTGCCGGCGCCGACAGACGCCCCCCGGGACCCCTCGGACAATGGCGGCACCATGACCGGGAACCGCTCCGTGACCGTCCTCGCCGTGATCGCGGTGATCTTCCTGCTCGCGCACGGGGCGCCCTTCTTCATCCCGTTGTGCGTCGGTCTCCTCATCTCGTATGCGCTCTCGCCGCTCGTCGATGCGTTGACGCGCGTGCTGCGTTATCGAGTCGTATCCGCCGCCGTCGTCGTGCTGGGCATCCTCGGGCTGCTGGGGACCGCGGCATGGGCATGGCAGGACGACATCGCCACCATCTGGCAGAAAGTCCCCGACGCCGTCCGCAGCGTCTCGAAATCGGTGCAGCAGATCGCGCAGAACGCCGGGCCCAATCCCGTCGCGGAAGTGAAGAAGGCGGCGCAGGAGCTGGAGAGCATCGGCACGGCGGGCGCGAAGAAGCCCGCGCCGGCGCAGGCCGCCCCCGCCGCCTCGTCGGTTTCGGTGTGGCAACTGCTCATGGCCGCCTGGAAGAGCGTCTCCGTCGCCGCGGCGCAGGTGATGGTCGTGGTGTTCCTGGTCTTCTTCATGCTCGCCTCGGGCGATCTCTTCAAGCAGAAGATCGTGCGCATCGGCGGCGAGAAGCTCGCGAAGCAGCGCTTCACGCTGCAGGTCATCGAGGAGATCGACACGCAGATCCGCCGCTACCTCGTCGTGATGCTGCTCGCGAACGTGCTGGTGGGCCTGGGCGTGTGGATCTGCTTCAGGCTCATCGGCGTCGAATACGCGGAGCTGTGGGGCCTCGCCGCGGCGATCCTGCACACGGCGCCGTATTTCGGCCCGGCCATCGTCGCGGCCGTGAGCCTCATCGCGGGCTTCATGCAGTTCGGCTCGTGGGGCAAGGCCTTCCTCGTGTCGGGCTCGACGATCGTGGTCGCGACCATCGTGGGCATGATCTTCGCGACCTGGCTCGCGAGCCGGCAGACGCGCATGAACACCACCGCGACGTTCGTCGGCCTGCTGTTCTTCAGCTGGATCTGGGGCCTGTGGGGCGTGCTGCTCGCCATTCCCATCCTCGCGATCGTGAAGGCGATCTGCGACCGCAGCGAGGCATGGAAGCCGGTGGGTGAGCTACTTGGACGATAGCTCCACCCCTTTTCCACAATCCCGGGGCCGCCCGGCGAAACCCTCGGTGGAATGAGGCGTCAATCGAATGGCGCCAGAGCGCCGCGGCGCCGCCGCGCGAGCGGCGGTGTCGCCATCCGAATAATCAGGAGATACCGAATGTCCAAGTTGAATGCACGAATCGTTTCCGGCCTCGTCGCAGCCGGGCTGCTCGCTTCCGGATCCGCGTTCGCCCAGGAGCGCACGCCCTGGCGCGGCGACTTCTGGGGCTACATCGGCGCGAGCGGCGGCGAGTCGAAGTTCCGCAGCGACTGCGCGCGCACGGACGTGTTCGCATGCGACAAGCGGGACACCGCGTGGAAGCTCTATGCGGGCGGCAAGATGAGCGACATCCTCGGCCTCGAAGCCGGCTACACGGATTTCGGGAAGGTCGCCGCGTCGGGCGGCCAGACGAAGGCTTGGGCCGCGAACCTGAGCCTGCTCGCAGGCGTGCCCATCGGCAACCGCTTCAACGTCTTCGGCAAGGTCGGCGGCCTTTACGGGCGCACCGACGTCACGGCCGATCCGGACACGCTGTTCGACCGCGGCCACAAGAGCGGCTGGGGCTGGACGTACGGCGTCGGCGCGGGCTTCAACGTCACGCAGAACGTGGCGCTGCGCGTGGACTGGGACCGCTACAAGCTCGACTTCGTCGGCGGCCGCCGCGACCTCGACATGGCATCGGCGGGCGTGCAGTTCCGCTTCTGAACCCCGACATCGGAGGACGACATGGCAACCATCATCGCCGCGGGCTTCGGGACTTACGCGCAATCGCAGGCCGCGCTCGCGAGGCTTGCCGAGGCGGGCGTCGACCCGGAGTACATCTGCGAATTCCGCGTGAACCCCCCGGGCATGCATGACCAGACGGCGATCGGCGGCGACCATGCGTCCTCCGAAGGCGCGCACCACGCGGGCGGCGGCGCGACGAAGGGTGTCGCCGTGGGCGCGGTGGTCGGCGCGGTCGTGGGCGCCGCGGCCACGCCGCTCATCGGTCCCGCGGGCATCGTCGCCGGTGCCGGCGCCGGCGCGTACACGGGATCGCTCATCGGCGGCATGAAGGCCGGCGTGGATCACGAGGCGCAGCCGGATACCACGGACGTGCGCCCGGCCGAGGCGATGGTCGCGGTGAACGTGGACGGCGCGAACCTCGAGCGCGAGCGCATCGTGCGGCTCTTCGAGGAATGCGGCGCGTGGCAGGTCGAGGACGCGCAGGGATTGTGGCAAGACGGCGAGTGGGCCGACTTCGACCCCGTCGCGCCGCCGCACGTCATCGGCGGGCGCGCCCCGGACGTGGGCACCGCGCCGAGGGCCTGATCCGCTTTGCCCGATAATGAGGGGATGAAAAATCCCCTCGTCGCCGCTCTCCTCCTCTGCCTTCTCGCAACCGCCGTCTCCGCCCAGCAGGGTGACGAGGCGGCGCGCCTGTTCTTCGCGGCGCGCGCGAATGCGCAGGCGGGCGACGTGGCCGCCAGCGTCGACGAGCTCGAGAAGGTCGCGCAAATCGCCGACGGCTTCCTGCCTGCGCGCGATGGCTTCGAGCGCGTGTGGAGCGACACGCGGTTCCAGTCGGTGCGCGCGCGCATGGAAGCGAAGCTCCCGCGGCTCGATTACGCGCCGACGGCCTTCGAGCTCGAGGACCGGCTGTTCATTCCCGAGGGCATCGCCTACGACGCGCCGTCGCACACGTTCTTCATCGGCAGCATCGCGCAGAAACGCATCGTGCGCGTGGGCGAGCGCGAACCGTCACGGATCTTCGCCGGTCCCGAGGCGCGGCTCGACGCGGTGCTCGGGCTCGCGGTGGATTCGCCGCGCCGCATCCTCTACGCGGTGAGCACGTCCACGCTCACGCGCGCCGGCGAAGCGCAGCGGCGAAACGCCGTGTTCGCCTTCGACATCGACACGCGTCAGCTCCTTCGCCGCTACGACGTGCCCGAGGCGCGCCAGCTGAACGACGTGGCCGTGGCGCCCGGCGGCCGCGTTTTCGCCACCGACTCGGCGAGCGGCGCGGTGTTCGAGCTGCCGGTGAAGGTGCCCGCGGCCGCGCGCACGCTCGTGCCGCCCGAGCGGCTTCGCGGCAGCAACGGCCTGGCCGCCTCGCCCGACGGCAAGCGCCTCCACGTCGCGCATGCCACCGGGCTCGCCGTGGTGGATCTCGACACCGGGGAGCTGCGCCCCGTCGCGAACGCCACGCGCGAGAACATCGCCGCCATCGACGGGCTCTACCAGTGGCAGGGACAGCTCGTCGGCATCGAGAACGTCACCAATCCCGGGCGCGTCATCGTGATCTCGCTCTCGCCCGACGGCGGCACCGTCACGCAGGTGAAGACGTTGCTGTCGCACCACCACAACGCGCTGTACGAGCCCACGACCGGCGCCGTCACGCCGAACGGCTTCTATCTCCTCGCCGCCACCGGCGTGTCGCACTACGACCGCGAGGGCGCGATCCAGCACCCCGACGACGTGCCGTTGCCTACCGTGCTGCGGATTCCGCTGCCGCGCTAGCGCGACGATAGGCCCAGGCGATCATCGCGATGCCGATCGCGATCATCGGCAGCGACAGCCACTGGCCCATCGAAAGCCCGAGCGCGAGCAGGCCGAGGAAGTTGTCGGGCTCGCGCGCGAATTCCGCCAGGAAGCGCAGCGCTCCGTAGCCCACGAGGAACGCCCCCGAGATGGCGCCGCGCGGCCGCGGCTTGCGCGAATAGAGCCACAGGATCACGAAGAGCAGGACGCCCTCGCCCGCGAACTGGTAGAGCTGCGACGGATGGCGCGCCAGCGGCTGCGCGTCCGTCTGCGGGAACCACATCCCCCACGGCAGCGTCGTCGGCCGCCCGGGAAGCTCGCCGTTGATGAAGTTGCCGATGCGCCCCGCGGCGAGGCCGAGCGGGCACAGCGGCGCGATGAAGTCCATCGTGTCCAGCCACTGCTTCTTCTTCACCCAGCAGAAGAGCGCGACGGCGAGGAGCACGCCGAGGAACCCGCCGTGGAAGCTCATGCCGCCGGTCCAGATCTGCAGGATCTCGTGCGGGTGCGCGAAGTAGTACTCGGGCTTGTAGAAGAGCACGTAGCCCAGCCGTCCGCCGAGGATCACGCCGAAGACGCCGTACACGAGGATGTCGTCGACGTCGCGCACAGTCATGCCGTGGCCGAGCCCCTGCCGCACGCGGTACTTGCCCAGCACGATGACGAGGATGAACCCGATCACGTACATGAGCCCGTACCAGCGGATGGCGATGGGGCCCAGGCTCACGAGGACGGGATCGAACTGCGGATGGACGAGCACGGGCGTTCCCTTCAGTCGAAGCGATAGAGGCGCGCAGGATTATCCCAGAGGATCGCGCGCGCGCGTTCGGCACCGACCCAGCGCTCGAGTTCGTTCCTCAGCATGGTGTAGTCCTGTCCCGCCTCGTGCCGCGTCCACGGCCAGTCGCTGCCCCACACGACGCGATCGGCGCCGAGCACGTGGATCCATTCGCGCGCCAGCAGCGCGGCATCGTGTCCCTCGAGGCGATAGGGCGCCGACAGCTTGACCCACACGTGGCGCTCGCGCGAGAGCGCCGAGAGCGCGTTGAACGTCGCGTCAGCCGCCAGGCCGGGCGCGGGATTCGCGAAGTGGTCGAACACGAGCTCGACCGTCGTGCCGGCGAGCGCCGCCGCCAGCTCGACCGCGCGGCCGGCTTCCACGAAGGCTTCGACGTGCCAGCCGAGCGCCGCCATGCGCGCGAACAGGAGCGGCCACGGCTCGCGCGAGAAGGTGCCGTAGTCCGTAACCGACTGCAGGTTCAGGCGGACGGCGCGGATGCCGGCCGAATCCATCGCGAGCAGTTGCCTCTCCGCGATTTCCGGATCGACCACCGCGACGCCGCGCAGGCGATCGGGCGCGCGTGCGAGCGCGGCGAGCAGCTCGCGGTTGTCGGTCCCGAAGAAGCTCGGCTGCACCAGCACGCCATGCGTGATGCCCGCCGCCGGCCAGTGCGACATCCATTGCTCGAGCGTGGCCGCGTACGACGGACGGTAGCGCGCGTTCGCGACGGCGGGCGCATCCATGGAGAAGATGTGGGCGTGGCAATCGACGCCGCGCGCGGGTTTCGCGATGGACATGGCGGGGCTATTCTACGGCCCATGAAAAAACTCATCGCGCTTCTCGCCTCCCTCGCCCTCGCGCTGCCGGGTGGGGCGGCCGCACAGGCCTTTCCGACCAAGCCGATCCGCATCGTCGTGACGTATCCGCCCGGCGGCGGCGCCGACCTCATGGCGCGGCTCGTGGCGCCGAAGATGTCCGAGTCGCTCGGCCAGCCCGTGGTCGTGGAGAACAAGCCGGGGGCGAGCGGCCAGATCGGCGCCTCCGAAGTCGCGCGGTCGGCGCCCGACGGCTATACGCTGATGCTCGATGCCTCGTCGTACTCGGTGAACCCAAGCCTGTATTCGAAGCTGCCGTACGAGCCGACGAAGGCGTTCACGCCGATCGCGGTGCTCGCGCTCTTCCCGAACGTGCTGGTCGTCACGCCCAGCTATCCCGTGCACGACGTGAAGGGGCTCATCGCCGCGGCGAAAGCGAAGCCGGGCACGATCGCCTTCGCCTCGTCGGGCAACGGCTCCGCGCAGCATCTTTCGGGCGAGCTCTTCCTCCAGAAGACCGGCGTGCAGATGACGCACGTCCCCTACAAGGGCGGCGGACCGGCCCTCAACGACGTGATGGGCGGGCAGGTGCCGACGTTCTTCGCGAACATGGCCTCGAGCCTTCCGCAGATCAAGGGCGGCAAGCTGCGGCCGCTGGCGATCACCGGCGCCAAGCGGTCCCCCGCGCTTCCCGACGTGCCGACGATGGCGGAAGCGGGCGTGCCGGGATACGAGGTGTACGAGTGGAACGCGATCTTCGCCCCTGCGGGCACGCCGCCCGCGGTGATCGCGAAGCTGGCCGAGGCGATCGACAAGGCGGTGCAGTCGCCGGAATTCCGCGAGCGGGTTGCATCGCTGGGCGGCGAGCTCACCGGCTATGGTCCCGCGGAGGCGGACCGCTTCGTGCGCGAGCAGATGCAGCTCTGGGGCAAGGTCGTGAAGGACGGGAAGATCCGGGTGGAGTGAGATTGGATCCCGGACCGTTGCCGCGATTGCGGCGTCCGGGAAGACGACAAATACCCCGGAGGCGTCCGGGAAGACGGCCCGCGATGACGGCGTCCGGGATGACGAAGAAAAGCCCGGCGGCGCCGGGCTTTTTCGTTGCAGCGGGGTCTTACGCCGCGGCCGGCCCGCGGCTGGGCGGGAGCGCCCGATGCCACCCGAAGCCCAGGTACAGGAACGCCACGGCGAAGACCAGGTGCAGCACGTTGTCCGCCATGTTCATCGCCATGCCCATCACCTGGCCGTCGCGGCCGGCCATGAAGCCGAGGATGGTCACCAGCGCGTAGACCACGCCGAAGATGCGGAAGTAGGTGCGCGCCGTGGCTTCCTCGCCGAAAGCCATGGCGAGCGCGATGATGCCGCTGATGATATGCACGGCGTTGTGCATCGCATCGACGGCGAAGATGCCGAAGACCTTCCCGTCCGGGCACAGCGCCGGGATGAACCCCGCGATGCCCGCGACCAGGAACAACACACCGACGACTTGCGCGGCTCGTTTCATGTCCGATCTCCTCGTACAGATCAGTGATACTTGGACGTCGCGGGCATGCGCCGGTGCGTGCCGGTGCCATGGTCTAGAATGACTATCCCTCGCAGGAACTCCCCATGACCGAGAAATTCCGCTCCTTCACCATCACCAAGGGCGTGCCGCGCTCGCCCAACCGCTCGATGCTCCGCGCCATCGGATACAAGGACGAGGACTTCGAGAAGCCCATCGTGGGCATCGCCAACGGCCATTCGACCATGAACCCGTGCAATGCCGGCATCCAGCCGCTCGCCGACGCGGCCGACGCCGCCGCGCGCCGCGTGGGCGCCATGCCGCAGATGTTCGGGACGATCACGGTGACCGACGGCATCTCCATGGGCACCGAGGGCATGAAGTACTCGCTCGTGTCGCGGGAGGTGATCGCCGACGCGATCGAGACCGCGGTGCAGAGCCAGTTCATGGACGGCGTGCTGTGCATCGGCGGCTGCGACAAGAACATGCCCGGCGCGATGATCGCCATCGCCCGGATGAACATCCCGTCGATCTTCGTCTACGGCGGCACGATCAAGCCCGGCCACTACAAGGGCCAGGACCTGCAGATCGTCTCGGTGTTCGAGGCGGTGGGCTCGTACACCGCCGGCAAGATGTCGCAGGAGGACTTCGAGTGCATCGAGCGCTGCGCGCTGCCCGGCGTGGGCGCCTGCGGCGGCATGTACACCGCGAACACGATGTCGTCGTCCATCGAGGCGATCGGCATGTCGCTGCCCTATTCGTCCACGATGGCCGCGGAGGACGCGGAGAAGCGCGACAGCGCGGTGAAGAGCATGGAGGTGCTGGTCGAGGCGGTGAAGAAGGGCATCAAGCCGCGCGACATCATCAACCGCAAGTCGCTCGAGAACGCGATCTCGGTGGTGATGGCCACCGGCGGCTCCACCAACGCCGTGCTGCACTGGCTGGCGATCGCGCATGCGGCGGGCGTCACCTGGACCATCGACGACTTCGAGCGCATCCGCCAGAAGGTGCCGGTGCTCTGCGACCTCAAGCCTTCGGGCCGTTACGTCGCCGTGGACCTGCATCGCGCCGGCGGCATCCCGCAGGTGATGAAGATGCTGCTCAAGCACGGCCTGCTGCACGGCGACTGCATGACGATCTCCGGCAAGACGGTCGAGCAAGTGCTGCGCGACGTGCCCGACGAGCCGCGCAAGGAGCAGGACGTGATCCGCCCCTGGTCCAACCCGATGTACGCGCAGGGCCACCTCGCGATCCTGCGCGGCAACCTGGCGCCCGAAGGCTGTGTCGCGAAGATCACGGGCCTCAAGCACCCGGCGATCACCGGCCCCGCGCGCGTCTTCGATTCCGAGCCCGATTGCATGGATGCGATCCTCGCCGACCGCATCAAGCCCGGCGATGTCCTCGTCATCCGCTACGAGGGCCCGCAGGGCGGCCCCGGCATGCGCGAGATGCTCTCGCCCACCTCGGCGCTCGTCGGCAAGGGCCTGGGCGAGTCCGTCGGCCTCGTCACCGACGGCCGCTTCTCCGGCGGCACCTGGGGCATGGTCGTGGGCCACGTGGCGCCCGAGGCGTTCGCGGGAGGCACCATCGCGCTCGTGCGCGAGGGCGATTCCATCACCATCGACGCGCACAGGCGGCTCATCCAGCTCGACGTGGACGAGGCCGAGCTGGAGAAGCGCCGTGCGGCGTGGAAGCAGCCGAAGCCGCGCTACACCACGGGCGTGCTCGGCAAGTACGCGAAGCTCGTCGGCACCGCGAGCAAGGGCGCGGTCACCGACTGAGGCCGCGATGGCCGCGCCGCCGCTCGCGTTCGAGCACCTGCCTTCGCGCGCGGCCTTCGAGACCCCGCCCCCGGAACACCTGTTCCACTACACCGACCTGCGCGGCGTGCGCGGCATCATCACGTCGAAGTCGCTCTGGCTGTCGAAGTTCACGGCCTCGAACGACATTTCCGAGATCACGCTCGCCATCACGCAGTTCCAGAGCTTCGTCGAGTCGCGCGTGGCCGGGCTGCCGGCGGCCGAGGGCGAGTTCCTGCACGAGGCCGCGGTGCAGCTCGAGACCTTCCGGCGCACCAACATCTGCGTGGCGAGCTTCTGCGAGCAGCCCGACCTGCTGTCGCAATGGCGCTCGTATGGCGACGACGGGCGCGGCATCGCCATTGGCTTCGATGCGCGGCGGCTCGCGGAGCTCGCGACCCGCAACGACCTGCGCCTGTGGCGCTGCGTCTACGACGAGGCGATGCAGGTCCGCATCCTCAACGACCTGGTGACGATGCTGCTGGAATCGTTCCGCGCCGAGCGCACGGGCAGCGCCGAAGAACGACGCCGGCTCGTGTCCCATTTCAACGCGACTTTCCTGCTGGTGGCACCGGTGATCAAGGACCACCGCTTCGCCGAGGAGCAGGAGTGGCGGCTCATCTCCGCGCCGGTGCCGTTCCACCATCCGCGGGTCATCGCGGTGCTGCAGCAGGCGCACGCGTCGGTGAAATTCAGCCTCGCCTTCGGGCAGGAACGGGGCGACTGGGAGCACCTCATCCCGCGCGTGACCATCGGCCCCACGCCGATCGACCCGCAGAACTTCGCCGACGCGATCGAGGTCCTGGCGATGCAGAACGGCTTCCATATCCCGGACATCGGCTTTTCCGGCATCCCGTACCGGCGCACGGATCTCTAGCCGCTCACTCGGGCTGGATGTTCGCCGCCTTGATGATCCGTCCCCTGAAGGAGGGTGATTCCATAACCATCGACGCCACGGCGGGCAAGGGCGCGGTGCCCGGTTGACGCGAAACAGGGATGGGTCGCGCCCAGCGGGGCCCATCCCTGCCCGTGAGGCGGCGGGCCCTCAGGGCTTGATGTACGAGTAGCCCTCGTACTGCTGGAGCCGCGCGATCTCGATTGCGCCGTAGGGGACGATCTGCGTATCGGGCAGCAGGTGCGAGCGGTCGATGTCCCGCTGGCGCAGCGTGTTGTTGCAGACCTTGAACACCACCCCGCGGTCCTGCAGCTCCTTCACCTCTTTGGGCTTGCCCCGAAATCCGTCCGTCAGGAAGTCCACGCCTTTCGAGTAGGCGACGATCTGGATCGCGGCGCCCGGCTCGCTCTTCAGCAGGTTGTTGGCGATGTTGATGGCGTATTCGCCCTGGTCGACGCCCTCGCTCACCTGCATCACCAGCTTGCGCTGGGGATCGGCGGCGGCGGCGCTGAGGGCGAGGGTCGAGGCGAGCAGGCAGGCGGCGAGCGTTTTCATGGCAAGTCCTTTCGGAGGAAGCGCGGCTAGCGCGCGGGCGGAAACTTCTCGAGCACGTACTCGCCGATACGGCGGCCCAGGTCACGGCCGTCGACGTCGGCGCTGCGATAGTGGATGCCGCCCCAGACGCGCGCGCCTTCGACCTCCTGCGCGATCTGGGAAAAGCTTCCGTAGCTGCGCGTGATGCCCGCGCCGGGCGGATACATCACCGAAACGTTCACCCTGTCGGCGCCGAAATAGCCCTTGAGCACCGCCTCGGCGGCGCCCGAGCAGAGCATGTGCGCCGACGGATACTCGGGGTGTGGCGGCGTGGCGAGGAGCGGCTCCCAGCCGGCATCGCCGCCTTGGCGGATCGCAGTCACCGGCCGCCAATGCGAGACGCGATATTTCATCTCGAAGCCAGCGATCTGCGAGTCGGCGCACGCGAAGTTCACGAGTGCCAGCACACGCGCGCTCTCCAACGAACCCAGTGAACGCGCGGCGCTCGCGGCGCGCGCGGCGGCGTTCCACACCACGGGCGTCTGGATCGTCCAGAAGATCGCCGCCGCCGTCTGGTCCGCCGTGCGCGTGCTGCTCTCGCGGGCACCCAAGTCCCGCACTTCCGCCAAGTCGCGCGCGAATGCCTCGCTGGCGGGCGCCGGCGGGCCCTTCAGATCGAATTGGTGCGCGCTCTTCAACACGAAGGGCTTCACCGCGCCCCACCCAGGCAGAATCGCGGGCAGGTTTGCCGGCGGCGTCGGCTGCCACTTGCCCGCGCCCGCTGCCGGCGTGTAGGTGCCCTTCGCGTCGGCGCCGTCCCTGGCGCGCAGCGCGATCCATTTTTCGGCGACCTCGGTGCCCGCGTTGATGCCGTTCGTCCTGGGCGCACCGGGCGGCACCTTGGCGAGCGTGGCTGCGAGTGCCGCGTCGAGCGCCACCTGCTGGCCGGGTGCCAGCCGCGACAGGATGCCGTGCGCCGCCGCGGCGATCGCGGCCTGCTGGGACGCTTCGGGACCGGCGATAACGTCGGCGCCCATGGGCGGATAGCGGCGCTCCACGGCAATGGCTGCGTCGAACATCGCGCCCTGCACGATCGCGAGCACCCGCGACTGCAGTATCGAGTTGGGCGGAGTCGCCGTGACCGCGATGGCGGTGGCATTCCAGTCCGCGACGGCATCGGCGCGCGCAGCCAGCGCGGCCGCCAGCAGGCCCACGGCCAGCGGGAATGAAATTGCGGTTGCGAAGCAGGCGGGTTTAGAGTTGGCCATCGGGATTCTCCGGGTCGGTTGAACACGGCTGCAACATCGCCGCCGCGCCTGGCGAAAGTCCCGATCGACCGCCGAAATCCGGACGAAACGGGCCGAACATGAGTGGAACCGTCCTGCGGGCCGAAAAACTGACCGAAGCGCCCCCCTCGCACCGGGCCTGGCGGTTCGCGGGTTTCACGCTCGATGCCGACGCCCAACGGCTGACCGGACGGCGTGGCGAGGAGCTGCGGCTGCGTCCGCAAACGCTGCGCGTGCTCGAGCAGCTCGTGCGCCGCGCCAATGGCATCGTCACGAAGGAGGAGCTCTTCGCGACGGTCTGGGCGGGCCTGGTGGTCACCGACGACTCGCTGGTGCAATGCGTGAGCGAGCTGCGGCTGGCGTTGGGCGACGAAACCCAGCAACTCATCCGCACGATGCCGCGGCGCGGCTACATGCTGTGCGCCGAGGTGGGCGCCGTGGGCGCGGCGTCGAAGCCGCTCGCGCGAGTCGCGGGGCGCCTATGGGTCGCGCTCGCGAGCCTCGCGGCGGTCGTCGCGCTGTCCGTGGGTTACTGGGCGCTGCGGACCCCGCCGATGCCGAGCGGCGCACCGGTCGCCTCCATCGCTGTGCTCCCGTTCACCTCTCTTGGCGAGGGTGCCGACGATCCACTGTCCCTGGGCCTTGCCGATGCGCTGATCACGCGCCTTTCGGCGATCGATCGCCTGGTCGTGCGGCCCACCAGTGCGATCCTGCGCTACCGCAAGGGTGTCGACCCCCAGGCCGCGGGACGGGAGCTCGCCGTGGACTACGTGCTGGATTCGCGATTGCAGCGCGGCGACGGCCGCCTGCGCATCACGTTCCAGCTGGTCGCCATCGCGGACGGCTCGACCCGCTGGTCCGACCAGGTCGAGGCGCCCGACACCGGCCTCTTCCAGGTACAGGACACGATCGCCGAGCGCGTCGCCTCCTCGATGCTCGCGCGCCTTTCGAGCGAGGACCGCCGCCTGCTGCGCCGGCGCGACACCGACAACCCGGAATCACACCTCGCGTACCTGCGCGGGCGGCACTTCTGGGCCAAGCGCACCGAGGCGGGCCTCACCGCGAGCATCGCGGAATTCAAGCGAGCGATCGCGCTCGACCCGAGCAACGCCACCGCGCACGCCGGACTCGCGGACGCATACAACCTTCTCGCCGCCTACGGCTCGGCCGATCCCCAGCAAGCCTTCACCGCCGCGAAGGCCTCGGCATTGCAGGCGCTCGCCATCAATCCCGAGCTCGCCGAAGCGCACGCTTCGCTCGCCTTCGCGCGCGCCCACCAGGACCGCGACTGGCCCGAGGCCGAGCGCGAATACCGCACGGCGATCGCGTTGGCTCCGCAGTACGCGACCGCGCGACAGTGGCTCGCGCTCGCCCATGCCGCCCAGGGGCGATCGGCACAGGCGATCGAGGAGGCACGGCGCGCGCTCGCCTGCGATCCGCTCTCGCTCATCATCAATACCGACCTCGGGCGCCATTTCTACTACGCGCGCCGCTACGACGAGGCGATCGCGCAGCTGCGCGCGACGATCGATCTCGATCCGGACTTCCCGCGCGCGCACGTCGAGCTCGCGCGCGCGTACAAGCAGAAGGGCATGCACGACCTCGCGGTCGCCGAGATGACGCGCGCGGTGCAGCTGTCGCAGCGCAGCGCCACCGCGCTGGCGGAGCTCGCGAGCGCATACGCCGCGCAGGGCGACCGCGATCATGCCCGCGTGCTGCTCGACGAGCTCGAGCAGACCGCCCGAACGACGCACGTCTCCCCCTATCACTTCGCCGTGGTCTGGAGCGCGCTGGGCGACAGCCGCCGCGCGCTCGCCGCGCTCGAGGCCGCCGACGCAGAGCGGTTCAACTGGACCGTGTTCGCGAACGTGGAGCCCGAGTTCGACGCGCTGCGGGGAGAGCCGGCCTTCGCCGCGCTGGTGCAGCGCCTGCGCGTGGCCGACGGCCGCGCGGCGCGTTAGGCCGGATCACTCAGGCTGGATGTTCGCCGCCTTGATGATCCGCCCCCACTTCTGCGACTCGTCCTGCTGGAAGCGCGCGAGCTCTTCCGGGCTCGAGACGACGGGCTCGGTGCCGGTCGAATCGTAGAACTGCCTCGCGCTCGGGCTCTTCGTCGCGGCGACGATCAGGTCGTGCAGCCGCTTCACCACCGCGGGCGGCGTCTTCGCGGGCACGTACGCGGCGAACCAGTAGCCCATCTCGTAGCCCTTCACGCCGGCCTCGTCGATCGTGGGGATGTCCGGGGCGAGCGGCGAGCGCGTCCTCGCCGTGACCCCCAGCGCGCGCACCTTGCCCGCCTTCACCTGCGGCAGCCCCGTCGCGGTGTCCGTGATCATCATGTCGATCTGCCCGCCGAGCAGGTCCGTGATCGCGAGCGGGTTGCTCTTGTACGGCACGTGCAGGATCTGGATGCCCGCCATCTGCTGCAGCAATTCGCCCGCGATGCGCGAGGACGAGCTGCCGCTGCCGAACGTGAGCTTGCCCGGCTGCTTCCTTGCGAGCGCGATGAATTCGCCCACGCTCTTCGCCGGCACGCTGGGGTTCACGACCATGATCTGCCCGCCCTTGCCGAGCAGCGTGACCGGCGCGAAATCCTTCACCGGGTCGTACGGCATCGACTTGTAGAGGTGCTCGTTCGCCGCATGGGTCGTGTTCGTCGTGATGAGCACGGTATAGCCGTCGGGCGCGGACTTCGCGACCTGCTGCGCCGCGAGGAAGCCGCTCGCGCCCGGCTTGTCCTCCACGACGACGGACTGCTTCGTCGCCTCGCTCACGCCCTGGCCGAGCGCGCGGGCGATCTGGTCGGTGGCGCTGCCCGCGGCGAACGGCACGACGAACGTGACGGGCTTTGCCGGAAAGTCCTGTGCCTGGGCGCAGGCGGCGGCGAGCGCGAGGGCGGCGGCGATTCGTGCGATCTTCATGGTTCTCCTCCTCCGGGAATCTGGATGGGCATCTCGAGCAGCAGGAACGCGAGCGACTTGCCGTGCGCGTCGAGGTTGAGCGATCCGTTCACGCCGCCGTCGAGCACGCCGTCGATCACGAAATTCATCGCGGCCAGGCGCGGCAACAGGTAACGCGTCACCCGCGTGGGATGGCGGTGCGCGAAGAGCTCGGCCACGCGCGGCTCCGTGACCTGCTCCACCAGCAGCGGGTAGTCCTCGGGCCGGTAGGCGATGACGCTGATGTTGGAGCGATCACCCTTGTCGCCGGTGCGCCCGTGCGCGAGCCGGTAGAGCGGCACGGTATTCATCGGACCATTTCCCATGTCGCGTGCACGGCCGAGCGCGGCACGAAGCACGAGCGTGTCTCCAGCCGCGGCCGCAATGCCGTGCGCACGCCGCCGCCGCCCGCGGGACCGTTCGTATAGAGCGCGAGCACCTCGCGGGCGAGCCGCTCGGCTTGCGCGCGCTCGTCGTGGCGCGCGGCCACGCGCACGCGCACGTCGCGCAGGTCGCGCGCCGGCGTGCGCGACAGCAGCTCGCCGCGGTCGTCGCCGAAGAGGCTGAGGGACCCGATGAGATCCACGCGAAGGGTGAGCCCCGGAAGGCGGCGGCGCAGCACGTCGGCCGCGAGCCGCGCGCGGCCTTCGGCGCCCGGGCCGGCATAGGAGATCTCGCCCTCGGCGAGCCAGCCGCCTTCGTGGCACACCGTTACCTTGAGCGTTTCCGGCCGCGCATGCCCGCGCACGCCGCTCAGCGCCACGCGGTTGCCGCCGAGGTCGCGCACCTCGGCTTCCGAGATGTCGGCGGTCGCGTCGGGCGTGAGGTAGGCGGAAGGATCGTGGATCTCGTAGAGCAATTGCTCCTTCACGGTCCGCGCATCGACGACGCCGCCCGTGTTCTCCGCCTTGCCGATGATGCAGCCACCGTCCGCATCGATCTGCGCGATCGGAAACCCGAGGTCGTGCACGCCGGGCACGTCCTTCATGCCCGGGTCCGCGAAATAGCCGCCGGTCACCTGGCCGCCGCATTCGAGCAGGTGGCCAGCCATCGTCGCACGGCCGAGCCGGTCCCAATCGTCGGCGCGCCAGCCGTAGTGCGCGATGATCGGGCCCACGGCAAGCGACGGATCGGCGACGCGCCCGCAGATCACGACCTGCGCGCCGGCGTCGAGCGCCGCCGCGATGGGCTCGGCGCCCAGGTACGCATTGGCGCTGACCATGTCTTCGATCGGCTCGCCCAACGCCTGCGCAAGTAGCGCGCGATGCCCAGGGCCGGAAAGATCGTCGCCGCTCACGACGGCGATGCGCGGCGGCGCGAGCCCGCGGTCCTGCGACATCGCGAGGATCTTCCGCGCCGCCGCAGGCGGATTGGCCGCGCCGAAATTGCCCACGATGGCGATGTCGTTGGCGATGCAGGCGGCCAGCACGGGTCCCAGCATGTCCTCGAGCAGCGGCTCGAAGCCCGCCCGCGGATCGGCGCGGCGCGCGAGCTGCGCGAGGGCGAGCGTGCGCTCGGCGAGCGTCTCGTACATCAGGATGCGGCGCCCGTCGCTCCGGGAGAGCGTCTCGACGACGGGGCCGGCGGCATCGACGCGATCCCCGGAAAAGCCCGCCGCGCAGCCGATGAAGAGCGGTTTCACTGCCATGAAGCCGCGATTCTCGGCCGCCGCGCCGGATCAGGGAATTGAATCATTTGGATCACAGTCATAATGTACCGTTATGACCGTCAACCTGCGCCAGCTCCAGGCCTTCAGCCGCGTCGCGCGCGAGGCGAGCTTCACCCGCGCGGCCGCCGCGCTGCACCTGTCGCAGCCGGCCCTCACCGTCCAGATCCGTGCGCTCGAGGCGGCGCTGGGCGCGAAGCTCTTCGACCGCAACACGCGCGAGGTGCGCCTCACGGCGCTGGGCGGGGCGATCCTGCCCGCCGTGGAAAGGCTGCTGCGCGACCTGCAGGCGTTGGGCGAGGCCACGCGCGAGCTCGCTGCCGGCAACCGCGGCGTCGTGCACGTGGCCGCCCTGCCCTCGATCGCCTCGTCGCTGCTGCCCCGGGCGATCGCGCGCCTCGCGCAAAGCCATCCCGGCATCGTCGTGCGCCTGCGCGACACGCTTGCGCAGGGTGTGCTCGCGCTGGTGCAGTCCGAGGAGGTGGACCTGGGGCTGGGCGTCTTCGGCGCGGCCGACGCGTCGCTGGACTTCTCGCCCCTGCTGGTGGACCGGCTCGAGGCGGTCCTGCCGCGGGGCCACGCGCTCGCGCGGAAGGCGCAGGTCACGTTGAAGGAGCTCGCCGCCCATCCGCTCGTGATGATGGACGCGCAGACCAGCGTGCGCGCGCTGCTCGAGCGCGAGATGATCGCCGCGAAGCTCGCGCCACGGCCGGCCTACGAGGTGACGTACATGTCGACGGCTGTCGGCCTCGTGAACGCGGGCCTGGGCATCGCGCTGCTGCCCACGTCGGCGCTGGAGCTGCAACGTCCCGACATCGAGCGCAGGCCGGTTCGCGGCGCCTCGCTCGGCCGCGAGATCGGCATCGTCACGCGGCACGGCCGCACGCTCTCGCCCGCCGCGGCGGTGCTGGTCGATACGCTGCGCGCGGTGGCGCGGGGATTCAGTCCGAATGCGGCGCCGCGATCGCGTCGATCCGCTGCATCACGTCGCTCGTGAGCCGCGCGGCCACGTCCGCCGCCTTGAGGTTCTCGGTCACCTGCGATACGCGCGAGGCGCCGGTAATCACCGTGGACACATGCGGATTGCGCAGGCACCAGGCGATCGCGAGCTGCGCGGTAGTGCAATCGAGGTC
>DASTGG010000041.1:0-12318 GCA_035719385.1 Usitatibacter sp.
CCTTGGCGGCGAAATGCTCGCGTGCGGTCTGGATGTATTTCGTCGCCACCCGAAGCCGCGCGCCCTGCTTCACCGCCGCGGCGTAATCGAAGTCCTCCGGCACCGCGACCACCATGCGGCATTTCGCGATGCCGAGGTCGATCGGCTGGTAGAGGCCCTGGCCGCCGTGCTCGGCGAGGAGATCGCGGCCGGCGACGCCGAGGTCGGCGGCGCCGTACTGCACGTACGTCGGCACGTCGGCGGCGCGCACGAGGATGAGCCGCAGGTCGTCGCGCTGCGTGGCGAGGATGAGCTTGCGCGATTTCTCCGGATCCTCGGCGGGACGGATGCCGGCCGCCTGCAGCAGCGGCGCCGTCTCCTCGAAGATGCGCCCCTTGGCGAGCGCCAGCGTGATCATGAAATCCTCTCGATGCGCGCACCCAGCTGTCCCAGGCGCTCCTCGATGCGCTCGTAGCCGCGGTCCAGGTGGTAGATGCGGTCGACGACCGTCTCGCCTTCGGCCACGAGGCCGGCGATGACGAGGCTCGCCGAGGCGCGCAGGTCGGTCGCCATGACGGTGGCTCCCGTGAGCCGGTCCACGCCATGCACGATGGCCGAGTTGCCCTCGATGTCGATCATCGCGCCCAGGCGGCGCAGCTCCTGCACGTGCATGAAGCGGTTCTCGAAGATGGTCTCGGTCACGATCGCGGTGCCCTGCGCCACGGCGTTCAGCGCGATGAACTGGGCCTGCATGTCCGTGGGGAACCCCGGATGCGGCGCCGTGCGCACGCTCACCGCGCGCGGGCGCGACTTCATCGTGAGACGCACGGTGCGATCGCCCACGGCGATCCCGGCCCCCGCCTCGCGCAGCTTCTCGATCACCGCGTCGAGGCTCGAGACCGGCGCGCCGGTGAGCGTCACGGCCCCGCGCGTGGCCGCCGCGGCGGCGAGGAAGGTCCCGGCCTCGATGCGATCCGGCATCACCGCGTGCTCCACGCCATGCAGCTCGCGCACGCCCTGCACCGTGATGACGTCCGTGCCCTGGCCGGAGATGCGCGCGCCCATGCCGATGAGGCAGCGGGCGAGGTCGATCACCTCCGGCTCGCGCGCGGCGTTCTCCAGCACCGTCTCGCCCTCGGCGAGGCAGGCGGCCATCATGAGGTTCTCGGTGCCGGTCACCGTGACCGTGTCCATGAAGATGCGCGCGCCCTTCAGCCGTCGCGCCGTCGCGTGGATGTTGCCCTGCTCGATGGACACGTTCGCGCCCATGGCGGCCAGGCCCTTGATGTGCAGGTCCACGGGCCGCTCGCCGATGGCGCAGCCTCCGGGCAGCGACACGCGCGCCTCGCCGAAACGCGCCGTGAGCGGCCCCAGCGCGAGGATGGAGGCGCGCATCGTCTTCACGAGGTCGTACGGGGCGAAAGGCTCGGCCACGGCGCTCGCATCGAGCTCGACCTCGCGCTCGCCCGAGGCCGCCTTCACGCCCATGCGCTCGAGCAGGCGCACCATCGTGCGCACGTCGTTGAGCCGCGGCACGTTGGTGATGCGCACCGGCGCCGCGGTGAGCAGCGAGGCGGCGAGGATCGGCAGCGCGGCGTTCTTGGCGCCGGCGACGCGCACCTCGCCGGAAAGCGGCACGCCCCCGTGGATCGAAAGTCTCTGCATGTCGTCTTCGCGGGCGGTTGCCCGTACCTAGGTCAGCGCGACGCCCACTCTTCCGGTGACAGGGTCTTCATGGACAGCGCATGGATCTCTTCGCGCATGCGGTCGCCCAGCGCCCCGTAGACGAGCTGGTGGCGCCGGACGCGGCTGAGGCCCGCGAAGGCGGCGCTCACGATGATCGCCTCGAAATGCGCGCCGTCGCCCTCGACCTGCACGTGGGTGCAGTCGAGGCCTGCGCGGATGGATGCTTCGATGGAGCGGGGATCGACCATGGCCTAGGCTCGCAGCTTGTACCCCCGGCGGAGGAGCTGCAAAGTGATCCATGATAGGGCAGCGAAGGCGGCCGTCGCAATCGCGAGGCTGGTCCAGGGCGCCACGTCGGACTGCCCGAAGAACCCGTAGCGGAACCCGTCGATCGCGTAGAAGAAGGGGTTCAGGTGCGAGACGGCCTGCCAGAAGGGCGGCAGCGAGTGCACCGAATAGAACACTCCCGCGAGGAAAGTGAGCGGCATCACGAGGAAGTTCTGGAAGGCGGCGAGCTGGTCGAACTTCTCCGACCAGATGCCCGCGATGATGCCGAGCGAGCCCAGCAGGCCCGAGCCGAGGGTGGCGAAGGCGAGCGCCCACAGCGGCTTCGCGACCGGGATCGGGATGATCCAGAGCGTGGCCGCGAACACGCCCAGCCCCACGACCAGGCCGCGCACCATGGCGGCGAGCAGGTAGGCGGCGAAGATCTCGCCTGCGCCCATGGGCGGCAGCAGGATGAAGACGATGTTGCCCGTGATCTTCGACTGGATGAGCGAGGAGGAGCTGTTCGCGAAGGCGTTCTGCAGCACCGCCATCATCGCGAGGCCCGGGATGAGGAACTGCACGTAGCTCACGCCCGGGAAGACCTGGACGTGCCCGGCGAGCGCGTGGGCGAAGACCAGCAGGTACAGCAGCGCCGAGAGCACGGGCGCGGCGACCGTCTGGAAGCTCACCTTCCAGAAGCGCAGCACCTCCTTGTAGAGCAGCGTCGGGAAGCCCGTCATAGCGCCATGTCCTCGCGCCGCATGATGCGCAGGAACACCTCTTCCAGCTCGGGCTCGGCGACCTCGAGGCTCGCCACCGTGGCGCCGGCCTCGCGCAACCGGGCGAGCGCGGTCTCCACGTGCTGCACGTCCTCCACCGGGATGCGCCAGTAGCCGCCGGGCTCGGCCGTCGCGTCCGCCGCGAGCGTGGCGGGCAGCTCGCAGCCCTCGAGCTTCACCCGCAGCACGCGCCCGGAGAAGGAGGCGAGCAGGTTCTGCGTCGAATCCATGGCCACGATGCGCCCATCGCGCATCATCGCGATGCGCGAGCACAGCTGCTGCGCCTCCTCCAGGTAATGCGTCGTGAGCACGATGGTGTGGCCCGCGGCGTTCAACCCGCGGATGAAGCTCCACAGCGTCTGCCTCAGCTCGACGTCGACGCCGGCGGTCGGCTCGTCGAGCACGATGACGGGCGGGCGGTGCACCAGGGCCTGCGCGACCATCACGCGCCGCTTCATGCCGCCCGACAGGCTTCGCATGTTGGCGTTGGCCTTGGGGGCGAGCGCGAGGCTCTCGAGCAGCTGGTCGATCCACGCGCCGTTGCGCCGCAGGCCGAAATAGCCCGACTGGATCTCGAGCGTCTCGCGCACGGTGAAGAAGGGATCGAACACGATCTCCTGCGGCACGATGCCCACGGCGCGGCGCGCGCCGCGGAAATCGGCACGCACGTCGTGGCCCATCACCGAAAGGCCGCCCGCGTCGGGCACGATGAGGCCGCCGAGCGCCGAGATGAGGGTGGTCTTGCCCGCGCCGTTCGGGCCCAGCAGCGCGAAGAATTCGCCGCGCCGGACCTCGAGGGAGACGCCGCGCAGGGCCTGGACGTCGCCGAAGCGCTTCTCGACCGCGCGGATCGCGACCGCCACCGGCGCGGCGGTCACGCCGGCGGGGCGGGCTGGATGAGCTCCGCGACGCCGTAGAGCTTGGCGAGGGCGAGAAGGTTCTGCGGCAGGTTCACGAACGTGAGCGTCTTGCCGAGGCGCTGCGCCTGGCGGCGCCATTCGAGCAGCAGCGCCACGGCGGACGAATCGACGCCGTTGATGGCGGAGAAATCGATGGTGAGCCGGTCGGGCAGGTCCGTGCGGGCGGCGTACTTCTCGCTCTCCGCCAGCACGGCGGGCAGCGTGCCGAAGGAGAGCGCTCCCTCGAGCCTGAGCACCTCGCCCGTGGACGCGTCGTTCACTTCTTCGGCGTCTCCGGCTTGGGCGGCGTGGGAGAGGCGTTGCGCTCCTGCAGCGTCTTGAGCAGGCCGTCGATGCCGCCCTTCTGGATCTGCTCGTTGAAGCTGCCGCGATAGGTGGTGACGAGCGAGGCGCCGTCGATCACGACGTCGTACACCTTCCAGTCGTTGCCGACCTTCTCCATCGCGTAATCGATGGGGATCGGCGGGCCGCCCTGCTGGACCACCTGCGTGCGCACCGTGGTCTCGTTGTCGCCCGGGGCCATCTTGAGCGGCTTCACCTGGATCGTCTGGTTCCTGTACGCGGTGAGCGACGAGGAATACGTGCGCACGAGCATCGTGCGGAACTCCTTCGTGAGCGCCTCCTTCTGCGCGTCGTTCGCCTGGTTCCAGTTGCGGCCGACGGCGAGCCGCGTCATGCGCGTGAAGTCGAAATGCGGGAGCACCTTCTGCTCGGCCAGCTCGACGACCTTCCTCTGGTTGCCCGAGGCGACGTCCTTGTCGGTCCTGATGATCTGGAGAACCTCGTCGGCGATGCGCTTGACGAGCGCATCGGGCGTCTCCTGCGCGAACGCGGCCGCGGGGAGCAGCGACAACACCAGCAGCGTGAACAGTTTTCGAAGCATGGAATCCATCCGGTAAGTGGCTTTGCGAGCCCGTTCGACCCTTAACGCACGGGCCCGGTTTCCGGCCGACCTATTTCTTCGGTTCCTCCTGCGCCTTGCTGAAGAGGAACTGGCCGATCAGCTTCTCGAGCACCACCGCCGATTGCGTGATGGTGATGCGGTCGCCGTCGGCGAGCTTCTTGTCGTCGCCGCCGGCCTCGAGCCCGACGTACGTCTCTCCCAGCAGGCCGGAGGTGAGGATCGAGGCGCTGGTGTCCTTCGGGAACTGGTAGCGCTTGTCGAGCGCGAGGTTCACCGTCGCCTGGTAGCGCTCGTTGTCGAAATGGATGTCGGCGACGCGCCCGACCAGCACCCCCGCGCTGCGCACCGGCGCGCGCACCTTGAGGCTGCCGATGTTGTCGAAGCGCGCCTCGATGCGGTAGGTCTGCGTGGCGCGCTCGGCGCCGAGGTTGCCGACCTTGAGCGCGAGCACCAGCAGCGCCGCGAAACCGGCCGCCACGAAGGCGCCGAACCACAGATCGATCGTCGTTCTTTCCATTGTCGTTGTCTTCGAGGCGCGCGCAGATTCAGTCAGGCCCGCGGAACATGACCGCGGTGAGCATGAGGTCGAGCGCGAGGATGACGAGGGCGGAAGTGACCACGGTGCGCGTGGTAGCCCGCGAGACCCCTTCGGCGGTCGGCGGGGCGCTGTATCCCTCGAAAGTCGCGATCACCGCCACGGCGATGCCGAACACGAAGGACTTCACCAGACCGTTCAAAATATCATACCGGAAGTCCACCGACGCCTGCATCTGCGACCAGAAGACGCCGTTGTCGATGCCGAGCACCACCACGCCGATGAGATAGCCGCCGAACACGCCCATCGCGGAGAACAGCAGCGCGAGCACGGGCATCGACATCACGCCCGCCCAGAAGCGCGGCGCGATCACGCGCGACATCGGCGATACCGCCATCATGTCCATCGCCGTGAGCTGCTCGGTGGTCTTCATGAGGCCGATCTCCGCGGTGATGGCGCTGCCCGCGCGCGAGGCGAAGAGCAGCGCGGCCACCACCGGGCCCAGCTCGCGCACCAGCGACAGCGCCACCAGCACGCCCATCGATTCGGTCGAGCCGTACTTCTGCAGCGTCTCGAAGCCCTGCAGGCCCAGCACCATGCCGACGAACAGGCCCGAGACGATGATGATGATGAGCGACAGCACGCCGCTGAAGTACACCTCGCGCATCACGAGGCGGAAGCGCGCGAGGCTCGTTCCCGAGGACGCCAGCACGAGCGCGAAGAAGCGCGTCATCACGCCGATGCGCCAGACGCCGTCGATGAAGTTGTGCCCCAGCCGCTCGAGCGGCCGGCGGATGCGCTCAAGCGCCACGGGCGGCTCGCTTCTGCAGGCCCACGTCCACGGCATAGGGGCGTCCCGGCACGTGGAAGGGCACCGGGCCGTCGATCTCGCCGTGCACGAACTGGCGCACGAAGGGATCCCCGGAATGCCGGATCTCGTCGGGCGTCCCGTGCCCGGCGATGACGCCCTCCGAGATGAAGTAGAGGTAATCCACCAGCTGCAGGCACTCGTAGATGTCGTGGGACACGATGATGGACGTCGTCCCCAGCGCGTCGTTCAACGTGCGCACGAGCGTGCCGATCTGCCCGAGGGCGATGGGATCGAGGCCGGTGAACGGCTCGTCGTAGAGGACCAGCATCGGGTCGAGCGCGACCGCGCGCGCGAGCGCCACGCGCCGCGCCATGCCGCCCGACAGCTCCGCGGGCATCAGCCGGTGCGCGCCGCGAAGGCCGACGGCCTGCAGCTTCATCAGGACGAGGTCGCGGATCATGCTCTCGGGAAGCGCGGTGTGCTCGCGCAGCGGAAACGCGACGTTCTCGAACACCGTGAGGTCCGTGAAGAGCGCGCCGAACTGGAAGAGCATGCTCATGCGCTTGCGCATGCGGTACAGGCCCTCGGTATCCAGCTCGTGCACCGTCTCGCCGGCCACCCGGATGCGCCCGGCGGTGGGCCGCAGCTGGCCGCCGATGAGCCGCAGCAGCGTCGTCTTGCCGCAGCCGCTGCCGCCCATGATGGCGACGAGCTTGCCGCGGGGAATCGACATCGAGACGCCCTTGAGCACCGGCCGGCGGCCATAGGAGAAGCTCACCGACTCGACATCGACCAGGGACTCGGACACTCGGGAAATTTGCGATGGAAAGGGTGTGAATTCTATCATCCGGGCATGGGCAAGCCGCGACTGCTGCTGGTAGACGACGATCCGCTGATCAACGAGAGCCTCGCGTTCGCGCTGGGCAAGGACTACGAGGTGGTCTGCGCGGAGGACCGCAGCGGCGCGGTGGCGCAGCTGCGCACGGGCTTCCTGCCGGACCTCGCGCTGATCGACCTGGGCCTGCCGCCGGTGGCGCACCTGCCCAACGAGGGATTCAAGCTGATCGGCGATCTCCTCGCGCACGTGCCGCAGGTGCGCATCTTCGTGCTCACGGGCCAGAACGAGGAATCCAACGGCCGGCGCGCGCGCGCGCTGGGAGCCGTGGACCTCGTGCCCAAGCCGTGCGAGCCCGAGTACCTGCGCACGCTGCTCGGCCGCGCCATGAAGTCGGCCCCCATCGACCGCCGCGGCGAGGATGCCGAGGACGCGCGCGCGCTCATCGGCGAGAGCCCGCCGATCCGCCGGCTGCGCAGCCAGGTCGACCTCTACGCCGCCTCCGCGTTTCCGGCGCTCATCCAGGGCGAATCGGGCAGCGGCAAGGAGCGGGTCGCCTACTCGCTGCATTTCCTCAGCCCGCGGGCGCGCGAGCCGTTCCTCGCGCTCAACTGCGCCGCCATCTCGCCCACCCTCGTCGAGCCCACGCTCTTCGGCTACGCGAAGGGTGCCTTCACCGGCGCGCAGCAGGCCAAGTCGGGCTACTTCGAGGACGCGGGCGAAGGCACGCTCTTCCTCGACGAGATCGGCGAGCTGCCCCTCGAGCTGCAATCGAAGCTCCTGCGCGTGCTCGAGAACGGCGAATACCAGCGCGTGGGAGAGACGCAGACGCGCGTGTCGCGCGCGCGCATCGTCGCCGCGACCAACCGCGACCTTCGCGTCGAGGTGGCCAACGGCCGCTTCCGCTCCGATCTCTATCACCGGCTGTCCGTCTTCGAGCTCACCGTGCCGCCGCTGCGCGACCTGGGCGAGGACAAGCTGCGCCTGCTCGACTACTACCGCATGCTCTACGCGAACAAGACCGGCAGCCGGCCGTTCTCGTTCGACGAGCCGGCGCGCGCGCGGTGGCTCGCGTACGCGTTCCCGGGCAACGTGCGCGAGCTGAAGAACATCGTGATCCGCCTCACCACGAAGTACGCCGGGTACACGGTCGGCGAGGCCGAGCTCGAGCCCGAATTCGCACCCGCGGTGCCGGAATCGAAGGCGGATGCCGCGGCCCAGGCGCGCGCGGAGCTGCTGTCGGGCAAGCCGTTCAGCCTCGACGCGGCCCTCAAGTCGGTCGAGCAGACCTACGTGGATGCGGCGCTCGACATCGCCCAGGGGAACATGTCCCAGGCCGCCAAGCTCCTCGGAATATCCCGCGGAACTCTTTATGGAAGACTCGAGGCCGCCGGGCGCTCCGGTGCTAAACTCGCCTCGTCGGATTCGGGGGAGACGCGCGGCTGATGACGATGTACCTGGAGCACTTCGGCCTTCGCGAAGCACCCTTCCGCATCACCCCGCACACCGAATTCTTCTTCGCCGGCGCCAACCGCGGCGCCACGCTCGAGGCGCTCCTGTACGCGATCACCGCCGGCGAGGGCCTGGTGAAGGTCACCGGCGAGGTGGGCAGCGGCAAGACCATGCTCTGCCGCGTGCTGATGGATCGCCTGCCCGATACGGTCGAGACCATCTACCTCGCGATCCCGAGCCTGTCGCGCGACGAGATGCTCGCCGCCATCGCCGAGGACCTCGGCCTCGACACGGCCGGCGCGAACACCAACAAGCTCATGCGCCTGCTGCAGGAAAAGCTCATCGAGCTGCACACCGCGGGCCGGCAGGTGGTCGCGCTGATCGACGAGGCGCACGCGATGCCGCTCGCCACGCTCGAGGAAATCCGGCTGCTCTCCAACCTCGAGACGGGCACGGACAAGCTGCTGCAGATCGCGCTCTTCGGCCAGCCGGAGCTCGACGCCCACCTCGCGTTGCCGCACATGCGCCAGCTCAAGGAGCGCATCACGCACAGCTTCACGCTCGCGCCCCTGCCGCCGCACACGGTCGCCGAGTACATCTGGTTCCGGCTGCGCGCCGCCGGCTACCACGGCCCGGAGCTCTTCGGCGCCGAGGCGCTGAAGATCATCGCCGAGGCCTCCGAGGGCCTCACGCGGCGCATCAACATCTTCGCCGACAAGACGCTGCTCGCGGCCTTCGCCGCCGGCACGCACACCATCACCGCCGACCACGCGCGCGCCGCGGTGAGCGACACGCAGATCGTCGTGACCCGGCGCGAGTCGAAGCGCGGGCTGGCCGTGGCCGGCGCCCTCGGGCTCGCGGCGGGCATCGCGATCGGGTACACGCTGCGCACGGCCACGCACGACCCCGTGGGCGCCGTCGCCGCCGCGCCGATGCAGAAGGCCGCCGCCGTCGAACCCGCCCGCGAGCAACCCGCGCAGGGCCATGCCGAGCCGGACAAGGCCGTCGCCGCGAAGCCCGATTCCGGAAAGGCCGCCGCGCCGGAACCGCCCGCCGCGGAGAAGGCGGTTTCCCAGGACGCTTCCGCGAGCGCCGCGCCGGCGGTCGCCGCGATTCCGGTGGCCGCGACCGTGAGCGTGCCCCAGCACAAGGCCGCGGGCGCCCTTCCCGCCGACCTGCTCTCACGGCGGCTCGTGGCCGGGAAGTCGCTGCTGGACGATGCCGGCAGCGCCCATTTCTCCGTGCAGCTGATGGTCACCGATGCGAAGGACCGCGACTACCTGGAGAGCTACCTCTCGCAGGCGGCCCGCGCGGTGGATTCCGAAAGGCTGTACCTCGTGCCCGCGGGGACCCCGGAAACGCCCCGCTTCGGCGTGCTCTTCGGCGACTATGCGGATCGCGCGCAGGCCAACAGCGCGCTGGCCAGCCTGCCCGCCGACCTTCGCCTCTTCCGTCCGTACGTGCGCTCCCTCGACAATGTCCGCGAGGACGCCCGTCGCGCGCAGGCCCGTTGACGCACATCGGGCGGCCCGAAATTCGCGGGTAAAAGTGGGGGATTTCATTTGCGTTTCCCCCCTGAAACCGCTATAAAGGATGCGGGGGCGGGTTCTTTCCATAAAACAAGTACTTACGGGACATTCCTGCATGCGGTTGGCAACTGCGGCGGCGACGTCCGCACTGGCCTTGGCATTGGCCGGCTGTGGAGCGCAGCCGGTGGCGAAATCGGAGAATCACATCCAGCCGGAGACGCGCACCGTCGCGAGCATTCCGGAGCCGGTGCGCGCCATCCCGCTGCCGCCGCCGCCCGAGGCGCGTGACAACGAGGTGCGCTACTCCGTCGTCGTCGCCGACCAGCCGGTGCGCGAAGTGCTCATGGCGATGGCGCGCGAGACGAAGATCAACTTCGACATCGACCCGCGCGTCGAGGGCACGGTGAACCTCAACGCCATCGACCAGACGCTGAAGCAGATCCTCAACCGCATGGCGAAACAGGTGGACATGCGCTGGGAGGTCGACGGGCAGACCATCACGGTCATGCGCGATACGCCGTACCTGCACAACTACCGCGTCGACTACGTGAACATGTCGCGCGACACTTCGGAGGTCGTCGGCATCGCCACGCAGGTCATCTCCGGTTCGCTCGCGGGCACCGCGGCCGGCGCCACGCCCACGCTCGGGGGGGCCAACAACTCGACGCTCACGATCACCTCGACTTCGCGCAACCGCTTCTGGGATACGCTCGAGAGGAACATCCGCGACCTGCTGCGGGAAACCGACAAGCTGCTGCCGGAAGGCAGCAGCGAGACGTTCGTCCAGAGCCGCGGCCAGAGCGCGTCGACCACGAGCCAGGCCCGCACGACGACGGCGCGCCGCCCGGCCGCCGCGCCTCCCGCGGGCGCTGCGCCGCGCTCCACGACCGAGGGCCCCGGCGAAAGCCAGCAGGCGAGCGACAGCGAAAGGGTCGAGCAGCGCCTCACCTTCCGCGAGGCGGCTTCGGTGATCGTGAATGCGGAAACCGGCATCATCAGCGTGCGCGCCACCTCGCGCCAGCACGAGAAGGTGCGCGAATTCCTCGAGCAGATCACCGGCGCGTCGCGGCGGCAGGTGGTCATCGAGGCGACGGTCGTCGAGGTCACGCTCAACGACAACTACCAGGCCGGTGTCGACTGGGCCTCGCTCGGCCTGAACGGGCTGGGCTACAGCATCCAGCAGAGCTTCGGCAACCCGTCGCTGCCCAGCCCGCAGGGAACCGCCGCGCTCGGGTCCACGCTGTTCTCGATCCACTACAGCAATCCGAACGCCGCGATCGGCGGCAACATCTCCAGCACCATCAAGCTGCTCGAGCAGTTCGGCCGCACGCGCGTGCTCTCGAGCCCGAAGCTCATGGTGCTGAACAACCAGACGGCGATGCTCAAGGTGGTGGATAACCGCGTGTACTTCACCGTGCAGTCGAGCACGCAGCAGAACCAGACCCAGACGCTGAAGACCGTCACCACCACCCAGAACGTCGTGCCGGTCGGCTTCATCATGAACGTGACGCCGCAGATCAGCGACGCGGACATGGTGACGCTCAACGTGCGGCCCACGGTCACGCGCATCATCGACCAGGTGCAGGATCCGAACCCCGACATCCCCGCGAACACGCCCAGCTTCATACCGGTCACGCAAACGCGCGAGATGGAAAGCATGCTGAAGGTCGCCAGCGGGCAGACCGCGATCCTGGGCGGCCTGATGATCGACAGCTTCGAAGCGAAGCGCAACGGCCTGCCGATCGCCTCGCGGATCCCGCTGTTCGGCGACCTCGTGAGCGCGAAGAACGAGCTCTCGTTGAAATCCGAGCTCGTGATCTTCATCCGGCCCCTGGTCGTGCGCGATCCGAGCATCGAAGGCGACCTCGCGGCCTACCGGCGCTACATGCCGAGCGACCAGTTCTTCCGCGACACCCAGCCGCCGTTCCCGAAGGTCGAGGAGCGCGTGCGCCGCCTCGAGAACGCGCGCTCGCCCTTCCCCGACGTCGAAGTGAAGACCGTGCCCGTCGTCCCCGACGCGCCGCCGCCGGTGCCGCGATGAGCCTGCTCCTCGACGCCCTCAAGCGCGCCGAGCAGGAGAAGCTCGCGCGCCAGGGCGAGGCCTCGAACGACGCGGCTTCCGCCCAGGCGTTCGCCGCGGTGGGCGGCAAGGGATCCGCGGCGCTCGAGCTGCAGCCGATCGGCGGCGCCCCGGCGAGCGGCTCGCCGCGCACCGAGGATTCCGCGCACGCCGCGCAGATCATGTTCGAGGCCAAGGCGGCCGGCGAGGGCAAGCGCAGCCGCGGCATGCTGTGGGCCACGCTGGGCGCGATCTCGGTGGTGGTCGCCTCCGCCGCGGCGTACGTGTGGTACCAGATCCGCGTGCTGAGCCCCGCGCCGGTGCCCATCGTGGCACGGCGCCCGCCGCCACCGCCGGTGACGCAGCTCGCCGCGGGCTCGCCCCCGGCCACGACGCCGGTCGCCGAAGCGCAGCAGGTCGCACCGCCGCGGGCGCCGGCGCCCGCGGCTACCGTCACGCCGGAACCCGCGCCGTCCGTCGCATCCGCGGCGAGGACCCCGGGCCGCGCGGCGAGCGTGCCGCCCGAGGACGCCGTCGCTCGCCTGCTGCGTGAAGCGCCCGC
>DASTGG010000042.1:0-6142 GCA_035719385.1 Usitatibacter sp.
GAGCGCGATCTCGAGGCGGCGCTTCTCCCCGTAGGCGAGCTGGGCCACCGGCACGTCGCGCCGGTCGGTGAGGCCGACGAGGGCGAGCGTGTGCGATACCTGCTCGTCGAGCTCGTGGACCTTCGACAGGTTGCGCAGGAAGTCGAGGCGGAACTTGCCGCGCAGGGCGGCGAGCGCCGCGATGGTCACGTTCTCGCGCGCGGTGAGGCGGTTGAAGAGCTGGTTGACCTGGTAGCTTTTCGTGAGGCCGAGCTGGCACACGTCGGTCACGGCGAGGCCCGTGATGTCGCGGCCCTCGAAGACGATCCTGCCCGCGGTCGGCGCGACCTCGCAGGTGAGCATCTTGAAGAAGGTGCTCTTGCCCGCGCCGTTGGGGCCGATGATGCCGCGGATCTCGCCGTGCTCGACGCTGAAGTCGATGGCCTCGTTCGCGACGATGCCGCCGTAGCGCTTGGTCAGCCCGATCGCCTTCAGGATGGGCCCGGTGCCGCCGGTGGCCTCGGTGTGCCGCGCCTCGAGCGGCGCGGCCTTGCGGGCGTCCTCGGAGATGTGCGCCTCCTGCTGCGGCTCCACGCCCGGCCTGGGCATGCGCCCGCGCGCCAGGCGGTAGAGGTCGCGGATCACGCCGATGATGCCCTGGCGAAGGAAGCACACCAGCAGCACGAAGACGAGCCCCAGGACGAGCTTCCACGTCGCGCCCAGGCCCATCGTGCCCTGCAGGAAATCGGAGAGGAAAAGCCACAGCGCGGCGCCGGCGAGCGGTCCGAAGAGCGTGCCGCGTCCGCCGATGGCGGTCTGCATCACGAGCTGGCCCGAGGTGTCGAACGTGAACGCCTCGGGGGGCATGAAGGCCTGCAGCACGCCCAGAAGGCCGCCGGCGAGCCCCGCGTATGCCGCGGCGATCACGAAGGCCGCGAGCTTGTAGCCGTGCACGTTGTGCCCGACCGCGGCGGCGCGCAGCGGGTTGTCGCGGATGGCGCGGAAGACCGCGCCCACGGGCGAGCGCACGATCCGCAACGCGACCACGATGCCGACGAAGTAGCAGAACGCGAGGAACGGATAGAGCGACCAGCCGGTCGTGAAATCGAGCTTCACGAACCCCAGGTCGAGGCTCGGGGTGGGCACGCCGGGCAGGCCGTTCTCGCCGCCGGTGAAATCGGCGAGCGGGTTGAACTCGACGAAGTAGAACACCTCCGCGATCGCCACCGTGATCATCGCGAAGTAGATGCCGGTGCGGCGCAGCGCCACCATCCCCACGAGCCAGCCGACGAACGCCGCGGCGACCATCCCGATCAGCAGCGCCGTGATCACGTGCGGGAACCCCGCGCGCGTGAGCAGGTAGGCGGCGACCATGCCGCCCGTCCCGTAGAGCGCGGACTGGCCGAAGGACAGCAGCCCCGTGTAGCCGAACAGGATGTCGAACCCGATGCCGAAGAGGCCCCACACGAGGATGCGGTTCACGGTGTTCGGCGCCGAGCCGAGGTACGGCAGCACGAAGGGCGCGGCGATGAGCGCAGCCGCGGTGATGAGCTCGACCGCCAGCGGGGGCGAGCGGTCGTAGAGGCGTTCGGCGTTCATTCGCGGCCCGGGGTGCCGAGCAGGCCGTGGGGACGCACCATGAGCACGAGGGTCATGGCGGCGAAGAGCATGACGTAGGCGTAGCCGGGATTCACCATGGAGGTGATGCTGATGATCTCGCCGGCGATGAGCCCGCCCAGCACCGCGCCGGGAAACGAGCCCACGCCGCCGATGACGACGACCACGAAGGTCTGCACGAGGATCGACTCGCCGACGTCCGGCGTGAGCGAGACCACGGGCGCGTTCGCCACGCCGGCGAATCCCGCGGCCATGGCGCCGATGCCGAACACCACCATGAAGACGCGGTAGACGTCGATGCCCAGCGAATCGACCATCACGGCGTCCTCGATGCCCGCGCGCACGATCATGCCCAGGCGCGTGCGGTAGAGCACGACGAAGAGCGCGAGCAGGGCGGCCGCCACGATGCCCATGAGGGCGAGCCGGTAGGTCGGATAGATCATGAACCCGAGCGAGGTGATGCCCGCCAGCGGCGCGGGCGGCGGGATCACGCGCGACTCGCTGCCGAAGAAGAAGCGCACGATCTCGACGAAGCAGATCGCGAGCCCGAAGGTCACGAGCAGCTGGTCCTCGTGCGGGCGGCTGTAGAAGAAGCGGATGATCCCGCGCTCCATGACGATGCCCAGCACGAGCAGCGAGAGCGACCCCGCGAGCACGGCGACCACGTACGATTGCGTGGCCTGGTAGGCCACGAACCCGGCGTAGCCGCCCAGCATGAACATGGCGCCGTGCGCGAGGTTGAGCACCCCGAGCGTGCCGTAGATGATCGTCAGCCCGGAGCTGATGAGCGCGAGCAGCGCCCCCAGCGCCAGGCCGTTGATCACTTGCGAGACGAAGTTGGACCAGGTGATCAAGTGTAGTCGCCGGGCTTGCAGCCGAAGGCGTCGGGCTTCTGCATGAGCGGGGCGCCGGGCACGATCTCCAGCACGTTCCAGTAGTCGTCCTTGCCCTTCATCTCGTCCTGCTTCTTGCCCTGGACGATGATCACCGGGCGCACGAGCTGGTGGTCCTCCTTGCGGAAGTACACCTCGCCGACGGTCGACTGGATCTTGCGGCCGGCCTCGAAGGACTTGATCACGTCGGGCGGGTAGAAGGTGCCGGCGTTCTCCACGGCGTCGGCCCAGAGGGCGAACGACATGTAGGCGTTGTTCGCGCCCCACTCGGGCTTGTAGCCGAACTTCTTCTGGAACTCGTCCACGAACATCTTCGCGAGCGGGAACTTGTCCTGGAGCGTCCACCAGAAGTCCGTGGCGGCGTAGACGCCGGCGAGCAGGTTGCCGCCGACCTCCGGCGCGAGGAAGGGGATCTGGTAGGGCACGACGAGCTTCATCTTGTCGAGGATGCCGAAGCGCTGCGCCTGCTGGATCGAGAGCACCGCGTCGTGCCCCCAGTTGACGTTGATCAGCACGTCCGCCCCGGAGTTCGCGACGTTGAGCAGGTACGACGAATAGTCCGGCGCCCCGAGCGGCGCGACCTGGTTGGTCGCCGTCGTCCATCCCGCGTTCTTGAGGTAGTCCTGCATGGACTTGGTGACCGTGTGCCCGTAGGTGTAATCGGGCGTGAGGTACGCCGCCTTCCTGTTCTTGCCGTAGGCCTTCTCGATCACCGGGCCGATGGCCGCGGCTGCCGTCTGCCCGTAGAAGCACTGGCGGAAGCCGTAGCGCACGCAATCCTTGCCGGTGGTGTCGTTGGACCCGGAAATCCCCGTGACGTACAGGACCTTCTCGCGCTGGGCGAGCTTGTTGAGCGCCACCGCGACCGCGCTCGACGTGGAGCCCGTCATGAGGATCGCCTTGTTCTCGGTGATGAAGCGCTGCTCGGCCTGCACCGCGTCGTTGGGCTTGGCGGCCGAGTCCGCCACGCCGTACTTCACTTCCTTGCCGAGCACGCCCTTCTTCGTCTTCGGCGAGATCTGCCGCATCAGCGGGTGGCCGCTGTTCAGGTGCTCGACGGCGAGCTGCCATCCCTTGAGCTCGTCCTCGCCCTGCACTGCGTAGGTTCCCGTACGTGGAACCGCGATGCCGATGAAGACCGAGTTGCCCTTGACGCCCTCCGGCCAGGTGCCGATCGGCTTCTGCTCGGCGGCGGCGAACGCGCGCCCGGCCGTCAGGCCCGGGAAGGCGATGCCGCCGGCGACGGCGAGCCCCATGCGAAAGAATTCCCTGCGCCCGGCTTGGTTCGACTTGCGGTGGCCCATGCTATCCTCCTCGTCTAATTGTTGGCCCGATATATCGTGCAACGACCATATCGTGCCACGATGTTACTAGAATCCGCTGGAACGCGTCATGGGAGGCCCGCGTTGTTGCTGAGGAAAGCCGAGCGGCGTTACCACCTCGATACCGCCGATTACGCGCGCCTCGCCGCGTTCCGCCAGGCCCTGCGCGAGTTCCTGCGCTTCAGCGAGGAGGCGGCCGCGGCGGTGGGCCTCACCGCGCAGCACTACCAGGCGATGCTGATCCTGCGCGCCTGCCGGGAGGGCAGCCGCACCACGATCAACGACCTCGCCCAGCAGCTGCTCATCAAGCACAACAGCGCCGTGGGCCTGGTGGACCGGCTGGTCGAAGGCGGCCTCGTGGTGCGCGAGCCCTCGACGGACGACCGCCGCAAGGTGGAGCTGCGGCTGTCCGCGCGCGGGCGCAAGGTGCTCGCGAAGCTCGCCGGCGCGCACCGGCGCGAGCTGCTGCGCATCGCGCCGGCGCTCAGGCGCCTGGTGCAGGCGGCCTCGAAGGGCGGCCGGGCGGGCGGCTGAGGGCCGGCCGCGGCGGCCGGATTTGATCCGTCGCAGGGGCGGGCGTTTTCGCGTCGAAGTAAAATGACGCCTCATTCCCCACCCGTAGCCCCCTGAAATGAAGATCCTGGTGCCCGTCAAGAGGGTCGTCGACTTCAACGTGAAGGTGCGCGTGAAGGCCGACCGGTCCGGCGTCGAGCTGGCGAACGTGAAGATGTCCATGAACCCCTTCGACGAGATCGCGGTCGAGGAGGCGTTGCGACTGAAGGAGGGCGGCAAGGCGACCGAGGTCGTGGTCGTGTCGTGCGGTCCCATGGCGTGCCAGGAGACGGTGCGCACGGCGCTCGCCATGGGCGCCGACCGCGGCATCCTCGTCGAGACCGATGCGGAGCTGCAGCCGCTTGCCGTGGCCAAGCTGCTCAAGGCGATCGCGCAGAAGGAATCGCCCGGCCTCGTGATCCTCGGCAAGCAGGCGATCGACGACGACGCGAACCAGACCGGGCAGATGCTCGCGGCGCTCCTCGACTGGCCGCAGGCCGTGTTCGCGAGCAAGGTCGAGATCGCCGGCGAGGGGGCGAAGGTCACGCGCGAGATCGACGGCGGCCTCGAGACCGTGGAAGTCAAGCTGCCGGCGGTCGTGACGACGGACCTGCGCCTCAACACGCCGCGCTATGCCACGCTGCCCAACATCATGAAGGCGAAGAAGAAGCCGCTCGACGTGGTCAAGCCCGAGGCGCTCGGCGTGGACGTGGCGCCGCGGCTGAAGACGCTCAAGGTCTCCGAGCCGGGCCAGCGCAAGGCGGGGGTCATGGTGAAGGACGTGGGCGATCTCGTCGACAAGCTCAAGAACGAAGCGAAGGTGATCTGACATGACCGCACTCGTCATCGCGGAGCACGATCACAGGCAACTCAAGGGCGGCACGGCGAATGCGGTCACCGCCGCCGGGCGGATGGGCGGCGACGTCCACGTCCTCGTCGCCGGCACCGGCACGAAATCCGTCGCCGAGGAGGCGGCGAAGCTCGCCGGCGTGAAGAAGGTGCTGCACGTCGAGGCCGCGCACTACGACGGCGGCGTCGCGGAGAACTACGCCGCGCTGGTCGCCGCCCTCGCGAAGGACTATTCGCACATCGTCGCGAGCGCGACGGCGTTCGGCAAGAACTTCATGCCGCGCGTGGCGGCCACGCTCGACGTGGCGCAGGTCTCGGAGATCACCGCGGTCGAATCGCCCGACACGTTCGTGCGCCCGATCTACGCGGGCAACGCCTTCGCCACGGTGCAGTCCGCCGATCCCGTGAAGGTGGTCACCGTGCGCGCCACGGGCTTCGATGCCGCGCCCGCCACGGGCTGCGCCCCGGTCGAATCGATTCCCGCCGGCCCCGACAAGCAGCAGGCGAAGGTCCTCGGCCAGGAGCTCACGAAGTCGGCGCGCCCGGAGCTCGCCGGCGCGCGGCGCGTGGTCTCGGGCGGCCGCGGGCTGGGCAGCGGCGAGAACTTCAAGCTGGTCGAGCAGCTCGCCGACAAGCTGGGCGCCGCGGTCGGCGCCTCGCGCGCGGCGGTCGATTCCGGCTTCTGCCCGAACGATTACCAGGTGGGGCAGACGGGCAAGATCGTGGCGCCCGAGCTCTACATCGCCGTGGGCATCTCCGGGGCGATCCAGCACCTCGCCGGCATGAAGGACAGCAAGGTGATCGTCGCGATCAACAAGGATCCCGAGGCGCCGATCTTCCAGGTCGCGGACTATGGGCTCGTCGGCGACCTGTTCCAACTTGTGCCGGAGCTCACGCAGAAGCTCTAGGGGAGAAGGGCCATGGCCGAGT
>DASTGG010000043.1:0-2953 GCA_035719385.1 Usitatibacter sp.
CGCTGGTCGAGGTAGAAGCCCGTCTTCTGTCCCGCCGCCACGTCCACCTCGTAGGCGATGCCGTCCTCTTCGATGCGAATGGGGCCGGGAGCGCCGCCCAGCATCGGCCCCACGCGCGGGGCGAGGCCCTCCAGGCCGCGCACCTCCACGTCCGATCGCTCGTACACGCGCTTCGCGCCCGTGAGCTCGACCAGCGCGGGCGCCCAGAACTCGCGCCAGCGCTCCGCCGCCGCCGAAAGGATCTGCACGACGAGCGTGTCGTCGTAACGATCCACCACCAGCCCCGGCAACCCGTCCGATTCGCCGTGCACGAGGCGCATCGCGTTGCTGCCGGCGGCCATGGCGGAGCGCCGCGCGAGCGAGGCGGACAAGAGCCCGCCCACGAACGCCGCATCGATGTTGCGCGCGGGATCGAAGGACCACACGCGCGCGCGGATCTGCGACTGCGGGCAGTAGCCGGCGCGCGCAAGGAAACCGCCGTCGTGCGCGACGACCGCAACAGTCTCGCCGGCCTCCGGATTCCCCTCGACGCGCTCGACGGCGCCGGAAAAAATCCACGGATGGCGGTGGCGCAGCGATTTCTCGCGCCCGGGCTTGAGGACGAGTCGGGGTTCTTGCTTCACGGCGGGAGGCGATGCAGGATGGGTGGCAAATGATACCAACCACCCGCATCGACGAGCGCGTGCTCGTGAAAGTCGGAGACATCACGCGCGAAGAGGTGGACGCCATCGTGAACGCCGCCAACCGCAGCCTGCTCGGCGGCGGCGGCGTCGACGGGGCGATCCATCGCGCCGGCGGCCCGGACATCCTGGCCGCGTGCAAGGAACTGCGCGCCTCGCGTTATCCGCACGGCCTGCCGGTCGGCCAGGCGGTGATCACCACGGGCGGCCGGCTTCCGGCACGGCATGTGATCCACACCGTGGGCCCCGTGTATGGCCATCACGACGGGCAGGAGGCGCAGCTTCTCGCCTCGTGCTACGAGACTTCGCTCGCGCTCGCCGCGGAGCACGCGCTTGCGACGATCGCCTTCCCCGCGATCTCCACCGGCATCTACGGCTATCCGCGCGAGGAGGCCGCTGTCGTCGTGAGCGAGGCGCTGCAGCGCGCGCTCAAGCGCCACGACGGCATCTCGGAAGTGCGGCTCGTGTTCTTCTCGCCCGACGACGCACGCATCTTCCTGCGCTCGCGCGGCGCGTGACGATCGGGGTGCGTCCCCGGGGTGCGTCCCCGGGGTGCGTCCCCGGGGGAAACGAACGGCGAGGCGGCGCGTCAAACGGGCCACACGGCTACCCGGGAGGCGTCGCGATGCTCCACGAGTCCATCTGGCAAGCCACGTCGAAGCCCGCAGCCCTTCCGCTGTTCGGCGGCGAAGCAGAGGTCGACGTGGTCGTGATCGGCGGCGGGATCACCGGCATCACCACGGCGATGCTGCTCGCCGAAGCCGGACGCTCGGTGATCGTGCTGGAGGCGCGGCAGGTCGGCACCGGCACCACCGGCAGGTCCACGGGCAACCTCTACGCCGTCGTCGGCAACGGGCTCGCCACCATCGCGCAAAAATGGGGCGACGACCGGATGAAGGAAGTCGTGCGCTCGCGCGCATCGGCCGTGGATTTCGTCGAGCAGACCGTCACGCGGCATCGCATCGACTGCGACTTCCGGCGCTGCACCTTCCACCTGTACGCACCGGGCCTCGAGGACGCCACACGCCGGCAGATCGAGCGCGAATGCGACGCCGCCGCGATGGCGGGGCTTCCGGCGCACATGGTCGAGGAGGTTCCGCTGCCCTTCCACACCGGCCACGCGATGGTGATCGAGCACCAGGCGAACTTCCATCCGCTCGCGTACGTGCGCGGCCTCGTGCGCGCCATCGCCTCGGACGGCTGCCGCATCTTCGAGCACAGCGAGGCCGGGGAAATCGATTACGACCACGGCATCGTGAAGACCGCGCGGGGCCAGGTGGCGGCCAAGGCGATCGTCATGGCCACGCACACGCCGAAGGGTTTCGACCTCGTGCAGACGGAGCTCGGCCCCTACCGGGAGTACGCGATCGCCGCGACGCTGCGCACGGGCGCCTATCCCGATGGCATCTTCTGGAGCGAGGAGCCGGCGCGCCACTCGATCCGCTCGCTGCGCCGCGACGGGCGCGAATGGCTCATCGTCCTCGGCCACAAGCACAAGACGGGACAGGAGAAGGACGCCACCGCCTGCTTCGAGGCGCTGGAGGATTTCGCGCGCGCCAATTTCGACATCGAGAGCATCGACTGCCGCTGGTCGGCGCAGGGCTACTACCCCGCCGACGGGCTGCCGCTCATCGGACGCAGCGCCACGCACGACAAGCTCTACATCGCCACGGGCTTCCTCGCCGACGGCCTCACCTACGGCACCGTGGCCGCGCGCATCCTGGCCGGCGAGATCCTCGGCAGGCCCGAGCCCGGCGCCGATCTCTACAAGGCGAACCGCGTGCGGCCGATGAAGGCGGCGAAGGATTTCCTCAAGGAGAACCTCAACGTCGCCGCCGAGTACGTGAAGGACTACGCCTCGATGGCGAAGGTGAAGGGCCTCGAGGAAGTGCCCGTGGGCGAAGGCCGCATCGTGGAGATCGACGGCAAGCGCTGCGCCCTCTACCGCGCCGAGAGCGACACGGCAGTCTGCGTATCGCCGGTGTGCACGCACCTCAAGTGCATGGTGCACTGGAACAACGCCGAGAAAAGCTGGGACTGCCCCTGCCACGGCAGCCGCTTCGCCATCGACGGCTCGGTCATCGAGGGCCCCGCGGCGCGGCCGCTCGAGCGCATCGCGCTCGATGAAGACCAAAGCGGAAAACGGAGTTGAACGAAGTACGAACGGAGGCAGCGAAGGATTCTGCGTTCAACCGACAGGGACCACCGGCTGCACCTGGTTGCGCCCGCGGTGCTTGGCCTCGTAGAGCCAGTGGTCCGCGGTGTCGAGCAGC
>DASTGG010000044.1:0-2188 GCA_035719385.1 Usitatibacter sp.
GAGTATGCCAATTAGAACAAAGAAAGTAGTTTCGTCCTTGACACTTCCCTTAGGCAATATTGCAAACGACGCTGCAGATGGCAGCCAACCAAACATAGTTGAATGATGCAAGATGGTGGTCTTTTATTCATTTGTGTTATCTGAAGTCAGCTTGAGAACTTTTGAAATGACATCTACTCCCATCATAAGTCCGAGACCTCCTCTCTTGGCATAATTCTCTGTAAATCGAGCACTTCCATCTTGTTTGATGCCATTTCCTGACACAAGAACTGGCACCGGGTCGTCACTGTGAGCCTTCTTAATGCACGGTGTGGAATGATCTCCAGACACCACGATTACAGGGTTTTTCACCTTGGATACTTCTTTGGCTAATACACCGAAAAATCGCCTGTCAATTTCTTCTAAATTGCGCTTTTTGCCCTTTGCATCGCCATCATGTCCAAACTCATCAGGACCCTTAAGATGTACGTACATTGCGTCTACTGTTTTCAGGCTATGACGACGTCGTTCGCCGCCGCCACGACCCGGCCGTCGGCGAGGAGCTGGAAGTCGGCCTTCGAGGCGCCGGCGGGGACGTCGTCGTTCAGCGCGACGCGGCAGCGGAAGCGCGAGACAGCGCCGCCGACGTGGTAGAGCAGGCGCGCAGGCGGATGCGTGGACAGCGAGTGCCGGTACCGCGAGCCGCGAACGGAGACCTGCTTGCCCTCGTAACCGAGCGCGCCACCGGTACCGAGGCTGCCGTAGCCCACGCGAGCCTGCAGGGGCGTGAGGGTGTCGAGGTGCAGTCTCATCAGAGCCTTAGCCGCCCGGAGGCCGCGCGCTGTTGGAGGTCCTCGATGATGTTCATCACGTCGGCCTTGCCCTGGCTGTAGGTCAATGCAAAGCCAACGGCGTTGAAGCTGTCAAAGGGCGCCAGCCCCGACCGGCGGCGGGCCTCGGCGATCGCCACTGCGTACGTGGGCCGCAGTCCACCGACGCGCTGCAGCATGACGCGACCGTCGTAGCTGAGACTCGCGAACGTTCGGCCCTCTCCGGGCGGGCGGATCGGATAGGTCTTCGAGCCGCTGGTCCGCGTGCGGCGGCCCTGCGTATGGTCGAACGTGCCCCACTCGAGGCGAATCGAGGACGGAAAGACCGAATCGTCCGGGTCGGGTTGTGCATACGTCGCCTCGGACGAGTACCAGAGCACCTGGTTGTCGTTGGTCGCGGTGATCGCGGGCGCTTCCACGTCCCTGTAGATCTCGGTATTCGTGTTCGAAGGAGCAGGCGCGAAGTTGCGAGGGTCGTTGGGCCCGTGGAGATCCGGCCCGTGCAGCAGATGGGCCTTCACCCAGTACTCGCCAAGCGCGTGGAGCCCACTGATCCGCGCATCGGCCGGTGTCCACCTGCTGGTGCTCTCGCTGCCCACGGCCGTGCCTTGTTGCTTCGTCAGCGGCTGCGCGGCGACCGCCCCACCCTGGGCGCCGCTTCGACCGTTTGCAGTAAGCGACACGGGATTGAAGACGACCTCTGTCACCGGTACGTCAATGTGGAAGAGGGTGTAGAGCGGAACGAGCATCTGGGCCAGTTCCTGGAGGTACTGTCGTGAGCCGGGATCTGGCCGGCCGGCGCGCGAGCTCCACTCCGTCAGCTTCGCGCGCGTCGAAGCGATGAGCTGTCGGGCCTGCGCGCGGGCCTGCTCCGTCGGCAGCTGGCTGGCGCGGCGTTCGAAGTCCTGCATCTGGGCCGCAGCCGGCTCCTCGACGCTCGCCACCATCACTGCGGGCGCCGTTGCGGAGTCGGTGAGGAAGACGCGGTGGTGCTCGCCCGCGGCGTCGAACGGAACCTCGACCCGGCCGGGTCCGCCGCCGAGCCCGAGCCGCTCGAGAATTGCGCGCCCGGCCGTGAGGGCGCGGTCGATCAGCCATTCGATCCCCTGCTCGACCCGTTCCTGGATCGCCTCGATCATCTCGTGGATGCGCCGGCCCAGTCCGCGCAGGCCGACCTGGTTGGCGAGGAAGCCGATCGCGACCGGCATCGCGCGGTCGAGGAGGTTCTCGAACATCGTCGCCGCCGCGCCGATCGCGCCCGTCGCGATCCCCGTCAGCGTGTCGAGCCACGTGTTGACGATCTCGAGGATCTGCCGCAGGTACTCGAGCGCCGACTGCACCGCGCGGTAGAAGGCGATGATCGAGTTGACGACGGCCAT
>DASTGG010000045.1:0-11407 GCA_035719385.1 Usitatibacter sp.
GGGTGTCGCGGATGTGCTCTTCCACGGAGTCGGAGCTGTCCAGGACGGCCGCGATGCCGCCCTGCGCCCAGCTGGAGGCGCCGTCGAGGAGCTCGCGTTTGGTGACCAGCGCGACCCTGTAGCGGCCGGCCAGGTGCAAGGCCGCGGACATGCCCGCGAGGCCGCTACCGATGATCAGTACGTCGTGTGCCAATTGGAGTAGGTTTCCGGCCGTGCGGGAGGGGATAAAAACCTTACAAATACTGGAACTATTTGCCGATCACCCCATCTATCGGCCATGCCCCGCAAATGCGTGCCAAAGGAATGAAAAGTTTGACGTTTATACTACCGCAGGACGCTCGGAAGCCGTTCGTGGCCACGCCCGCGCAGGCGGGACTCGCCGGTGGCGTCACAACGACAAGAACCATCCAGGCCCGAATGAGTGACAGGGAAGTCGACCAGCAGCTGGTCGAGCGCGCACAACGCGGAGACAAGCAGGCCTTCGAGCTGCTGGTCGTCAAGTACCAGCGCAAGCTCGAGCGCCTCCTGTCGCGCGTGATCCGCGACCCCGCGGAGATCGAGGACGTGGCGCAGGAAGCCTTCATCAAGGCCTACCGCGCGCTGCCCAACTTCCGCGGCGACAGCGCCTTCTACACCTGGCTTTATCGCATCGGCATCAACACCGCGAAGAACTACCTGATCGCGCTGGGACGCCGTGCCCCCACCTCGACGGAATTCGATAGCGAGGAAGCCGAGGGTTTCGAGGACGCCGCCGGCCTCCGGGACATCAACACGCCCGAGAGCGAGCTGGCGAGCAAGCAGATCGCCCAGACCGTGAACGACGCGATCGCGGCCCTTCCCGAGGAGCTGCGCACGGCGATCACGCTGCGCGAGCTGGATGGACTTTCATACGAAGAGATCGCCCAGATCATGAGCTGCCCGATCGGTACGGTGCGCTCGAGGATCTTCAGGGCGCGCGAGGCCGTCGCGGAAAAACTGCGGCCGCAGCTGGGCACGAGCAAAGACAAACGCTGGTAACAACGAATATCGGGGCTGCAACCCCATAAAATACGAGGCGGACGCCAGGAAGCGCCGCCTGTGGACGAACAGGAGCAGGACAATGACACAGGAAATCTCCTCGCTGATGGATGGCGAGCTCGACCACGGCGAGGCCGAGCGAGCGATCCGCTCGATTTGCTCGAGCCGCGAGGCCGCCGAGATGTGGCGCGCATACCACCTCATCGGCGACGTGATGCGGGGCGGCATGCCGCATCCGACGAGCACCGCCGACCGCGTCCGCAAGGCGCTGGAAAGCGAGCCGGCCATCATCGCGCGGCCCAGGCGCGTGTACGAGACGACCGTGGGCCGCATCGCCATCGCGACGGCGGCCTCCGTGGCCACCATCGGGGTGGTCGGCTGGATCGGCACGCAGGGCGGGCAACTGCCCGGAGCCACCCCGGTCGTCGCGTCGAAGGCGGCGCCGGTGCCGGCCGTGCAGCCCGTGGCCAACACGACGATCGTCCCGCCCGCCACGCTCGACGTGCAGGACTACCTCGCGGCCCATCGCCAGATGCCGTCTCCCGAGTCGTACCGCCCGGTCAACAACCGGGCGCCCGTCGCCGCCGCTCGATGAGCTTGGCGGCGGTTTCGCGCGCGCGCCGGCTCATGCCGGCGCTCGCGGTCGGCATCGCCTGCACCGCGCAGGCGGCCCCCAACGACGCGCTCGGCTGGCTGCAGCGCGCCATCAACGCCTCCCGCTCCGCCACCTACGCCGGCACGTTCGTGCACACGAACGGCGACCGCATCAGCACGGTGCGCATCACCCACACGAGCGTGGGCGGCGACGAGACCGAGCGGGTGGAGCCCCTCGACGGGCCGCCCCACGAGATCGTGCGGCACAACGAGGAGATGTTCTGCTATTTCCCCGACGCGAAGACCGTCCGGCTGGACCGGCGCATCACGGCGCGCTTCTTCCCGTCGATCCTGCGCGGCACGCCGGAGACCATCGCGGACAGCTATGACGTGAAGCTCGGCAAGTCCGAGCGCGTGCTGGGCTACGACTGCCAGTGGATCCGCCTCGAGCCCAGGGACGGCCTGCGCTACTCGCAGCGCCTGTGCTCGGAGTTCAACACCGGCCTCGTCATCCGCGCCAGGACGCTGGACGAGCAGCGCCACGTGATCGAGCAGTACACCTTCACCGACCTCAGGCTCGGCCCGCATGTCGCCCGAAACGACGTGAAGTCGATCTTCGAGGCGCGCGTGAAGCGCTGGACCACCGACGCCCAGCCCCGCGACGAGGCGAAGAGCGTGGATACCGGCTGGATCGTGGCCGACGCGCCGAAGGGCTTCCAGAAGGTCACCGAGCTCAGGCGCACGCTGCCCGGCCGCGCCCAGCCCGTCTCGCACCTGGTCTATACCGACGGCGTCGCCAGCGTTTCCGTCTTCATCGAGCCCAACGCGGCGCCCGCGCGCACCACCGAAGCCGCGACCGAGGAAGGCACCACCACGTTCTTCGTCCGGCCCATGGGCGACCAGCTGGTGACCGTGCTCGGCGAGGTACCGCTCGCCACGGCCGAGAAAATCGCCCGCAGCGTCGCTCGACGATAATCACGGGCCGGCTGGAAATTTTTTCCGGTCGGCCCCATCTCAGGGGAAGCGGCCGCCCGGCCGCGGCGTATCCAGAAAACAGGGACATACACATGAATCGATTGCTGGCTTCATTCCTCGGCGCCGTGCTGGCGCTCGGGTTGGCCCCGGCGCAGGCGCAGCAGCCGCAACCGCCATTGGGCCCGAAACAGAACATGGCCGAGAAAGGCCCGGCGGCGGCGCAGGTCCTGCCGGATTTCGCGGACCTCGTCGAGAAATACGGGCCCGCCGTCGTCAACATCAGCACCCAGACCCGCGCCCCGCGCCAGCAGGTGCCCGGGCTCTCCGAGGACGACCCCTTCTTCGAGTTCTTCCGCCGGTTCATGCCGCCCGACCAGCAGCAGCAGCCCAACCCGCGCGGTCCGCGCGGACAGCAGCAGCCGCCCGCGCCGCGCGGGCCGCTTCGCCCCTTCGGGCTGGGCTCGGGCTTCATCGTCTCTCCCGACGGCTACGTCGTGACGAACGCGCACGTGGTGGAGAACGCCGAGGAGATCAACGTCCGCCTCGCCGACAAGCGTGAATTCAAGGCGAAGCTCGTGGGCGCCGACACCCGCAGCGACGTCGCGGTCGTGAAGATCGAAGGCAAGAACCTGCAGACGGTCAAGATCGGCGACACGAACAAGCTGCGCGTGGGCGAATGGGTGATCGCGATCGGCTCGCCCTTCGGCTTCAGCAACACCGTGACCGCGGGCATCGTGAGCGCGAAGAGCCGCGAGAATTTGTCGCAGGACCCGAACCTCGATGCCGTGCCGTTCATCCAGACCGACGTCGCGGTGAACCCGGGCAACTCCGGCGGGCCGCTGCTCAACATGCGCGGCGAGGTGATCGGCATCAACTCGCAGATCTTCTCGCGCACGGGCGCCTTCGCCGGCATCTCGTTCGCGATCCCGATCGACTACGCCTACAACGTCGCCGAGCAGCTCATCAAGACGGGCCACGTGACGCGCGGACGCATCGGCGTGGGCATCCAGAACGTGAACAAGGACCTCGCCGAGAGCCTCGGCCTCGCCGGCACGCAGGGCGCGGCGGTGAGCAACGTCGAGGAGGGCTCGCCGGCGGCGAAGGCCGGCCTCGAGGTGGGCGACGTGATCACGAAGATCGACGGGCGCGCCGTCGAGGGTTCCGCCGACCTGTCGCGCACCATCCGCGGCATGAAGCCGGGCTCCAAGGCGAACCTCACCGTCTTCCGCAACGGCAAGTCGCGCGACGTGACCATCATGGTGGGCGAGTTCAAGGACGAGGACGCCACCAAGGCCGCGAGCGCCAAGCCGAAGAAGGAAGCCGCCAAGCCGGGCAAGCTCGGGCTTGCGGTGGGCGAGCTCACCGCCGAGCAGAAGAAGGCGATGAAGGTGAACGCGGGCGTGGTCGTGGAAGCGTCCGACGGTCCCGCCCAGGCCGCCGGCATCGGGCCGGGGGACGTGATCATGCGGGTGAACAACGTCGATACGCCGAACGTCAAGGCCTTCAACGACGCGGTCGCGAAGCTCGATCCGAAGAAGCCGGTGGCGCTGCTCATCAAGGACGACCAGGGCACGCGCTACGTGACGTTCCGGCCCGACGGCGAGTGAGGCCGAAGCTCACGGTCCTTTCACGCGAGTACTGCCATCTTTGCGAGGAGCTCATAGCGGCCCTGAAGCAGTTCCAGGGCCGCTATGACTTCGACATCGAGGTGGTGGACGTGGACGCCCACCCGCGGCTCGAGGAGAAATGGGGGGACAAGGTGCCCGTGCTCCTCGACGGCGACCGCGAGATCTGCCATTACTTCCTCGACGGGGAAGCGGTGGATGCGCGACTAGCGCGGATGAAGTAGAATGCGATGCTGCAAACGGCATGCAGCGGGCGGCCGTTGGAGCGGACAGCAAAGGCTGCCGCTCAACGGCGCAAGGCACCGACCATAGAATGCGATGCTGCAAACGGCATGCAGCGGGGCGGCCGTCGGAGCGGACGGCGAGGCTGCCGCTCAACGGCGCAAGGCACCGATCAGGGCATGCATCGGGGCTGCCGATCAACGGCGCAAGGCACCGATCAGAGAGGCCACCTCCGGTGGCCTTTTGATTTAATGGATCACATCCGCAACTTCTCCATCATCGCGCACATCGACCACGGCAAGTCCACGCTTGCCGACCGGCTGATCGAGCGCACCGGGGGCCTTTCGTCGCGCGAGATGGAAGCCCAGGTGCTCGACTCCATGGACCTGGAGCGCGAGCGCGGCATCACGATCAAGGCGCAGACCGCGGCGCTGCGCTACAAGGCGCGCGACGGCCGCGAGTACGAGCTCAACCTCATCGACACGCCGGGCCATGTGGACTTTTCCTACGAGGTCTCGCGGTCGTTGTCGGCGTGCGAGGGCGCGCTCCTCGTGGTGGACGCCTCGCAGGGCGTCGAGGCGCAGACCGTGGCCAACTGCTACACGGCCACGGAGCTCGGCGTGGAAGTGGTACCGGTCCTGAACAAGATCGACCTGCCGAGCGCCCAGCCCGAGCGCGTGATCCACGAGATCGAGGACGTGATCGGCATCCACGCCGACGATGCGGTGCGCTGCAGCGCCAAGACGGGCGAGGGCATCGACGACGTGCTCGAGGCGGTGATCGCGAGGATCCCGCCGCCCAAGGGCGATCCGGCGGCGCCGCTGAAGGCGCTCATCATCGACTCGTGGTTCGACAACTACGTGGGCGTGGTGATGCTCGTGCGCGTGGTGGACGGGACGCTCAAGCCCAAGGAGCGCATCAAGCTGATGGCCACGGGCGCGGTGCACCTGTGCGAGCAGGTCGGCGTCTTCACGCCCAAGTCGGTGCAGCGCGATGCGCTCGCGGCGGGCGGGGTGGGCTTCATCATCGCCGGCGTGAAGGAGCTGAACGAGGCGAAGGTCGGCGACACGGTCACGAGCGCGGACAGTCCCGCGGCCGAGCCGCTGCCGGGCTTCAAGGAGATCCAGCCCCAGGTGTTCGCGGGCCTGTATCCCGTCGAATCGAACGAGTACGAGGCGCTGCGCGACGCGCTCACCAAGCTGCAGCTCAACGACGCGAGCCTGCGCTTCGAGCCCGAGACCTCGCAGGCGCTGGGCTTCGGCTTCCGCTGCGGCTTCCTCGGGCTGCTGCACATGGACATCGTGCAGGAGCGGCTCGAGCGCGAGTACGACATGGAGCTCATCACCACGGCGCCGACCGTGGTGTACCAGGTGCTCACGAAGGACGGCGAGGTCACGGAGATCGAGAACCCCTCGAAGCTGCCGGATCCCTCGAAGATCGAGGAGATCCGCGAGCCGATCATCCGCGCGACGATCCTCATGCCGCAGGAGTACGTGGGGCCGGTCATCACGCTGTGCACGCAGAAGCGCGGCGCGCAGGTGAACATGCAGTACGTCGGCCGCCAGGTGATCCTCACCTACGACCTGCCGCTGAACGAGGTCGTGATGGACTTCTTCGACAAGCTGAAGAGCTGCTCGCGCGGCTATGCCTCCCTCGACTACGAGTTCCGCGAATTCCGCGCGGGCGACCTCGTGCGGCTGGACATCCTGATCAACGGCGATCGCGTGGACGCGCTCTCGCTCATCGTGCACCGCGAGACCGCACGCTACCGCGGCCGCGACCTGGCCACCCGCATGCGCGAGCTCATCCCGCGGCAGATGTTCGACGTCGCCGTGCAAGCCGCCATCGGTGCCGATATCATCGCCCGCGAGAACATCAAGGCGCTGCGCAAGAACGTGCTCGCCAAGTGCTACGGCGGCGACATCACGCGCAAGCGCAAGCTGCTGGAGAAGCAGAAGGCGGGCAAGAAGCGCATGAAGCAGGTGGGTTCGGTGGAGATTCCCCAGGAGGCCTTCCTGGCGATCCTGCAGGTCGAATCGAAATGAAAGGCGAAAAGCTGGAACGCACGACTCTTTTCCCCCGCGTTTCGGGTTTTCGATTCAATCGGAGCGGAGCGTAGATGCCACAAGGTGGTCTCGACTGGGAAATGATCGCGATGATCGCGGCCGCGGGCAGCACGGCGGTGATCGGCTGGGACTTCATCGCCACGCGGGCCGGCGGGCGCTCGGACGCGCGCAAGGGGCTGCTGGAAGTCGCCTGGCCGGTCCTGTTCATCGCCGTGATGGGCCTGCTGCTCAAGTTCACCGACTTCGCCGCGGTGCTGCTGCTGGCCGCGGTGATCACGGGCCTCATCTGGCTCTTCGACGCGAAGTTCGCGCGCCCGCGCCGCGCCTCGGACGTGCCGGAGCCGGTCGTCGTCGACATGGCGCGCGCGTTCTTCCCGGTGATCGTCGTGGTGTTCCTGATCCGCTCGTTCTGGGTCGAGCCGTTCAAGATCCCGTCGGGGTCGATGAAGCCCACGCTGCTGGTCGGCGACTTCATCCTCGTGAACAAGTACACCTACGGGATCCGGCTTCCGGTCGTCAACCGGAAGATCATCGACATCGACCCGATCCGCCGCGGCGACGTGGTCGTGTTCCGGTATCCCGCCGATCCCACCGTCGACTACATCAAGCGCGTCATCGGCACGCCGGGCGACAAGGTCCAGTACCGCGGCAAGCGCCTCACGATCAACGGCGAGCCGGTGCCGGTGCAGGCTGCCGGCTTCTACACGGACTCGGAGCTCAACTACCTGCGGCTGCCGACGTTCAGCGAGAAGATCGGCGAGCACACGCACCAGATGATGATCGTTCCCGCGCAGCCTCCGGTCGATCTCGCGCAGGTGCGGCAATTCGCCCATCGAGACAATTGTGACTACAATGACGAGGGCTTCAGTTGCACGGTGCCCCCGGGCGAGTACTTCATGATGGGGGACAACCGGGACCAGAGCAGCGACAGCCGTTACTGGGGATTCGTGCCCGACGAGAACATCAAGGGCCGCGCGTTCCTCGTGTGGATGAATTTCGGCGACTTCAAGCGCATCGGCAGCGGCATCGAGTAGAACAACAAGCGACTCACGGTTCGCGGAAAAGGGGAATTCATGCGGAACGAGCGCGGCGTCTCGTTGATGGGGCTGATCTTCTGGCTCGCGATCCTCGGCTTCTTCGGCCTGCTGGCGGCCAAGCTGCTGCCGGCCTACCTCGAGTACTTCGCGGTGAAGAAGATATTCGCATCGATGGAGCAGGCGGGCGACACCAAGGGCACCGTGCGCGACATCCGCGCGGCCTACGACCGGCGCAACGCCATCGAGGACGTGAAGAGCCTGCGCAGCGATGACCTCGAGATCACCAAGGAGGGCGGCGAGACGGTGGTCTCGGCCGCGTGGTCGGTGAAGGTCCCGCTGATCTACAACGCGAGCGCCTGCCTCGACTTCGCGGTGACGACGGCCAAGTGAGTCGCAAGGCGCGCGGCGGCGAGCCTTTCGAGGGCCTCGCCGAGCTGGAGCGCCGGCTGGGCCGCCCATTCGCCAAGCCCGAGCTGGCGCGCCAGGCCCTCACCCACCGCAGCTACGGCACGCCGCACAACGAGCGCCTCGAGTTCCTGGGCGACAGCCTGCTCAATTGCGCCGTCGCCACGCTCCTGTACGAACGCTTCCCGCGCCGGCCGGAGGGCGACCTGTCCCGGCTTCGCGCCGCGCTCGTGAACCAGTCGACGCTGTCCGAGGTCGCAGCGAATCTCGGGCTGGGCGACGTGATGAGGCTGGGCGAAGGCGAGCTGAAGAGCGGCGGCTTCCGGCGTCCCTCGATCCTCGCCGACGCGCTCGAGGCGCTCCTCGGGGCGCTGTACATCGACGGCGGCTTCGAGGCGGTGCGCACCGCGGTCGAGCGTCTCCTGGGCGAGCGGCTCGAGAGCACGGAAGGGCTGCCGGTCGCGAAGGACCCGAAGACGGCGTTGCAGGAGCACCTGCAGGGGCGCAAGCTCGCGCTGCCGCGCTACTCGGTGCAGCGCACCGAAGGCGAGGCGCACGACCAGACGTTCACGGTCGAGTGCCGCGTCGACGACCTCGGGCTCGCCGCCACCGGCCAGGGCACGAGCCGCCGCGCGGCCGAGCAGGCGGCGGCCGAGGCGGTGCTGGCGAAGCTGGAGAAACCGGCGAAGCGCAAATGAAGGCGAAGGCGGGATTCCGCACCGGGATGGTGGCGATCGTCGGCAGGCCCAACGTGGGCAAGTCGACCCTGCTCAATCGCATCGTCGGCGCGCACGTCGCGATCACCTCGCGCAAGGCGCAGACCACGCGCCACCGCATCCAGGGCATCTTCACCGACAAGCGCTCGCAGTTCATCTTCGTCGACACGCCCGGCTACCAGACGCAGCACCGCAACGCGCTCAATCGCGAGATGAACCGCACCGTGGGCCAGGTCTTGGGGCAGGTGGACGTGATCGTGTTCGTGATCGAGGCCTCCGGCTGGGACGAGCGCGACACGCCGGTCTTCGAGCTGCTGCCCGCCAACGTGCCGGCCATCCTCGTGCTGAACAAGGTCGATCGCGCCGCGGACAAGGCGAAGGTCCTCGCCGCGCTCTCCGATCTCGCGAAGAAGCGCGACTGGGCGGCGTTGGTGCCGGTGAGCGCGGAGAAGGGCACGCAGGTCCGCGACCTCCTCGAGGAGATCCGCAAGCACCTGCCCGAGCAGCCCCCCATCTACGAGGAAGACGACATCACCGACCGCCCGGAGCGCTTCCTCGCCGCCGAGCTGGTGCGCGAGCGCATCTTCCGCCTGCTGGGCGACGAGCTGCCGTATTCGATCGCGGTGGACATCGAAGCCTTCGAGGTCGAGGGCAGCCTGCGGCGCATCAACGCCGTCATCTACGTGGACAAGCCGGGCCACAAGGCCATCGTCATCGGCGAGAAGGGCGCGACGCTCAAGCGCATCGGCACCGAGGCGCGCCACGCCATGGAAGCGCTTTTCGGCGGCAAGGTGTACCTCGAAACCCACGTGCGCGTGAAGAGCGGCTGGGCCGACAGCGACGCGGCTCTCCGCCAGCTCGGGTACAGGTAGCCATCCCGGATGCCGCGATCGCAGTAATGTCATCCCGGATGCTGCAATCGCAGTAATGTCATCCCGGATGCTGCAATCGCAGCGATAGTCCGGGACCCAATCACACCGCCATGGACCGAGGCTACGTCCTGCATACCTACCCGTACCGCGAAACCAGCCTGATCCTCCAGGTCTGGACGGAGAAGCACGGGCGGCTCGGGCTCGTGGCCAAGGGTGCGCGCCGGCCGAGATCCGCGAGCCGCAGCGTGCTCGTGCCCTTCCAGCCGCTGGAGCTCGACTGGTTCGGCCGCGGCGAGCTGCGCACGCTGAAGACGGCGGAGCCCGCGACGCCGGCCACGCCGCTGGCCGGTCCCGCGCTGCTCTCGGCGTTCTATCTCAACGAGCTGCTGCTCAAGCTCACGACGCGCGACGATCCGCACGAGGGCCTCTTCGCCGCCTACGACGCCGCCATCTCGCAGCTGCGCGCGCTCTCGCGCCTCGCCGCGCGCCCCGCGGGCGTGAGCGAGCCCGCGCCGCCGCGCGACATCGAGCCGATCCTGCGGCGCTTCGAGCTCGCGCTGCTGCAGGAGCTCGGCTACGCGGTCGAGCTCGCGCGGGAAGCGGCCACGCAGGCGCCCATCGAGGCGCAGCACGATTACTGGTACGTGGTGGAGCGCGGGCCCATCGTGGCGCCGCACGAAGGGGAGGCGCCGTCGAATGCGGTAAAATTGCGGGGTCTCACGCTGCTCGACCTCGCGCGTGGACGATTCGAAGATCCGGTGACGATCGCGCAGGCCAAGCAGCTCATGCGATTGCTCATCCACCATTCCCTGAACGGCCAGGAGCTCGCGACCCGCGCGCTGGTGCGCGACCTGCAGCGCATCGACGAGCCCGGGCGAGAACCAGGATCATGATCGAGCTGGGTGTCAACATCGACCACGTCGCCACGATCCGCCAGGCGCGGCGCACTTACGAGCCGGACCCGGTGTGGGCCGCCGTGGAAGCGCACCTGGGCGGCGCGGACGGCATCACCGTGCACCTGCGCGAGGATCGCCGGCATATCCAGGACGAGGACGTGCGGCGCCTGCGCGAGCTCACGCACATCAAGCTGAACCTCGAGATGGCGGCGACCGACGAGATGGTGCGCATCGCCCGCGGCATCAAGCCGGAGATGGCGATGCTCGTGCCCGAGGGGCGGCAGGAAGTGACCACCGAGGGCGGGCTCGACATCGTCGCCCAGGAAAAGCGCCTGAAGGATGCGGTCGCGAAGCTCGCGGACGCGGGCATCGTAACGAGCGTCTTCATCGATGCGGAAATCGCGCAGGTCGAGGCGGCCCACCGCATCGGCGCGCGCGTGTGCGAGCTCCACACCGGCCCCTACGCCCACGTTTTCCACTCGAAGGGGCGCGATGCCGAAAGCGCGCCGGTGCAGGCGGAGCTGGCGAAGATCGCCCGCGCGGGCGAGGCGATCCGCGCGCACGGCATGCGCTTCAATGCGGGCCATGCGCTCAACTACTTCAACGTGGAGCCGGTCGCCGCGCTGCCCGGCGTGCGCGAGCTGCACATCGGCCACGCGATCGTGAGCCGCGCGGTGTTCGTCGGCATGCGCGAGGCGGTGCGCGAGATGAAGGCGCTCATGACGGCGGCGCGCCACGAGGCCGCCAGATGATCGTCGGGATCGGAACCGACGTCGTCTCGATCGATCGCATCGAAAAGACGCTCCGCCGGTTCGGCGACCGGTTCGTGAACCGCGTGCTCACGCCGGCCGAGCGCACGCGCTTCGACAAGACCGCCGCCAAGGGCAGCCACCTCGCCAAGCGCTGGGCGGCGAAGGAGGCGTTCTCGAAGGCGATCGGCACCGGCATCCACGCGCCCTTCACCTGGCAATGCATCACGGTG
>DASTGG010000046.1:0-10874 GCA_035719385.1 Usitatibacter sp.
ACCACGATCTCCGCGATCACGTAGGCGAGCCCGAACGTGAAGAGGATCTCGGCGACGTGCCCCTGGCGATGCAGCCGCCGCAGGCCGAAGCGCTCGACCGCGGCGCCCACGAGCCCGCACAGCAGCGGGGCGACGACGAGCGCGGGCCAGAAGCCGATCCAGCGCCCGATCTGCCACGAGAAGTACGCTCCCAGCATGAACACGCTGGCATGGGCGAAGTTGAGCACGCCCATCAGGCTGAAGATGAGCGTGAGCCCGGCCGAGAGCATGAACAGCAGCAGCCCGTAGACCGCGCCGTTCAGCAGCGAGAAGGTGAGGATTTCCATGGGTAACCAGGGGGACGCACCCCGGGTTCACGGCCGCTGCATCTTGCAGGTCGTCGGCAGCGCCGTCTTGGCCGCGTCGAGCTTCACGTCCGTGATGAAGCCGAGCCCGGTGCCCTCGACGTCGTACTTCGCCTTGTCGGACAGCGTCGAGACGAAGATCGGCTGCAGGAGCTGGTGGTTGTCGGCGCGCATCTCCATGGGACCCAGCGGCGTGTCGAGCTTGAGCCCCTCGAGGGCGCGCGCGAGCTTCACGGGGTCGTTCGAGCCCGCCTTCTTCGCCGCCGCCTCGAGCATCGCGAACATGTTGCGCACGCGCCAGTAATAGAGCTCGTCGGACTTGTCGGTGAAGCGCTGGTGGAAGGCCGCTTCCTCGGGCAGCAGCTGCGGCACCACGTTCTTGTGGTGCTCGGTGACCTGCTTGAGGTGGCCCACGCCGTCCTTGCCGATCGCCGGCACCGATCCCAGGCCGCCGCCGTAGTAGGTGTACCAGTTCACGTTGAGGCCGGCGTCGTGGCCCGCCTTGAAGAGGAGCAGCATGTCGTTGCTCCAGTTGCCGGTGATCACCGTGTCGGCGCCCGCAGCCTTGATCTTCGCGATGTAGGGCGAGAAATCCTGCACCTTCTGCAGGGGATGCAGCTCGTCGCCCACGATCTGGATGTCGGGGCGCTTGGCCGCGAGCATCTTGTGCGCCGCCGCCGCGACCGCCTTGCCGAAGGAGTAATCCTGGTTGATCAGGTAGACCTTGTGGATGTTGCGGTTCTTGGCGATGTCGTCGGTGAGCGCCTGCATCTTCATGTCGACGTCGGCATCGAAGCGGAAATGCCAGAAGTTGCACTTCTCGTTGGTGAGCGCCGGGTCGATCGCCGCGTAGTTGAAGAAGAGCACCTCCTTGCCCGGGTTGCGCTCATTGTGCTTGAGCACCGCGTCGGTGATCGCGTGTGCCACGGAGCTGCCGTTGCCCTGCACGATGATGCGCGCGCCCTCGTCGATCGCCTTCTTCAGCACGATCAGCGACTCCTGCGGGCTCACCTTGTTGTCGTACGAGAGCAGCTCGAGCTTCTCGCCGTTCAGGCCCCCCGCCGCGTTGATGCGGTCGATGAACAGCGCCATGTGCTTCTGGGCGTTCACGCCGGCGCTCGCGGCTCCCCCGGACAGGGGGTCGATGAAGGCGAGCTTGAGGTCGGCTTGCGCGAGGCTTGCGGCGAGGCAAACGCTGGCCGCGAGGACGGCCAGGACGGTGCGGCGGACACGGTCATGCATGGCAGGCTCCTCCAGGAGACGGCGGTCCCGGTCTTGCCGGGCGCGCTCGGGTAGCCGATGCTAATGACGTCCCGGGCCCTTTACAAGGAGAGGCGCCATGCGCGGTCTGATGCAGGAAACGCCGCTGATGATCTCGTCCCTGCTGCGCCATGCCGACCGCTTCCACGGCGATACGCAGATCGTGTCGCGGACCTGCGAGGGCACGATCCACCGCCACACGTACCGCGAGGCGCACGCGCGCACGCGGCGGCTGGCGAACGCGCTGCGCCGGCTCGGCGTGGGCGAGGGCGACCGCGTGGCGACCCTGGCCTGGAACGGCTACCGCCACTTCGAGCTGTACTACGCGGTCTCCGGCATCGGGGCGATCGTGCACACGGTGAACCCGAGGCTTTTCCCGGAGCAGCTCGTCTACATCGTGAACCATGCCGACGATGCCTACGTCTGCTTCGACATCACCTTCGCGGCGCTGGTCGGGAAGCTCGCGCCCGCGTGCCCGCGCGTGAAGGGCTGGATCGCCATGACGGACCGCGCGCACATGCCCTCGATCGGCGTGGGCAACCTGCTGTGCTACGAGGAGCTGCTCGCCGCCGAGAGCGACGCGCTGGAGTGGCCCGTCTTCGACGAGAACGCCGCCGCGGGGCTATGCTACACGTCGGGCACGACCGGCAATCCGAAGGGCGTGCTCTTCAGCCATCGCTCGAGCGTCCTGCACGCGTGGGCGAACGCGATACCCGACGCGGCGTGCTTCTCTTCCCGGACCGTGCTCCTGCCCGTGGTTCCGATGTTCCATGTGAACGCATGGGGCATGCCTTACGGCGCCCCGATGGTCGGCGTGAAGCTGGTGCTGCCCGGTCCCGGCCTCGACGGCGCGAGCCTCCACGAGCTCATGGAGCGCGAAGGGGTCACGCTCTCGACGGGCGTGCCGACCGTGTGGCTGAACCTCATCCACTACATGAAGCAGCACGGGCTCAGGTTCTCCTCGCTGCGCATGACGATCGTCGGCGGCGCCGCGCTTCCGGAGGCGATGTTGAAGACCCTGCGCGACGAGTTCGGCCTCGAGGTGCGGCACGGGTGGGGCATGACGGAGATGAGTCCCGTGGGCACGGTGAACGCGCCCAAGTCCAAGCACGACGCGCTGTCCGCGGACGAGCGCCACAGGCTCGCGCTCAAGCAGGGCCGTCCGCTCTACGGCGTGGACATGAGGATCGTCGATGCCGGCGGCCAGCCGTTGCCGCACGACGGCGTGGCGTTCGGCGAGCTCCAGGTGAAGGGGCCGTGGATCCTGCGCGAGTATTACCGCGGCGAGGGCGGCGACCCGCTGGTCGACGGGTGGTTTCCGACCGGCGACGTGGGCACCATCGATCCCGACGGATACCTGCAGATCACCGACCGCGCCAAGGACGTGATCAAGTCGGGCGGCGAGTGGATCAGCTCGATCGAGCTCGAGAACGTGGCCGTGGGGCATCCCGCGATCCTGGAGGCCGCGGTGATCGGCGTGAAGCACGCGAAGTGGTCCGAGCGCCCCTTGCTCATCGCGGTGAAGAAGCCGGGCGCCGAGGTGACGAAGGAATCGCTGCGCGCTTACTACCAGGGCAAGGTGGCGAAGTGGGCCGTGCCCGACGACGTCGTCTTCGTGGACGAGATCCCGCACACCGCCACCGGGAAGATCTCGAAGATGACCCTGCGCCGCCAGTTCGCCGACTACCGGCTGCCCGCCGCCGCGAGCGTCGCATGATCGGGGCGCGCTCGCGGGCGGCTGGCCCGCCAGGCCGTTACATCATGAGCGTTGTATCAGGCACCCGTCGCAAATGAAAAGGCCCCTCCGCGTGGAGGGGCCTTTCGTTACCGTGATGCCCGTCAGGCCGCCATCGCTTCCGCGCCGGGTCCCTTTTCCGACGAGATCATGTCGTAGGCCGGCTCCGTGAGGAACTCGAGGAACTCGTCGCTCGAAACCAGCCGGTCGAGCAGCCACGCCGCCTCGTCGAAGCGCGATTCGCGCGCGCCCGGCATCGCGGACACCTTGCGCAGCTCCTCGGCGAGCAGCTCGCGGAACATGTCGAGCGTGACCTTGCGCCCGTCCGTCAGCAATCCACGCGGGCTGCGGATCCACTGCCAGATCTGCGAGCGCGAGATCTCCGCGGTCGCCGCGTCTTCCATCAGGTGGTTGATCGGCACGCAACCCTGGCCGCCCAGCCACGAGCCGATGTACTGCAGGCTCACGTTGATGTTGGTGCGCAGGCCCGCTTCCGTGATCGGCCGCTCGGGCGCGAACTCGAGCAGGTTCGCCGCCGTCACGTTCACGTCGTCGCGCTTGCGATCCACCTGGTTGGGCTGCGGCATCATGCGGTCGAACACGGCCTTGGCGACCGGCACCAGGCCCGGGTGCGCGACCCAGGTGCCGTCGAAGCCGTCACCCGCCTCGCGTTCCTTGTCGGCGATCACCTTCGCCATGGCCGCTTCGTTCGCGGCGGCATCGCCCTTGATCGGGATCTGCGCGGCCATGCCGCCCATCGCGAAGGCGTTGCGGCGATGGCAGATCTGCACGAGCAGCTGGCAGTAGGCACGCAGGAACGGGCTGGTCATCGTCACCATGGCCCGGTCCGCGAAGACGAAGTTGCGCGCGTGCAGCTTCTTGATGGTGCTGAAGATGTAGTCCCAGCGGCCGCAGTTGAGGCCCGCCGCATGGTCGCGCAGCTCGTACAGGATCTCGTCCATCTCGAAGGCGGCGGGGAGCGTCTCGATGAGCACCGTGGCCTTGATCGAGCCGTGCGCCACGCCGAGGCGCTTCTCGGATTCCGTGAAGATCTCGTCCCAGAGGCGCGCCTCGAGGTGCGATTCCATCTTCGGCAGGTAGAGGTACGGGCCGCTGCCGCGCTCGAGGAGGCGTTTCGCGTTGTGGAAAAAGAACAGGCCGAAGTCGAAGATGGCGCCGGAGACCGGGTCGCCGTCCACCAGCACGTTGCGCTCCAGGAGGTGCCAGCCGCGCGGCCGCACGATGAGCGTCGCGAGCTTCTCGCCCAGCTGGTAGACCTTGCCTTCGGGGCTGCGGAAGCTGATGGAGCCGTCCACGGCTTCGCGCAGGTTCACCTGCCCCTGCATGAGGTTGTCCCAGGTCGGCGTGAGGGAGTCCTCGAAGTCCGCCATGAACGTGCTGGCGCCCGAGTTGAGGGCGTTGATGATCATCTTGCGCTCGACCGGTCCCGTGATCTCGACGCGGCGGTCCTGAAGGTCCGCGGGGATCGGCCCCACGGTCCACTGCGCCTCGCGGACGGACTTCGTCTCGTCCAGGAAGCGGAGCTCCTCGCCGGCGTTCAGGCGCGCCTGGCGCTCCGCACGGGCGTGCATGAGCTCGCGGCGGCGGGCCTCGAAGCGGCTGTGCAGCTCGGCCACGAAGGCGACGGCGTCGGGCGTGAGGATCGAGTGGTAGGACTCCGGCATTCCGGCCGGCAGCTTCACGTGCGGGATGGGAAGGTTGTCTCTTTTCATGGGGTTCTCCAAGGGCCGAAGCCGGTCATATCCGAATCAGACCATCGCGCGCGCGAGAGCTGGAATTGGTAAAAGGGCAACCAAGCCTTCGCAAAATGCGAAGGCCTGGCCGTGGAACTTGCTTTCGGGAGATCAGTCGGCGGCGGCCGCCTTGCCGAGCCGGGCGTTCTCGATCGGCGTGGCGGTCGGGAAGAACTGCTCGTCCTCGGTCGAGCCGTGCAGCGCCGTGGTGGAGGACTTGCCCGCCTGGATCACCTGGGTGACCTCGTCGAAGTAGCCGGTGCCCACCTCGCGCTGGTGCTTCACCGCGGTGAACCCGCGCTCGGCGGCAGCGAACTCCTTCTGCTGCAGCTCGACGAAGGCGCTCATGTTGTTGCGCGCGTAGCCCCACGCGAGGTCGAACATCGAGTAGTTGAGCGCGTGGAAGCCCGCCAGCGTGATGAACTGGAACTTGTAGCCCATGGCGCCCAGCTCGCGCTGGAATTTCGCGATGGTCGCGTCGTCGATGTTCTTCTTCCAGTTGAACGACGGCGAGCAGTTGTACGCGAGCATCTTGCCGGGGTGCACCTTCTGCACGCCCTCGGCGAAGCGGCGCGCGAAGTCCAGGTCGGGCGTGCCGGTCTCGCACCAGACGAGGTCGGCGTACTCGGCGTAGGCGATGCCGCGCGCGAGCGCCTGGTCGAAGCCCTTGCGCGTGCGGAAGAAGCCCTCGGGGGTGCGCTCGCCGGTGACGAAGGGGCGGTCGCGCTCGTCCACGTCGGCGGTGATCAGGTCGGCGGCCTCGGCGTCGGTACGCGCGAGGACGATCGTCGGCACGCCCATCACGTCGGCCGCGAGGCGCGCCGCGACGAGCTTCTGCACCGCTTCCTGCGTGGGCACCAGCACCTTGCCGCCCATGTGCCCGCACTTCTTCACCGAGGCGAGCTGGTCCTCGAAGTGCACGCCGGCGGCCCCGGCCTCGATCATGGATTTCATCAGCTCGAAGGCGTTCAGCACGCCGCCGAATCCGGCTTCGGCGTCGGCCACGATCGGGGCGAACCAGTCGATCTCGTGCTTGCCCTCGGCATGGTCGATCTGGTCGCAGCGCTGCAGCGCGTTGTTGATCCGCTTGACCACGGTCGGCACGCTCGTGGTGGCGTACAAGGACTGGTCGGGGTACATGGCGAGGCTGTCGTTCGCGTCGGCGGCGACCTGCCAGCCCGACAGGTAGATGGCCGGCACGCCCGCGCGGACCTGCTGCATGGCCTGGTTGCCCGTCATGGCGCCCAGCGAATTGACGAAGGGGCGTTCCTGCATGAGCCGCCACAGCTTCTCGGCGCCGCGGCGGGCGAGCGTATGCTCGACCTGCACCGTGCCGCGCAGACGGAACACGTCTTCCGCGGTATAGCCGCGCTTCACGCCGCGCCAACGGGGGTTCTCGGACCAGTCCTTCTTGATGCGCTGCACTTCGAGATCGCGATTCATGGGTTTTCCTCTGTTGTGTTCCCTAGCTGGAACACGCCCATGAGAGCACTGCTGCGGCGCAACAGGGAATTGGCAATTCGCCAATCCCGCCTTCGCCTAGCGGGAAGGCACCAGGTGGTCGACGAGGAGGCGGGCCGGGGCGGCGAGGGAGGAATACTGGCGCACCGCCACGAACATGCGCCGTTGGGCCCAGGCGTCCGTGAGGGAGATGAGGCGCAGGCCCATGGGGCCCGCGAAGGCCCGCGCGGCCGCCTCGGGCAGCACGCCGATGCCCAATCCGGCCTGGATCATGCGCAGCACCACGTCGAAGCTCTTCACCTCGATGCGCAGCTTGAGCGGCATCTCGTGCTGCCGCGCCTCGGCGAGCATGAGCTGGGAGATCACCGTGTTGCTCTCCAGGCCGATGAAATCGCACTCGAGCAGCTCGCGGAAGGCGAGCTTGCGCGAGCGCAGCGCGTGCTTTTTCGGGGCGACGGCGCAGAGCACATCGGTGCGGTATTCGAACAGCTGCAGCGTGGAGGCGTCGGCCGCGCCTTCCATCACGATGCCCACGTCGGTGCGCCCCGCGAGCAGCGCCTCGACGATCGCGCTGCTGCGCTCCTCCTCGAGCGAGAGCTTGATCTGCGGGTGCGCGGTGAAGAAGCTCGCGAGGTCCGCGGGCAGGTACTGGGCGAGCGCCGAGGCGTTGGCCTGCATGCGCACGAGGCCCTTGCCGCCTTTCGCATAATCCGACAGCTCGACGCGCATGCTGTCCAGGCGCGCCATCATCTCGCGCGCGTGCACCAGCAGGGCGGTCCCGGCAGGCGTGAGCTCCACGCCGCGCGCGCTGCGGAACAGCAGGTGCACGCCGAGCTGGTCCTCGAGCTGGGCGATGCGGCGGCTGGCCGCGGCGAGCGCGATGTGGCTCGCGGTGGCGGCCTTGGTGATGCTCTTCAGCTCCGCGACGCGGACGAAGAGGGCGAGCGAGGTGATGTCGGGGCGCATGGCTCAGGAAAGGAAGCGCAGGGGCGAGACGGCACCGGCATGATCGCGCGAAAGCGGCAGCGGCTCCCCGGCGAGCTGGCAGGCGAGCAGCTCCGCGCCCAGCGGCGCCCATAGCAGCCCGCGCGATCCGAGCCCGCCGGCGATGCACACGCCCTCGATCGCGGACTCGCCGAAGATCGGCAGGCGGTCGGGCACGGTCGTGCGAAACCCCGTCCAGCCGCCGAGAGACGCCGGCAGCAGCCCGTGCGTGAAGCCCGGCAGCAGCGATTCGGCGCGCTCCAGGTTCTCGCGGTGGTCACTGGGGCGCACCGCCGGGTCGAAGTCGTCGTGCTGGTAGGTGGCGCCGATCGCGTGGCCGCCGTCGGGCAGCGGCGCCACGAAGCCGTTGCCGCTCACCACGCGCGCGACGCTGCGTTCCGGCGAAGGCGGCAGGTAGCTCACCTGCCCGCGCACGGTCGAAAGCCGCAGCCGCGCCTGCGGCATGAGGCGCCCGATGTCGCCGGCGTTCGCGAGGACGAGCATGGGCGCCTGTGCGATCAGGCGATCGTCCGCATCCAGGGCGCGCCAGAAGGAGCCTTCGCGTTCCACCCGCGCCACGGCGCGGCCGAGCTCGCGGCGAACGCGCTCGCCGGCGCGGGCGAGCGCGCCGACGGCCAGGGTGCGCGGGGAAACCAGCGCGCCGTCCGGGAAGTACCAGCCGCCTGCATTGACGGGGTAGGCCGCCAGCTCGCGCGCGCCCGCCACGTCCACGGATTGCAGCAGCGAAGCCGGATAGCCTTGCGAGCGCACGATGGCCTCGAAGCGCGCCGCTTCCTCGTCATCGCCCGCGAGCTGCAGGATGCCGCACCGGTTCCACGCCAGCTTGTAGCCGTCGTGCTGCAGCGCGCGGTAGAACTGCAGGGCGTGCATGAAGGCGCTGCGCGAGATCTGCGCGTTCACGGCATCGCGCAGGTTGGCCACGGGGCGCACGGCGCCCACGGCGCTTACGCTCGCTTCCGTGCGCGCGTCCACGAGCTCGACCTGCCACCCGCGCGAGGCCATGCGGTCGGCGACGAGGCAACCGGCGAGCCCCGCGCCCACCACGACGGCGTGCCGTGCCGGCGCCGCGCCCTCGCTGCGAGTGCCGGGGCGCGCGCCGACGAGCATCTCGCGCTTGTCCGCGAACCCTTCGCGCTTCTCGAGGGCGAAGCCGGCGTCGCCGAGCGCCGCGCGAACGCCGCCCGCGACCGTCCACGTCGCGAGCGTGGCGCCGGGCGCGGCGAGGCGCGAGAGCTCGCGAACCACCTCGGGCGACCAGATCTGCGGGTTGCGTGCGGGCGCGAAGCCGTCGAGATAGAACGCGTCGGCCTGCGCCACGAGCTGCGGCAACAGCTCGCGCGCGTCGCCGAGCAGCAATGTGAGCAGCACGTTGCCGGCGTCGAGCTGCATGCGATGGAAGCCCGCGATGGGTCCCGGCCAGACGTTCACGAGCGCGCGCGCGAGCGGCTGCAGCTCCTCGAAATCGGCCAGCGCCGCGGCGAGGTCGTCGCGGGTGAACGGGCGGTGCTCGACGGAGACGAAATGCAGCCGGCGCGGGCGCGCCGGATCGAGCCTCCACGCGTGCCATGTGGCGAGGAAATTGAGACCGAGGCCGAAGCCCGTCTCGACGACCACGAAGCATTCGCGCCCCGCCCAGCGCGCGGGCAGCCCGTTGCCGCCGAGGAAGACGTGGCGCGCCTGCGCGAGGCCGCCCTGGGCGGAGTGGTAGATGTCCCGGAACTCGGGGGAGAAAGGCGTCCCGTCGGCCGTGCGCTCGAAGCGGGCGGTGGGAACGGTCACCGGATGCGCCGTCATGCGCGCATCTTAAGCGACTCCGCGCCGGGTACGGAAAACCTAGAAGAGGGTCACCGAGAGCTTGCCGCGATATTCGTCGACGAGCTCGGGCTGCGCCGCAGCCATCTCGAAGACCTCGAGCATCTTCACGCGCCCAACGTCGTCCCTGAAATCGCGGTCCCGGCGCACGATTTCGAGGAGCTGGTCGAGCGCGGGAGCGAAGTCCTTGCGCGAGATGTGCAGCTCGGCGAGATCGAGGCGCGCGTCGAGGTCGTTCGGGTCGACCTCGATGCGCTGCGCGAGCTGGTCGGGCGGCGGCAGGGTCTCGGCCTTCATCGCGGAGTCGTATCGCGCCTTCATCGCCGCATAGGTCGACTGGTTTGCGGCCTTGGGCGAGAGCATCTGCCAATGCACCTTGGCGGCCTCGATGTCCATGCGATCGAGCAGCAGGCCGATCATGTCGAGGCGCGCGCCGTCGTTCGAGGGGTCGAGGGCCAACGCGTTCTTGAGGTAGTCCTCGGCCACGCCGAACTGCCCCTTGGCAAGGGCTTCGCGTGCGCTGCGGTGCTCGATCTCGCCGGGATTGGGGATGAGCCGGTCGAGGAACGCGCGGATATAGGCCTCGGGCTGCGCGCCCATGAATTGCGCGACGGCATTGCCGTCCACGAAGGCGACCACATACGGAATCGACTTCAAGGCGAAGGAGGACACGAGCTCGGGGTTGGTGTCGGAATTGACGTTCACGAGCTTGAAGCGGCCGGCATAGTCGCGCTCCAGCTTCTCGAGCAGCGGCCCCAGCGCCTTGCACGGGCCGCACCAGGGCGCCCAGAAGTCCAGCAGGACCGGGACCTCCATCGAGGCCTCGATGACGTCGCGTTCGAACGAGGACAGCGTCGTATCGATCATGATTTTCCCCTCTGTCACCCAATAGATGCACCGCGGGAAGGCGAGGTTCGGCCCGCGCGGCCGGTAATGGGGTCGGACGCGCCCATGACGTTCGGCAGGAATCTTCCTACCTGTTGGATAATCTCGGATTCCCCAGCGCCGAAGATCCCATGGCCCTCGTACTCAAACTGCCCACCGGGCTGGTCGGCACCGCCGAGATGGTGGTGGGCGAGCAGCACACCGCGCCGCGCATCGGCAGCGGGCGCATCCACGTGCTCGCCACGCCGGTGATGATCAACCTCATCGAGGCGGCCGCGCTCGCCGCGGTCGAGCAATCGTTACCCGAGCGCCACCAGAGCCTCGGTACGCATCTCGATATCTCGCACGTCGCCGCGACGCCTGTGGGAATGCGCGTACGCGCGACCGCCGAGGTCGTCCGCATCGAGGGCCGAACGGTCCATTTCCGCGTGCGCGCCGAGGACGAGCGCGAGCTCATCGGCGAGGGCACGCACGAGCGCGTGGTGGTGAACGTCGAGCGCTTCGACCAGCGCGTGCAGGCCAAGATCAACCCGGGGACGCACCCCGGGGACGCACCCCCGTAACCGGCCGCAGCCGCGCCCGTGCGGGGGTGCGTCCCCGGGGTGCGTCCCCGGGTTA
>DASTGG010000047.1:0-22600 GCA_035719385.1 Usitatibacter sp.
AACGCCTCGAAGTCGGGTGCCTTCGCCGAGGAGATCGCGCCCGTCACGGTGAAGAGCCGCGCGGGCGAGGAAGTCGTGAAGGATGACGAGACGCCCTTCAACGTGAAGATCGAGAAGATCCCCACGCTGCGCCCGGCCTTCAACAAGGACGGCACGGTGACGGCCGCGACCTCCTCGTCGATCTCCGACGGTGCGGCCGCCCTGGTGATGATGACCGAGAGCGAGGCCAAGTCCCGCGGCGCCAAGCCGCTCGCCCGCGTGATCGCCTACGCCTCGAACGCGCACGAGCCCGAGTGGTTCACCACGGCGCCGGTGGGCGCCATCGAGAAGGTCCTGAAGAAGGCCGGCTGGAAGGCCTCCGACGTGGACCTGTTCGAGGTGAACGAGGCCTTCGCCGTGGTCACCATGGCCGCGATCAAGGACATCGGGATCGACCCCGCCAAGATCAACGTGAACGGCGGGGCCGTGGCGCTCGGCCACCCCATCGGCGCCACGGGCGCCCGCATCATCACCACGTTGATTTACGCGCTGAAGAAGCGCGGCCTGAAAAAGGGGGTCGCCGCCTTGTGCATTGGCGGCGGCGAGGGAACGGCAATCGCACTGGAGGTGCTGTGAAGACGATCGACATTACTCCCATCGAGCGGACGCCCAACATCGGGCCGACGCTCGCGGCAGAGCTGAGGAACGTGGGCATCGACTCGCTCGAAGCGCTCATGCGGGTCGGGTTCTGGGACGCATGGCTGCAGCTGCGGCGAGCCCACCCCGAGCGCAACAGCCTGCCGGCCTGCCTCGCACTGGCAGGCGCGGTCGCGGGAGTTCGCTGGACTCACCTTCCCCCCAAGGTGAGGGCGGACATCCGGCAGCGCGTGAAAGCGGTGCGCGCGTGAGGACCATTGCCGCCGTCGCCGCCATCGCGCTCGCCGCGATGGCGGCGGCGTGCAGCAAGCCGCAGCAGCCGAAGGTCGAGATCACCAAGCCGCTCGACACGGCGAAGGGAATGCAGGACGACCTGAACAAGAAGGCGCAGGACAACCTCGACAAGGCCGACCAGTTGTCGAAATAGGGCAGGCGATGCTGACGCGCATCCACGCGGATTCGCTCACCGACGAGCAGCGGATGATCCGCGACATGGCGCGCGACTTCTCGCGCGCCGAGCTCGCGCCGCACGCGGGCGAATGGGAGCAACAGGGCTGGATTCCGGACGCGGTCGTCGCGAAGCTGGGCGAGCTGGGCCTGTTCGGCATGCTGGTGCCCGAGGAATTCGGCGGCACCGCCAGCGATTACGTCGCGTATGCCCTCGCGATCGAGGAGATCGCGGCAGGCTGCGCCGCCACCGCGACGCTCATGAGCGTGCAGAACGGCCTGGGCTGCGGCTCGGTGCTGTCGTGGGGCAGCGAGGAACAGAAGCGCCGATGGCTGCCGGAGCTCGCGAGCGGCCGCGCCATCGCGTGCTTCTGCCTCACGGAGCCGCAGGCGGGCAGCGAAGCGAACAACCTCAAGACCCGCGCCCTCGAGAAGGACGGCGGCTGGGTGCTCGACGGCACGAAGCAGTTCATTTCCAACGCGCAGCGCGCCAAGGTGGCGATCGTCTTCGCGGTCTCCGATCCGCAGCTCGGCAAGCGCGGCCTCTCGGCGTTCATCGTTCCCACGGACAATCCCGGCTACCACCCGCAGAAATCCGAGAACAAGATGGGGCTGCGCGCGCTGGACACGTGCGCCGTCAACTTCGAGCGCTGCGCAGTGGGCGCCGAGGCGCTGCTCGGCCCGCGCGGCAAGGGGCTCGCCATCGCGCTGTCCAACCTCGAGGGCGGCCGCATCGGCATCGCCGCGCAGGCGGTGGGCATCGCGCGCGCCGCATTCGAGGCCGCGTGCGCCTACGCGAAGGAGCGCGTGCAGTTCGGCCGGAAGCTCATCGAGCACCAGTCCATCGGCAACATGCTCGCCGACATGCAGACGCAGCTCAACGCCGCGCGCCTGCTCGTGCTCCACGCGGCGCGCCTTCGCAGCGCCGGCGTACCCTGCCTGTCGGAAGCGTCCCAGGCCAAGCTCTTCGCTTCCGAGATGGCGGAGTTCGTCTGCTCGAAGGCGATCCAGGTGCACGGCGGCTACGGCTACATCGAGGATTTCCCCGTCGAGCGCCACTACCGCGATGCGCGCATCACGCAGATCTACGAAGGCACGAGCGAGATCCAGCGCATGCTCATCGCGCGCCGCATCGCGGAAGAATAAATGGGGTCAGACTCCATTAAGCGGAATTCAGGTACCTGAATTATCGAAAATGGAGTCTGACCCCATTTATTCGTCCGTCGAGGAAGCGATCCGCACGCGCCGCTCGGTGCGCGCATTCCGGCCGGATCCCGTGCCGCAGGAGACGGTCGGGAAGATCCTGCAGCTCGCCGCGCGCAGCCCCAGCGGCAGCAACATCCAGCCGTGGAAGGTGCGGGTGCTGGCGGGCGAGCGCCGCCGCGAGCTTTCGCGCGCGATCCAGGAGGCGATCGACCGCGAGGGAATGAAGGCGTTCAGGCGCGACTGGAACTACTACCCCGTCAACTGGCGCGAGCCTTTCCTCTCGCGGCGGCGCAAGATCGGCTGGGACCTCTACGCGCTCGCCGGCGTGAAGAAGGGCGACTTCGAGGCCGGCGAGAAGCAGCGCCGCCGCAACTTCGACTTCTTCGACGCGCCGGTCGGCATGATCTTCACGCTCGACGAGGACCTCGAGATCGGCTCGTGGCTGGACCTCGGCATCTTCATCGGCGCGGTCATGATCGCCGCGCGCGGCGAAGGCCTCGACACGTGTCCCCAGGCCGCGTTCGCCGACTGCCACGCGATCATCCGCGAGGCGCTCGGCATTTCCGCGAACGAAATCGTCATCTGCGGCATGGCGCTCGGCTACGCGGACGACACGGCCGCGGTGAACCGGCTCGCGACCGAGCGCGCGCCGCTCGCGGACTTCGCGACGTTCCAGGGCTTTGAGGAAGAAGCGACGCAGCCATGAGACCCAGGGTGTACCTGCAAGTGGATCGCATCGATGCGGCAACCTGCGCGCTCGCCACCCGCGCGAGCGTGGCGGACCTGCACGAGGCGATGGGCGGCACGGCCGCGCGGCTGGCGACGCTGGACTGGCGCATGCGCCCGCTCATCGCCGGCATCCGCATCGCCGGCCCCGCGGTCACGGCGCTCTGCGCGCCGGGCGACAACCTCATGATGCATCGCGCGCTCTACCTCGCGAGGAAGGGCGACGTGCTCGTGGTGCAGGCGCCGGAATCCGGCGCGCAATGGGGCGACATGGCGGGCCTCTACGCGCAGCTGAAAGGCCTCGCCGGCATCGTGGTGGACGGCTACATCCGCGACACCGACGAGCTGCGCGCGATGGGCTCGCCGGTCTGGTCCACGAAGATCGGCCCCAGCAGCCCCACCAAGACCGGCGCCGGCGCGGTGAACGCGCCCGTCGTCTGCGCCGGCGTGCGCGTGGAACCGGGCGACCTCGTCGTGGCCGACGGCGATGGCGTCATCGTGATCCCGCGCGCCGAGGCGGCGGCGGTCGTCGCGCGCGCCGTGGAGCGCGCGACCCGCGAAAGTGCGTATCGCGCGGACATCGAGGCGGGCAAGCATCTCTGGCACCTGCATGGATGCGACGCGAACTATGCGAAGCTCGAAATCGAGGAGATCGACGCGCCGTGGCGTCCCTGAGCCCGAAAGGATTGCGATGAAGGGAATCCTCGCGCTGTTCTGCGCGGCGCTCGCGATCGCGCCCGCCGCGAATGCCCAGACCTATCCCTCGAAGTCCGTGAGGCTCGTCGTGCCGCAGGCACCGGGCGGCGCAACCGACGTGTTCGCGCGCTACCTCGGGCAGAAGCTGTCCACGCGCTGGGGCCAGCCGGTCGTGGTCGAGAACAAGGCGGGCGCCGCCGGCGTGGTCGGCACCGACGCGGTGGCGAAGTCCGCTCCCGACGGCTACACCCTGCTCGTCACCTATGCGGGCTCGCAGGCGGTGAACCAGACCCTGTACGCGAAGCTGCCGTTCGATTCGGTGAAGGACTTCCAGACCGTCGCCACGATCGCCCGCACGCCCTTCTTCCTCGTGGTCGGCGGCAATTCGCCGGTGAAGACCTTTCCCGAGCTCATCGCGCGCGCCAAGGCGAACCCCGGCGCGGTCACGTACGCGACCTCGGGCAGCGGCTCCATCAACCACCTGCTGTCGGAATCGTTGAAGGTCGAGGCCGGCATCGACATGCTGCACGTGCCGTACAAGGCGATCTCGGCGGCCATGACCGACGTGATGGGCGGCCAGGTGGACAATGCGTTCGCCTCCGTGCCTTCGGCCATGCAGCTCATCCGCGGCGGCAAGCTGCGCGCGCTCGCGGTGTCGAGCGCGAAGCGCATCCCCGGCGCGCCCGACGTGCCGACCATCGCCGAGATGGGCTATCCGAGCTTCGACGTGAACCCTTGGTGGGGCATCCTCGCGCCGGCCGCCACGCCGCGCGCGGTTGTCGACAAGGTCAACGCCGACGTGAACGAAATCCTGCGCCAGCCTGAGGTGCAGGCCTTCTTCCACGACCAGGGCGCCGAGCCCCTCCTCATGACGCCCGACGAGTTCATGGCGTTGCTGCGCGAGGACGTGCAGAAATGGGCAAAAGTCGTGAAGAGCTCGGGCGCGCGGCTGGATTGAGCCGAATGCTCGCCACTGACGTCTTCGCGCCGGGCCTCTTCAAGGGCAGGACGGTGTTCGTCACCGGCGGCGGAAGCGGCATCAACCTCGGCATCGCGAGGAATTTCGCGGCGCTCGGCGCGAACGTCGGCATCTGCGGGCGCACGCAGGCGAAGCTCGACGCCGCGGCCGAGGAGCTGCGCGCGCTCGGCGCGCGCGTTTGCGCCGCCGCCGCCGATGTGCGGGACATGGGCGCGCTCGAGGCCGCTTTCGCGCGCACCCGCGCCGAGCTCGGCCCCATCGACGTCCTCGTCTGCGGCGCGGCGGGCAACTTCCTCGTGCAGGCCGAGAAGCTCTCCGCGAACGGCTTCAGGACCGTGATCGACATCGACCTGATCGGATCCTTCAACGCGTCGCGCGCGGCCTTCGCGCAGCTTCGCGAGACGAAGGGAACGATCATCTTCATCTCCGCGGGCATGGCGCTGGTGCCGCACGCCTACCAGGTGCACGTGGGCGCGGCCAAGGCCGGCATCGACATGATGATGCGCAACCTGGCACTCGAATGGGGACCACACGGCATCCGCGCGAACAGCATCGTGCCGGGCCCGATCGAGGGCACCGAGGGCATGAAGCGCCTGTCGAGCCCCGAGGCGAAGGATGCGATGGTGCGGTTCATCCCGGCAGGCCGCATGGGCACGGTGGACGACATCGGCCAGGCGGCGATCTTCCTCGCCTCGCCGCTCGCTTCCTACATCACCGGCTGCGTCGTCGTGTGCGACGGCGGCTCGAGCCTCGCGGGTTCCGCGCGATTCAACGCCGGGGCGGAAAAGCTGCTGCAGGAGCGCGGCTAGCTCAGATCGCCTGCATCACGCGGCGCACGAACGCCGCGGAGTGGGCGCCGTCGAGCCAGCGCGCCACGATCACCGCTTCGTGGTCGGGGTCCATCCACACCATGTGGCCGCCCGCGCCGAACATGAACCAGCTCGCGCGCGGGGCGTCGGCGAAGAGCCGCCCGTCGCCATTGAGCCACGTGAGCCACCCGTAGAAAGGCGCCACCGCGCAGGGTGTGTGCATGCGCTGCACCCATTCGACCGGAAGGACCTGCCGGCCGTCGTGCGTGCCTCCGTCCAGCAGCAACTGGCCGATGCGCGCCTGGTCCCGCGCGCTGATCGACACGCCGCCTCCCCAGTGCGTGCCGCCCGGCACCGATTGCATGCGCTGGCCGTCGATCTCGACCCACGCGTCGTCGTAACCCTCCCAGCGGAAATCGCGCCCGCCGCCGATCGGCGCCAGCACGCTTTCCAGGAACACCTGCCGCAGCGGCCGCCGGAAGAGGTGCAGCAGCGCGAGCGAGAGCTGGTTGATGCGCACGTCGTTGTATTCCCAATACGTGCCCGGCTCGGAGAGCGCACGCCGCTCGCCCTTCTTGCCCCCGGGCGGCTTGGGGTCATGGGCCACGCGCCGATAGTGCTCGACCTGGTCCGGCATCCCGAAGCATTCCCCCTCCCATTCGCTCGTCTGCGTGAGCAGGTGCTGCCAGGTGATCGCGCGGTTGTGCGCGGAATCGAAGCCGATGCCGGGCAACCGCTCGCCCACGCGTTCTTCCGGCGAAAGCAGCCCGCGCGCATGGGCGATGCCCGCGAGCAGCGCGAGATAGGTTTTCGCGACGCTGAAGGTCTGGTCGGACCGGTCGGGCTCGCCCCAGGCGGCCACTTCCTCGCCGTTCACGCGAATCACGCCCGAAACGCCGCCGCGAGGATGCACCGGCCCGCGCAGGCGGTTGAACGGCGCGGGATCGGCGTGGTGGACGCCCCAATGCGCGGGATCGGCCGCCGGGTCGCGTGGCCATGGGATCTCGTGGGATTGCGCGAACGCGATCGCTTCGTCGAACCGGTCCATGGTGGATTCCTTCAGGAATGGCGCGCGGGACGCTTCGCGCCCTTGCGCAATGCCGCTTCGTATGCGCCCCGCGCCCATCGCGCCATCACGGCGCGGTCCTCGAGCGCTTCGCCGGGAGCCGCCCGATATGCCGTGACGATGGTCTCGCCGCCCTTCTCGAACGTGAAGGCCGCGAGGCCCTTGCGGTCGAAATGCGGCCGGTTGCGCTCGTCGGTCTTGAGATACAGCGTCCCCCCCATGACCAACGCGAAGAAAACGCCCTGGTGATAGAGGCCCCAGCCGCCGAACATGCGCTTCACGTCGACGGGACCGAGGTCGCGCAGGCTGTCGACCACGTGACGCACGAAATCATCCCCGAGCGCGGATTTCTTCATCGCGGCTGGCCGTCCGGTGGGTGGAGATGGCAGGCGACGCTGCCGCCGGCCGTTCGCGCCAGCACCGGCATCACGCTGTCGCAATGCGCCATGCGATGCGCGCACCGCGGGTGGAACGCGCAGCCCGGGGGCGGATGCAGCGGATCGGGAAACGCGAGGCCGAGCCCGATGTCCGGCACGCCGAGGCCCGGCTCCGGCGTGAGGACCGAGGCGAGCAGCGCCTGCGTGTACGGATGGCGCGGCGCGCGGAAGAGCGTTTCCGCGTCGGCCTGCTCCACCACCTTGCCGAGGTACATCACCGCCACCTGCGTGGCGATGTGCTCGACCACGGCGAGGTTGTGGCTGATGAAGACGTACGTGAGGTTGAACTCCCGCCTCAGGTCCATGAGCAGGTTGAGGATCTGCGCCTGCACGGAGACGTCGAGCGCGGAGGTGGGCTCGTCGCAGATGACGATCTCGGGCTGCATCACGAGCGCGCGCGCGATCGCGACGCGCTGGCGCTGTCCGCCGGAAAGCTGCCCCGGCGTGTTGTCGGCGTTGCGCGCGGGCAGCCCGACGCGCTCGAGCATCCCGATCGCCTTCGCGCGCCGCTCGCGCGCGGTGCCGATGCCGTGCACGTCGAGCGGCAGCGCGACGATCGAGGCGATGCTGCGGCGCGGGTTCAGCGACGAATACGGGTCCTGGAAGACCGGCTGCACGCGGCGTGCGACGGCCTTGCGGCCCAGCGTGCCGATGTCCCTGCCGTCGAGCGCGATGCGGCCGCTGGTGGGCTCGAGCAGCCCGAGCAGCATCCGGGCGAGCGTCGACTTCCCGCACCCGGATTCGCCAACGATGCCGAGCACCTCCCCGCGGCGGATCGCGAGATCGACGCCGTTGACGGCCTGCAGCGCGCGGCCCTTGCGGAAGAAGCTCGCGCCGAGCGTGAACGAACGCGCGACCGCGTGGGCCTGCATCAGCGCGCCGCCGTTCGCGCTCACGCCGGCAGCTCCTCGTGGATGCACAGCCAGCGATGGTCGCCGGCGGCGCGAAGCGGGGCCTTGTCGGCGCATTGCGGCCGCGCGTAAGCGCACCGGTCGCGGAAGCTGCAGCCGCGGATGTCGCCGACCAGGTGCGGGACGACGCCCGCGATCGTGCCCAGCCGCGCGCCGCGCCGGTTGCGCCCCGGCACCGGGATGCAGCTCATGAGGCCGCGCGTGTACGGATGCCGCGGGCAGGCGAACACGTCGGCGGCCGCGCCCTCCTCGACGATCTCGCCGGCATACATCACCGCCACGCGGTGCGCGATGCGTGCGACGATGCCGAGGTCGTGCGTGATGAGCACCATCGCGATGCCGAGGTCCTTCTGCAGGTCGGCGAGCAGCCGCAGGATCTGCGCCTGGATGGTCACGTCGAGCGCCGTCGTGGGCTCGTCGGCGATGAGCAGGTCCGGCCCGCACATGAGCGCCATGGCGATCATCACGCGCTGGCGCAGGCCGCCGGAGAGCTGGTGCGGAAACTGTTCCAGGCGCTCCGCGGCCGAGGCGATGCCGACCTTGCCGAGCAATTCCACGGCGCGCGCGCGTGCCGCGGCCGGCCCGCCGCCGCGATGATGCAGGTAGGCCTCCATCAGCTGGTCGCCGATCGTGTACGCCGGGTTCAGCGCCGTCATCGGCTCCTGGAAGATCATCGCCATGCGGTCGCCGCGCAGCGCGTTCACGCGCTTCGGCGCCGCCTGAAGCAGGTCCTCGCCGAGCAGCGACAAGCGTGCTCCGCGCCGCCGCGCGGCCGCCGGCAGCAGGCTCATGACGGCCAACGAAGTGATCGACTTGCCGCAACCCGACTCGCCCACGATGCACAGCGTCTCGCGGCGCTTCACATCGAACGACACGTCGCGCACCGCGTGCAGCAACCCGCGCGGAGTCGCGATGTCGACGCTGAGCCCCCGCACCTCGAGGACCGCATCGACGGGAGCGGTTTCCGGAAGCGCGCTCACATCCGCCCCTCGGGCGCGAGCAGGTCGCGCAGGCCGTCTCCGGCGAGGTTGATCGCGAAGATGAGGACCGCCAGCGCGGCGCCCGGGATCGCGATCAGCCAGAACGAGAAGAACATGTACGACTTGGCTTCCGAGATCATCAGGCCCCACGACGGCAGCGGCGGCTGCACGCCGAGGCCGAGGAAGGAGAGCGCGGCCTCGAGCAGGATCGCGCTCGCCGCCTCCAGCGTGGCGACGACGATCAGGTGCGGCAGCACGTTGGGCAGCACCTCGCCCAGCAGCACGCGCGCGCTCGATGCGCCGGCGGCCTGCGCCGCGGCGACGTAGTCGAGCGAGCGCACCTGCTGCGTGGCGCTGCGCATCACGACGGCGAACCGGTCCCACTTGAGCAGCCCCAGCACGAGGATCACGACCCACAGCGAGCCGCCGACGAGCGCCACCGCGGCGAGCGCCACGAGGATCACCGGCATGGACAGCCGCGTCGTCACCAGGAAGCTCACCGCCATGTCGGTGCGGCCGCCGAAGTAGCCCGCGAGCATGCCCATGGCCGTCCCGATCAGTCCCGAAAGGGTCGCGACGCACGCCCCGATCAGCAGCGAGATGCGCGCGCCGTAGAAGAGCCGCGACAGGTAATCGCGCCCGAGCGGATCGGTGCCGAGGGGATGCGCGAGGCTGCCCGCGTCGTACCAGAACGGCGGCACGTTGCGGTTGGCGAGGTCCTGAGCGTACGGGTCGTACGGCGCGATCCACGGAGCCAGCAGCGCGACGGCGACGATCAGCAGCAGCAGCCCGAAGCCGACCAGCACCGCCTTGTTCCTCCACACGCGCCGCCACAATCCGGGCGCGGCGACGACGATGTCGCCGGGCTCGAGGGCCGCCGCCGCGGCTTCGACCGCGCTCGGCATCAGCCCACCCGGATGCGCGGATCGAGCCACGCATTGGCGATATCGGAGGCGAGCGTCAGCACGACGTAGATCACCGACAGCAGCAGCACGATGCTCTGCATCACCGGGAAGTCCTTGAAGGTGATGCTCTGGTATGCGAGGTATCCGAGGCCGTCGAGGGCGAAGATGGTCTCGATGACCACCGAGCCGCCGAGGAGGAAGCCCAGCTGCACGGCGGCCAGCGCCACCACCGGCACCACCGCATTGCGCAGCGCATGCTTGAAGATGACGGTGTGCGCCGGCAGGCCCTTGGCGCGCGCGGTGCGGATGTAGTCCGCCTCCAGCACCTCGATCATGCCGGCGCGGATGAGCCGCATGAACGCGGGCGCCGCGTAATAGCCCAGGGCGATCGTCGGCATCACGAAGTGCTGCCAGGTGTCGCTGCCGGACACGGGCAGCCAGCGCAGCGTGATCGCGAACAGCATGATCAGCAGCAGCGCGAAGAAGAAATTCGGCAGCGCCTGCCCGAGCACGGCGAGCGCGAGGCACAACCGGTCGATCCAGCTGTTGCGATAGACCGCGGCCAGCACGCCGAGCGGCACCGAGATCGCGAGGGCGAACAGGATCGACAGCAACCCGAGCACCATCGTGACCTGCAGCTTCGCGAGGATCAGCGGCGCGGCCGGCTGCTTGAAGTAGATCGATTCGCCGAAGTCGCCGCGCAGCGTCTTGCCCAGCCAGTCGGCGTACTGCACGGGCAGCGGCCGGTCGAAGCCGTAGGCCTTGCGCACCATCTCGATATCCTCGGCGCGCGCGCCTTCGCCCGCGATGGCGATCGCGGGATCGCCCGACAGCCGCAGCAGCAGGAAGGCGATGACCGATACGGCCAGGGCGACGGCGATCGCCAGCCCGAGCCGCTTGAGGATGTAGCCTGCCACCTGCGCGCGGTCCCTACGTGGGCGAGCCGGTCACTTCCAGGTCATCTCCCAGAGGCGGACCATCTCGTCCGGGTACGCCTTGAAGTTGAGCTCCTTCGAGGCGACGTAATACACGGGCAGCGTCCAGAGCGGCACCGAATAGGCGTTCTCGGCGATGCGCTTCAACGCCTGCTGGTACGCCTGCTTGCGCACGTTCGGGTCGACCGAGTTGTTGCCCTTCTTCAGCAGCTCCTGGACTTCCTTGTCCCTGGTGATGTCGTCCGATTCGCCCCCGAACCACACCGGGATCGAAGCCGACACGTCGTTGACGGAGAACGAGCCCCACGTCTGGTGCGTGAGCGACGCCTTGCCGGCCCGGATCTGGTCCCGCATCGCCGCATATTGCGAGAAGTTGAGCTTGGCCCGGATGCCGACCTGCTGCAGGTTGTTGATGATCGCCTCGGTCTGGTTGCGCTCGCGGTAGGCGAAGATCTCGGTCTCGAAGCCGTTCGGGAAGCCGGCCTCGGCGAGCAGCTTCTTCGCGGCCGCCGGATCGTAGCGATACCGCGGCGCGCCCTCGTCGGTGCAGCCGAACTGCGAGGGGTAGCACTGCGAGTGCAGCACGCGGGAGCCCGCGCCGACGATGCTCTTCACGATCGCCTCGCGGTCGATCGCGTGCGTGATCGCCCTGCGCACGCGCGGATCCTTGAGCGCGGGCGTCGGCGTGTTGTCGAGCGAGTTGAGCTGCATGAAGGCGATGCGCATCGTCTCGCCGCTCACCACCTGCAGGTTCGGCACCTTCGCCGCCTGGTCGGCCTGGTCCTTCGGCACGTACATGATCAGGTCGCCGTTGCCGGACAGCATCTCGGCCATCTGCGTCTGGCGATCGGGGATGAAGCGGATGTCGACCTTGCCGATCTTCGCGGCGCCCTTCGGGGAATCCTTGAAGTAGCCGGCATACTTCTCGAGCGTGATGGACTTGCCCGGCACGTAGCTCGTGACGCGGTACGGGCCGCTGCCGACCGGCTTGCTGTTCTGCCCCCTGGGCCCCACCTCGGCGTAGTACCTGGCGGGGTGGATAACGACCGGCCCCGCGAGATACTCGATCGCCGCGGGGAAGATCTGCTTCGTGGTGAGGCGGACCTTGTACTTGCCGAGCTTGGCCGCCTTGTCGATCCAGTTGACGTTCGCCTGCGTCGTCACCTTGTTCTTCGGGTCGGCGACGAAATTCAGCGTGTAGACGACGGAATCGGCGTCGAACTCCTCGCCGTTGTGGAATTTGATGCCTTCACGCAGCTCGAAATCGATCGTCCTGTCGTCGACCTGCTTCCAGCTCTTCGCGAGGTTGCCCTTGTACTCGTTGGTCTCCGGGTCGCGATAGACCAGCGTGTCCCAGACGTTGGCGCCGATGATCACGCCGATGCGCACGTTGTTGAAGAACGGGTCCACGCTCTCCGGCGCCTGGTCGTAGGCGAAGCGGATGGTGTCGTCCTTCTTGCCCGCGAGCGCGGGCATGGCGATCGCGAGCGACGCGGCGAGCAGCGTCCCGGAAACGAGCTGCAGCCCCGCGTGGGAAATCCTGCGGCATTCCATGGTCTCTCCTCCCTCGGTTGTCGCACCCTTGCCGGCGATGGGCCGGGCGCTGTTCTTGCCTCTCGTAGTGTTGCCGAGTCCGCGAGGCGGGTCAACCAAGCAGGCGCACGAATTCCTGCAGCGGCATGCCGCGCACGGCCCCGGCTTTCTCGGCCGCCACGTTGATGTGGGAGAGAACCCCCGTTTGCCAGCTCGAGCGCGCATCGCCGATGCGGGCGGTCCAATGCGAGACCGTGCCCGCGGCGATCCCACGCCGGTCCAGCTCGGGAAGCCTGGAGATGCCCGCAGCGTCGCATCCCACGCCGGCGTCGTTGAAGAACGCGGCGCGCGCCGCGGCTTTCAGCGCCGTGCCGGGATCGGCGCCGAGGAGGCCGCCATGCGAGGCCGTCACGACGATGCGCCCCGCGTCGTCGTTCGACACGAGGGACGCCGAATCGAGGCCAACCACGCCGGCGCTGGTTGCCGACACGGCAAGGCAATGGCGCGCCTCCTCCACCTCCGGCACCTGCATGCGCGGCGAAGCGGCGGCCTGCAGACGCATCGCGGCCTCGAGCGCGCGTTGCCCGGGAACGCATCCCAATGCCCGAGCGAGTTCGTTGACATGCGAGAGCACGCCCCTCGCGGCGCTGTCGCGGCCGTCGCCGATGCGCGCGGACTGGTAATCGATCGCGGCTGCCGGGATGCCGATGCGTTCCAGGTACGCGAGCCCGCCGATGCCCGCCTGGTCCAACCCGATCCCGGCGTCGTTCAGTATCACCGCCCGCACCTTCGCCCGCGCGGCGGCGAACGCGGCGTAGACACCGCAATGCGAGCCGGCTATCAGGACATTGCCGCCGACTTCCGCGCCGAGAGCCGTGACGCTGTCGGCGACGAAGATGCCCGCGCCAATGAGCGTGGCTGCGTGGGTGCCGCGTTGCACCGGGCGCCCGCCGCTCAGAAGACCTTCGCCGGAAGCCAGAGCGCTATCGACGGAAACAGGACCAGCAACAGGATCTCCACGAGCATGATGATCACGTAGGGAAAGGCGCCCCACGAGACTTCGCCGAGGGGCCGGCCGGAGATGCCCTGGATCACGAACAGGTTCATGCCGACCGGCGGCGTGATCAACCCGATCTCCAGCAGCAGGACGAGGACCACGCCGAACCAGATCGGGTCGAAGCCGAGCGCCTGGATGACGGGAAAGACGACGGGAAGCGTGAGCAGCATGAGCGACAACGCGTCCATCAGGCATCCGAGCACGAGATACGCGACCACGATCACGCCGAAGACGACCCAGCGCGAGGCTTCGAGCGCCGCGATCCAGCCCACGATGCCGCGCGGGACCCCGACGGATACGAGCGCGAAGGACATGACCTGCGCCGACACCACGATCAGCAGGATCATCGCGTTGGCGCGCACCGTCTCCATCAGGCTCTGGCGCAGGACCGCCCACGTGAGCTTCCGGTACAGGGCGGCGATCGCCAGCGCCCCGCTCGCTCCCACGCCCGCCGCCTCCGTGGGAGTCATGACGCCCGCGTAGATCCCCCCGAGCACGAGGACGATGAGCGCGAGGATGGGCAACATGTCGGGGAAGGTCTTGAGCTTGCCGGCCGTGGGAACCTTCTCGTGCGGCGGCACGAGGCCGGGGCGGATCGTCGCCTGGATGCCGAGGAAAAGCATGAAGAGAAGCGTCAGCAACAAGCCCGGCATCATTCCGGCGGCGAACAGGCGCCCGACCGATTCGCCGACGCTCGAGCCGTAGATGATGAAGGGAATGGACGGCGGAATCAGGATGCCGAGAGTGCCGCCGGCCGCGAGCGTGCCCGCCGTCACGCGCGGGTCGTAGCCCCGCGAGCGCATCTCGGGAATCGCGACCGAGCCGATCGCGCCGGCCGTGGCCACGCTCGAGCCGCACAACGCGGCGAAGATCGCGCACGCGACGATGTTGGATTGCGCCAGCCCGCCCGGGACGCGCACGAGCCAGGGCGCGAGGCCGCGGTAGAACCGTCCGGAGACGCCGCTGATCATGAGTACCGAGCCCATGAACAGGAAAAGCGGCACCGCGGTCAGCACGAAGCTGTCGAGCTGGCCCCACACGACGGATGCGACGCCCGCCAGCAGCGCGGGCTGCAGGAGCGCGATGCCGACGATGCCGACCATCCCCAGCGCGACCGCGATCCACACGCCCCCCAGCAGGAGGACGAGCATCAACACGAGATAGACGGCGCCGGCGAGCTCCCAGCTCACGTGGGACGCCCCATCAGGGCGTCGAGGAGCTGCGCGACGAGCTCGAGCCCGAGCAGCGCGAAACCGAGGGGCACGAGCGCCTGGATCGGCGAGAGCAGCGTCTGCGAGTCGATCGACACGCTGCCCATGCGCGCGCTCTCGAGCGCGTAGGCGCCGGTCTCGTACGCGAGCAGGGCACTGAACGCGATGCCGACGATGCACCAGCCGATTCGAAAGCCGCGAAGCACCGGCGCGGGCAGGCGCTCGATGCCCATGTCGACGCGGATGTGGTCGCCCTTCTCCATCGCGTAGGACAAGCCGAGGAGCGTCACGGCCACCAGCAGGTAACCCGACATCTCGTCGGTGTAGTCGATGGGCGAATCGAACAACCGCCGCAGGATGACCTGCAACGTGATGAGCGCGATCATCGCGAGGAGCGCGGCGGCGGCGAGCACCGCCGCGCCGCGGTTGAGACGGCGGACCAGGCGCTGGAACGCCGCCATCACTGCTTGAGGCCGAGGTCGGCGAGCACCTTGTCGAAGGCGGCCTCGCCGTCCGCGCCGATCTTCGCCTTGACGTATTCGCGCAGCAGCGGGATCACCTCGCGGCGGGTGCGCTCGCGGTCCTGCTGCGAAAGCGCCACGACCGACTTGATCTGGCCCCTGGACTGCATCTGCTGCAACGCCTGGACGTCGGCGCCCTTCACGATCTTGCGCTCCCAGGTCGCGGTCCATTCGTCGCCCACCTGCTTCACCGTCTTGCGCAGCTCGGGGCTCAGCGCATCCCACGCGGCGCGGTTGACGCTGATGTAGAAATGATTCACCGGCCCGTCGATCTTGAAGAAATACGGCGCGACCTCGTAGAGCTTCGCGGTCTCGACGCCCACGGTGGCGGTCATGACGCCGTCGATCACGCCGCGCTGCACGGCGGGATATACCTCGGCCCACGTGGTGAACGAGGGCACGCAGCCCCATACCTTGAGGTACTCCGATTCCAGGCCGCCCGCCGTGCGGATCTTCTTGCCCTTCAGCTCCGCGAGGCCCTTCACCGGCTGGCGCATGACGATCTCGCGCTGCGGATAGACGCCCCACGCGATCGGCTCGACGCCGTGCTTGCGCAGGGCCGCTTCCGCCACCGGCATCATGTCGCGCGCGAGGATCTGCTCCTCGCGGTCGTTCAGCGCGAGGTACGGCAGGTCGGGAAGGACGAGCTGCGGGGCGTCGCCGAAATTGAACACGCCGACCACCTCGGCCATCTGCACGAGGCCCTGTTGCGTGACCCGCATGTATTCGGTGCCCTTGTAGGGCAGCTCGCCCGCCGGGTAGAACGAAACCTTCACCTGCCCGTTCGTCCGGGCGGTGATTTCCTGCGCGAGCTCCTCGAACACCTTGGCGAAGACCTGCCCGGAGGGACTGATGGACACGAATTTCCATTCGACCGGCGCGGCGGCGGCCGGCAACGAAAGCAGCACGATCAGGAACGACAAGAAGCGAGCAATGCGGCCCATCGGGTTTCCTCCTCTGGTTGTGTCGTTCGGCTATACCGGTCGATCGCCCTTCGCCACCTGGAGCGCCCGGTTGTCGACGGCCGGAAGCATCCGTGCCGGATCGCGGGTCACCACGAAATCGATGATCGTCGGCGTGGCGGTGTTGCGCAGGCCGCGCTCGAGCGCCGGGCCCACCTCTTCGGGATCCTCGACGCGAATGCCCATGCACCCGAGCGCGTTGCCGATGTCGGCGTAGTTCAGCTCGCGCAGGTCGGACGACTGGTAGTTTCCCGCGCCGTACATGGAATGCTGCAGCGCCTTCACGTAGCCGGATGCGGCGTTGTTGAACACGCACAGGACGAAGTTGGCTCCCACGCGCCGCGCCGTCTCCATCTCTCCCATCGTCATGTTGAAGCCGCCATCGCCGGTCAACGCGACCACGCGGCGCTCCGGGCCCACGCCGATCTGGGCGCCGATGCCGCCCGGCGCTCCATAGCCGATGGAGGCGAGGCCGCGATCGGGGACGAACTGCCGCCCCGCCCGCTTGGTGTCGAAGAGCAATGCGGCCCAATGGGCGGCGAACCCGCCGTCGGCGACGAGCACGTCCTGCGCGCCCAGCAGGCGATTGGTCTCGCCGAGTATCCGGCCGATGTTGATCGGGCGTTCACGCGACTGGGTACGCTCGCGCGCGCCGGCGATCCACTTCGCCATCCGGGCGGCGACCTCCGCGCAATAGGCCTCGCGCTCGGCGCGTCGCGCGGCGTGTGGCGCGAGCGCCGCATGCAGGTCCTCGAGCGCGAGCCGCGCATCGGCGACGAGGGCGATGCTGGCGGGCGTGGTGCGGCCGATCTCCTCCTCGAGGACGTCGATGTGGACGAGGGGCGCGCCCTTCGGAATGATGGAATAGCGCTTGGTCGCGATCTCGCCCAGCTTGCAGCCCGCCACGATGAGGCAATCGGACGCCGCGATGAGCTCGTTCGCGATCCGGTCGTAGCGCCCGAAGAGGCCCGCGGACAGCGGGTCCGTGCACGCGATCGCGCCCTTGCCGCTCATGGTGTGCGCGACCGGGATCCCTTCGGACCTCGCCAGCGCGAGAAGCGGCTCGTACGCCTGCGACAGATGGATGCCGCCCCCCGCGAGCAGGAGCGGCCGCCGGGCCTTCGCGATCATCGCGGCCGCCCGGCCCACGTCCGATGCGTCGGGACGCGATCGATGCGACGGAATCCCGGCCGCGCCCGCGCCCTCGCTCACGTCCGCGGACGCGAATGCGTGTTCCGCGTGCGAGATGTCCTCGGGCAACGCGACGATCGCCGGTCCCGGGCGCCCCGAGGTCGCCACGACGAACGCCCGGCGCACGAGCTCGGGGATGCGGCGGATCGATTCCACGCGGATCACTTCCTTCACGACCGGGCGGAGCACCTCGAGCTGGCGCACCTCCTGGGTCATGTTCTTCCACGCGTGCTCGCGATGCGCCTCGGCGACGAGGGCCACGATGGGAATGCCCGCGTTGAACGACTCGGCGAGGCCGGTGACGAGGTTGGTCGCGCCGGGACCGAGCGTCGCATCGACCACGCCGACGCGGTTGGTCACGCGCGCGTACGCGTCCGCCGCGAAAGCGCCGCAGCGCTCGTCGTTCACGAGGATGTGCTGCAGGCGAAGCTGGCGGCACGCCTCGTAGAATGGCAGCAGCTGGAAGCCGCCCATGCCGAAGATCGGCCCCACCCCATGCTGGCGCAGCATGCGGGCGACCGCGCCGCCGCCGGTCAGCGTGACGGTGTCCGGGCTTTCATTCGGCTGCGGGGATGCGTTCACGGGCGGGGTCCTGCGTGATTTCGCGCATGGAGCGTAGGCCCGCGGCATCTCATTCGTCAAGATGGCCATCTCATTTCTTCCCAAGAACCCTGCTTCGGGTTATGGTTTGTGCCCTCGCCATCCGCCGCGCCCGCGTCCCTTGCCGCGCCCGAGCCCGAAGAAATCCCGAACACCGCCGCGCACCGGCGCGGATCCCTCGCTCGGCGCGACGAGCCAGAGCCTCGAGCGCGGCATGTCGCTGCTCGAGGCGGTGGTCGACCGGCCGCTCGGCGGCGCCTCGCTGAACGAGCTCGCCGCGGCGACCGCCCTGTCGCGGCCGACGGCCCACCGGCTGCTGCTCAGCCTGCGCAAGCTGGGCTTCGTGGACTACGAAGGCGAATCGCGCCGCTTCTTTCCCGGCCTGAAGGCCTACCGGATGGGGCTCGCGGCAGCGGCGCGCTTCGACATCGTCGAGCTCGCCGACCGCGGCATGTCGAGGCTCGCCGACGAGACGGGCGATACGGTCTTCCTTTCGCTGCGCCACGGCGACAGCGCCCTGTGCGCCGCGCGCAAGATCGGCGCCTTCCCCATCCGCACGTTGACGCTGAACGTGGGCGACTTCCGGCCGCTCGGCGTCGGCGCGGGAAGCCTCGCGCTCCTCGCCGCATTGCCGGAGGACGAAGTGCAGCACATCATCGCGCGCAATCGCGGCCGGCTCGCGGCCTATCCGAAGATCGGCGCCGACAGCCTGCGCGAGATGGTGACGAAGACGCGGAGAAACGGGTTCGCCGTGAACGACGGGCTCGTCCTGGAGGAGATGGCGGCGGTCGCGGTGCCGGTGCGCGACGGCGGCGGCAAGGCCATCGCGGCGATCTCGGTGGCCGCCATCCGCAGCCGCATGGCGCCGCCGAGGCGCAGCGCCATCGTGAAGCTGCTCGATCGCGAGCGCGCGGCGATCGAGTCCATGCTGGGCGCTCCCGCGCGAGCCACGACGGAGGACCGATGACGCAGCCGCCCGGCGCCCTCTTCAAGGACAAGTTGCACCGCGGCCCCGTGACCGTGGTGAATCCCGACTACCCCGCCCCCGGCCTCGTGGAGTTCCTCGGCCGGCCCGAGCTTGGCGTCGATGCCGTGATGATCGACCTGGAGCAAGGCAGCGCGGACATCGAGCGGGTCGAGGACATGGCGCGCGCGGCGCGGCTGGGCGGCTTGTGCAGCCTCGTTCGCATCTTCTCGCCAGAGGCGTGGGTCATCGAGCGCGTCATGCTGCGAGGCGTCGACGGGATCGTCGTGCCGCGGCTCGAGGCGCCGCAGCAATTCCGCCAGGTCGTGAACGACGTTCGCTACTGCTTTCCGAAGACCTACGAGTCGAAGATCCTCGTGGCCCAAATCGAGAGCCGCGCCGCGTACGAGAGGCTGGACGAGATCCTCGCGATCGAGGGCATCGACGTGTTCTTCATCGGGCCCGTGGATCTCTCCAAGAGCATGGGCCACGCGGGCGATTACAGCGGGCCCGAGTTGACCGCCACCATGGACGACATCTGCCGGCGCGCGCAGGCCTCCGGTCGTGCGTCCGGGATTCTCGTGAAGCCCGGAGATCCGCAGGATTGGCGGCGGCGCGGGGTGTCGTTCCTCTACTTCCACGTGAACGACTGGATCTTGCTGGGCGCGCGCGAGTTTCCGCCCGGCGTTCGGAAAGGCGGCTGACCATGCCTGCATCCACTCCACGCACGAGGCGATGGTCGAATCGCCCGGAGGGCTCGAACTGGGGCGACTTCGGCGATGACGACCAGCTCGGAAGCGTCAACTACATCACGCCGGAAGCGATCCGGCGCCTGGCCTCGGAGATCATCGAGGGGCTGGCCTTCTGCCTCAGCCTGCCGCTCGACTATCCCGGGGGCAGCGTTCTCGCCCCGCATCGCTTTCCGCCGACCCTGCGGCCCACGCAACGGCACGGGCACCCGTTCTTCAACTATCGCTTCGGGCTTCACGAGGGGCCCGGCTTTCACGACGTCGGCTGCGACGACGTGGTGACCCTGTGCACGCAATATTCGACGCAGTGGGACAGCCTCGCCCACATCGGCCACGAGTTCGACGCCGACGGCGACGGCGTGCCGGAGCTCTGCTATTACAACGGATTCGTCGCGGGACGCGACATCCGTGCGCCCGAGGAACGCTCGGGCTCGACGGCGATGCCGCTCGCGATCGACGCCTTCGCCGCGCGGCCCATCCAGGGGCGCGGGGTGATGATCGACCTCGCCCATCACTTCGGCCGCGAATCGCGCAACGTGGGCTACGCCGACCTGCGCCAGGTCCTCTCGCGCGACCGGATCGAAGTCCGCCCCGGCGACATCCTGTGCATCCACACCGGGTTCGCGGCCGAAATCCTCGCGATGAACCGCCAGGTCGACCGTGAGCGCGCGAAGCGCATGTGCGCGGCGCTCGACGGGACCGACGCGCGGCTGCTCGAATGGATCACCGAGTCGCGGATCTCCGCCATCGCGGCGGACAACTACGCCGTGGAGCGCATCGGGCTGGGCGCGAGCTCGTTCGTCCCGCTGCACCATCACTGCCTTTTCCTGCGCGGGATTCCGCTCGGCGAGCTGTGGCATCTCACGGAGCTCGCCGCCTGGCTGCGCGAGCACGGACGCCATTCTTTCATGCTCACCGCTCCGCCGCTGCGACTGCCCGGGGCGGTGGGCTCGCCGGTGACCCCGGTAGCGAACGTGTAGTCGTCGCGCCCGGCCGGCGCGTGGCGGTGTGACTAGCTTGCTTCGGGCGGAGCGTCCGGCAGCGGCCGCTTGCGCAGCGCCTTCATGATCGCGCGGCGCTGCTCGTCCGTGAGGCTCGCCCACTTCGCGATCTCGTCCACGGTGCGGCGGCAGCCGATGCAGATGCGGCCGGCCGAATCGAGCTTGCAGATCTTCGTGCAGGGCGTTTCCATCACGCCGCGGCGCTCTTCGCCGGCAGGTCGCGCTGCGCCCACCGGGCGATGATCCGGTGCAGCGCATCCAGCCCGTCGGTCAGCGCCGCCGGCCCGGGCTGCAGGATGATCGAGGACTTCACCTCGTGCAGCTCGCCGTCGCGCACCGCCGGAATGCCGCTCCAGCCGGGGCGCGCGGCCACGCGCTCGCCGCGGAACTTCTTGCCGCACCACGAGCCCGCGATGATGTCGGGCGCGCGTCGCACGACTTCGGCCGCGTCTTCGAGGATGCGGTCCTTGCCCAGCGCGCACGCCGCGCGCTCGGGAAAGACCTCCTCGCCGCCCGCGATCGCGATGAGCTCGCTCACCCAGCGGATGCAGGTGATGGGCGGCTCGTCCCACTCCTCGAAGTACACGCGCGGGTGCCGCGGCAGGCGCGCCGCGGCCTCGCGCACGGATTCGACGTGCGCGCGCAACCGGGCGGCATATTGCCCGGCCTTGTCCGCCACGCCCACGAGCGCTCCCAGCCGCGAGACGTATTCCAGGATCCCCTCGACGCTGCGGTGATTCGCGATCCACACCTCGATGCCGCGCTTGACGAGCGCCTGCGCGATGTCCGCCTGGATGTCCGAGAAACCGATGACGAAATCGGGCGCGAGGCGCGCGATCGCGTCCACCTTCGCGCTCGTGAAGGCCGAAACCCGGGGCTTCTCGCGCCGCGCGCGCGGCGGGCGCACCGTGAAGCCGGAGATGCCCACGATGCGATGCTCTTCACCGAGCGCGTAGAGCACCTCGGTGGGCTCCTCGGTGAGGCAGACGATGCGGGATGGGGCAGTCAAATTGGGCCCCCGGCCATTGCCGCGTTTGCGGCGCCCGGGGTGACGTCACATGTTGCGGCGATACTGCCCTCCGACCTCGAAGAGCGCGTGCGTGATCTGCCCGAGCGAGCAGACGCGCACCGCGTCCATCAGCACCTCGAAGACGTTGCGGTCGTGGATCACCGCCTCGCGCAGCCGCTGCAGCATCGCGGACGCCTCGCCGGCGTGGCGCTGCTGGAAGTCGCGCAAGCGGTCGAGCTGGCCCTGCTTCTCGTCTTCCGAGGAGCGCGCGAGCTCGAGCTTCTCCGGGACCGCCTCGCCGTGCGGGTTGCGGAACGTGTTCACGCCGATGATCGGATAGGAGCCGTCGTGCTTCTTCTGCTCGTAGTAGAGGCTCTCTTCCTGGATCTTGCCGCGCTGGTAGCCCGTCTCCATGGCGCCCAGCACGCCGCCGCGCGAGGCGATCGCCTCGAACTCCTTGAGCACCGCCTCCTCGACGAGGTCGGTGAGCTCCTCGATGATGAACGAGCCCTGGTACGGGTTCTCGTTCTTCGCGAGGCCCCATTCGCGGTTGATGATGAGCTGGATCGCCATGGCGCGGCGCACCGACTCCTCCGTGGGCGTCGTCACCGCCTCGTCGTAGGCATTCGTGTGCAGGCTGTTGGCGTTGTCGTAGATGGCGGTGAGCGCCTGCAGCGTGGTGCGGATGTCGTTGAACGCGATCTCCTGCGCGTGCAGGCTGCGGCCCGAGGTCTGGCCGTGGAACTTGAGCTTCTGGCTCCTCTCGTTGGCGCCGTAGCGCTCGCGCATCGCGACCGCCCAGATGCGCCGCGCGACGCGGCCCATCACCGCGTATTCGGGGTCCATGCCGAACGAGAAGAAGAACGACAGGTTCGGCGCGAAGTCGTCGATCTTCATGCCGCGCGCGAGATAGGCCTCGACGTAGGTGAAGCCGTTGGCGAGCGTGAAGGCGAGCTGGCTGATCGGGTTCGCGCCCGCCTCGGCGATGTGGTAGCCCGAGATGGAGACCGAGTAGAAGTTCTGGATGCGGTGGCGGACGAAATACTCCTGGATGTCGCCCATCATCTTC
>DASTGG010000048.1:0-20171 GCA_035719385.1 Usitatibacter sp.
GAACGCGCGGCGGTTCTTGCCGGCAGCCAGCGCGGCACGCGTGACGTTTCCGCCATGAGCGGCGAGCAGCCGCTCGATGAAGCTGCGCTCGAAGCTCGCCACCACGCGTTCCTTGGCGGCGCGGAACGAGTCGTCGCACGCCTGGCCGCATTCGCTGGGCAGTTCGAGGTCCGCGGCCGCGATCACGGCGCTGCGCGACAGCAGCACGGCGCGCTCGATCACGTTGCGCAGCTCGCGCACGTTGCCGGGCCAGTCGTAGGCGACGAGGCGGGCGAGCGCCGCTGCCGACAGGTCCACGATCGGACGCTGGTGCCTCGCGGCGAACTTGCGCACGAAGTGCCCGGCGAGCTGCGGGATGTCGTCGCGCCGCTCGCGCAGCGGGGGCATGCTTACGGTGAGCACGTTCAAGCGGAAAAAGAGATCCTGCCGAAACTCGCCACGCGCGGCCATGCCGGCGAGCTCGCGGTTGCTCGCCGCGATCACGCGCACGTTCGCGCGGTGCACCGCGCTCGAGCCGACAGGCCGGTATTCCCCCTCCTGCAGGAACCTCAGCAGCTTCGCCTGCGCGGCGAGCGGCAGGCAATCGATGTCGTCGAGGAAGAGAGTGCCGCCCTCGGCTTCGCGGGCGAGCCCGGTTCGCTCCGCGTGCGCCGTGGTGTAGGCGCCTTTCGTGTGGCCGAAGAGCTCGCTCTCGACGAGATCGAGCGGGATCGCGCCGCAGTTGAGGGCCACGCAGGGCTTCGACGCACGCGAGGACAGGTAGTGGACCGCCTGGGCGCAGACCTCCTTGCCGGTTCCCGTCTCGCCGAGAATGAGCACGCCGGCGTCACAGCCGGCGATGGCGCGCAGCCTTTCGATCTGCTGGATGAAGCCCGGATTCGTTCCGATGAAGTCCGGCAGGCGCGCGCTCGCGCGATCGGGCCGCTTCCACGAGCCGCCGTCGCGCATGGTGACCACGACGCGGCACAGGCGTGCGGTGAGCTCCGCCTCGGCGAATGGATAGGAGAGGAAGTCGTGGATGCCCGAATCGATGAGCGCGTGCAGCTGCGCGATCTTCAGCCGGTCGCCCACGGCGAGCATCGCGCTCTCGGGGAACCGCGCGCGCGCTTGCGCGAGGCGGCCGATCGCCGCGCCCACGGAATCGGGTCCCGCGACGACGATGACGGCGTCGATCCGGCCCTGGATCGAGGCGACGCCCGACAGCGGCAGCGGCACGCGTTCCACTCCCTCGATGCGATCGAGGGCCTGGGCCACGGCGCGCGTCGGCCCTGGCTCATCGGATGCGGAAACGGCACATCGGCAGTTCGCCATGAAGCTCGCCCCCGGTGCTTCGATCGAACTTCCGCCGGACTGGCGGCAGCAGTGGGCCTTGCGAGGCCTCTTTCGGCTGGACGGCGATGGGGACCTGGACCGGCGCGCGGTCCCATCACTTCATGCTTGCGTGATTGCGTTTATTAAATATACGGCGCGAGATGTCAACGTGAATTCGCGCGCGGTGTCGAGTCCCGATACACGCGCCGATTCGCGGGAAGGGCGCGCGCAGCGGGGCTGAAAGTCTGCGCGCCCTGATTAACCATTGTCAAATGAAGCGCGCAGCGATTCCAGCACCGCGAGCGCGCATTCCATGCTGAAGCGATACGCCGCGCGGTCGAAAGCCGCCACGTTGCCGCGCATCATGTATCCATGCCGCACGCCGGGAAGGACGTGCACGTCGACGTTCCTTTCGCGCGCGGCGAGGCGGCGATACGCCTCCAGCACGCTCGCGGGCGCCGTCGTGTCCCGGTCGCCCCACAGGATGCGGACGGGCCGGTCGATCGCGTCCAGCTCGTCGATGAAGTCGAGCATCCGGGTGCCGTGGCACGCGATGCCCGCGTGGTACCCCAGGCGCCTGGGCCCCAGGATCGCGTAAGGGCCGGAGTAGCAGAAGCCCATCAAGGCCGCGCGGCCGTTGAAGAGCGGCTGCTCGCGCAGGGCACGCAGCACATCGGCGAGGTCGCGCTCGCCGGCGGCGATCCTTTCCAGGCGCGGCTGCGCGCGTTGCGCTGCTCGCGCGTCGCCGCGCGCCAGCGGTCCCGGCAAGGTGCGCCAGAAGAGGTCCGGTGCCGCCGCCACGTAGCCGCGGGCAGCGAATTCGGCGGCCATCGCGCGAATGTCGTCGTCCACCCCGTGGATGGCGCAGGCGAGGACGACCGCGGGCGCCGGGCAGCCAGCGTCGGGGGTCGCGAAGTACGCGTCGAACTCGCTTCCTTCGCTCGAGCGAATCCGGATGTCGCCCTGGGGCACCGCTGCGGCCGCTATTCCGGCTTGATGCCCGCCGCCCGGATGAGGCGCGCCCACTTGGGAGTTTCGGACCGGATGGCCGCCGCGAACTCCTGCGGCGAATTGCCGATGGCCTCGAGCCCGAGGTCCGAGAGCTTGTCGCGCAAGCCGGGATGCGCGAGCGCCTTGACGGTTGCGGAATGGAGCTTCTCGACGATGGCAGCCGGAGTCTTCGCGGGCGCCAGCAGGCCGTACCAATTGGTCGCTTCGAAGCCCGGATACCCGCTCTCCGCGACGGTCGGAACGTCCGGTGCCGCGCGTGAGCGCTTCGCGGAGGTCACCGCGAGCGCGCGCAGCTTGCCCTCGCGCACGAGCGGCCACACCACCGGAATCGGACTGAACATCATCGTGACGCGCGCGCCCATGAGGTCCGGGACCGCCGCGACCACGCCTTTGTACGGGATATGCCGGATATCGAGCGAGGCCGCGGATTTGAACAGCTCCGCCGCCATGTGGGTGCCGCTGCCGGTGCCGCTCGATGCGAACGTGAGCGTGCCGGGCTGCGACCTCGCCAGGGCGACCAGCTCACCGACGCTCTTCGCGGGGACCGCGTTGTTCACGACCAGCATCTGCGGCGAGACCGCGACCTGCGACACGGGCGCGAAGTCCTTCACCGGGTCGTAAGGCAGCTTGTACAGCGACGGGTTGACGACGATGTGCGTCTGGCTGAGCAACCCCAGCGTATAGCCGTCCGGCGCCGCGCGCGCGAGATGGTCCGCCGCGATGTTGCCGGCCGCGCCCGTCAGGTTCTCGACCACGACCGGCTGCTCGAGCAGCGGGGCGAGGCTGCGCGCGAGCATGCGCGCGACGATATCGGGTTGGCTTCCGGCGGGGAAACCCACGACCAGGCGGATGGGTTTCTCGGGATACGCCGCTCGCGCCAAGCCGGCTCCGAGGAAGATCGCCATCGACAAGGCCTGCACGAACGCCGCTATCCGCTTCATTCTTCCTCCGCCGCGATGCATCGAGTGCGACCGTAACCCGGAGCGGGTATAACGGGAAGATGGCATTTCGCGATCACCCTATAGGTATTCACTGATGGGCGTTCCGCCCGGGGACTGGGACAGCAGGATCGGCCGCCGCCTCAAGCTGCGCGACCTCCACATCCTCGGCACCGTGGTCCGCTGCGGAAGCATGGCCAAGGCGGCCTTGCAGCTGTCCATGTCCCAGCCGGCCGTGTCGGAATCGGTGGCCAACCTCGAGGACGTCTTCGGCGTGCGGCTGCTCGATCGCAGCGCGCGCGGCGTCGAGCCCACCGGCTACGGGCGGGCGCTGCTCGGGCGTGCCGACGTGGCGTTCGACGAGCTGCGGCAGGGCGTGAGGGATATCGAATTCCTGGCGAACCCGACCGCGGGTGAGGTTCGCGTGGCCTGCGGCGATACGCTCGCGGCGGGGCTGCTGCCGGCGGCGATCGACCAATTGTCGCGCCGCTACCCCGACGTCGCGGTGCGTGTCGTGCAGGGCAATGCCGAAAGGCTGGAGTTCAGGGAATTGAGGGAACGCAGCGTCGACCTCGCGCTCGCGCGGATCGCCGTTGCGTTCGCCGAGGACGACCTCGATGTCGAGCTGTTGTTCGACGATCCGCACCGCGTCGTCGCCGGGGCGTGCAGCCCGTGGGCGCGCCGTCGCAAGGTCACGCTCGCGCAATTGGCCGGCGAGCGCTGGATCTTCCCTTCGAACCGCGTCATCCGCGAGCTGGTCGCGGCTGCGTTCGTCGCGCAGGGCCTGGACCTTCCGAGGGAACGGCTCACGTGCAACTCGATCCTGTTGCGTAACCACCTCCTCGCGACGGGGCGGTTCCTCACGGTGCTGCCGGTCTCCGTCATGCGCTACAGCGCGAAACCATGGAGCCTCAAGGCGCTGCCGATCGACCTGAACGTGAAGCCGCTGTCGGTCGCGATCGTCGCGCTCAGGAACCGGACTCGAAGCCCCGTGGTCGAGCTCTTCGCACGTTACGTGCGCGCGGCGGCGAAGTCGCTGGACTCGTCCGCGCGGCGGGCATCCGGATCGACGCGATGAATGCCCCGAGCGCCGGCGACACCTGGCGGCGTCCGGGATAGTAGAGATAGAAGCCCGGGAAGGGCGGTGTCCAGTCGGCCAGCACGCGGGTGAGGGCGCCGGACCGGATCGAGGCCGCGGCGCGGTCCTCCATGACGTAGCCGAGCCCCACGCCGGCGAGCGCGGCCTCGACGACCATGCCTCCGTCGTCGAAGACCAGCGGGCCGTCGACCGCCGCCTCCAGTTTCTCGCCATCCTTCTCGAACTCCCACTTGTAGAGGGTGCCCGCCGAGGCGAGACGCAGGTTGATGCACCGGTGGCTGCGCAGCTCGCGCGGCGACTTCGGCACGCCGTGCTCCTCGAGGTACGCGGGCGATGCGATGACGGCCATGCGTTGCGGCCCGGAGATCGGCACCGCGACCACGTCCTTCGCGAGCGATTCGCCGAGGCGGATGCCCGCATCGAGGCGCCGCGCGACGATGTCCGTGAATGCCCCTTCGACCAGCACCTCGACCACGATGTCGGGATAGTCCCGCACGAACTTCGGCAGCATGGGCGCCACGATCCGCCGCGCGGCCTCCGACGGAGCGCTGATGCGGATGTGGCCGGAGGGACGTCCCGCCTGCGCGCCGAGCTCCTCGACCGCCGTGGCGATCTGGTCGATCGCGGGATTCACGCGCGCGAGGAGGCGTTCTCCCGCCTGCGTGAGCGACACGCTCCGCGTGCTGCGAGCGAGCAGCTGCATGCCGAGGCGCTCCTCCAGGCGCCGCATCGTGTGGCTGAGGGCCGAGGGCGAAACGCCGAGCCGGGCGGAGGCACGCGTGAAGCTTCGCTCGTCGGCGACGACTGCGAACGCCGCGAGGCTCGCCCAGTTTTCCCGGTCCATTGATGAATCCTTTTCAATACCCCATGCCGATTCTACGTCTTTATCGGCGCTATCCACGCGCTCATCATGGATGCCTGGCGAGAAACGAGGAGACGCATCATGGAAACGAGACAGCTGGGCAGGAGCGGGCTCGCGGTATCGGCGCTGGGCCTCGGTTGCATGGGCCTGAGCTACGGCTACGGACCCGCCACGAGCAGGAAAGACGGCATCGACCTCATCCGCGCCGCGGTCGAGCGCGGCGTCACTTTCTTCGATACGGCCGAGGCTTACGGCCCGGGCGCGAACGAAGAGCTCGTCGGCGAGGCGCTGCTGCCGTTTCGCGATCGCGTCGTCATCGCCACCAAGTTCGGCTTTCGCGACGGCAAGCCGGGTGCGGGGCTCGACAGCCGTCCCGAGCGCATCCGGCAGGTCGCCGACGAATCGCTGCGGCGGCTGCGCACCGATCGCATCGATCTCTTCTACCAGCACCGCGTGGATCCCGGCGTGCCGATCGAGGACGTGGCGGGCACCGTGAAGGAGCTGGTCGGCGAAGGCAAGGTGAAGCACTTCGGCCTCTCGGAAGCCGGCGCGAGCACCATCCGTCGCGCGCACGCGGTGCATCCGGTGGCGGCGGTGCAGAGCGAGTATTCGATGTGGTGGCGCGAGCCGGAGCAGGCGGTGCTGCCGGCGCTCGAGGAGCTGGGCATCGGTTTCGTGCCCTTCAGCCCGCTCGGCAAGGGATTCCTCACGGGCGCCATCGACGAGAAGACGCAGTTCGACAAGACGGACTTCCGCAACACGGTGCCGCGTTTCTCGCCCGAGATGCGCAAGGCCAACCAGGCGCTCGTGGAGGAAGTGCGGCAGATGGCGGCCCGCAAGAACGTCACCGCCGCGCAGATCGCCCTCGCATGGCTGCTGTCGCGCAAGCCCTGGATCGTGCCGATTCCGGGCACGACCAAGCTGCACCGGCTGCAGGAGAACCTGGGCGCGGCATCGGTACGCCTGTCGCCCGGGGACCTGAGCAGCATCGAGGCGGCGCTGTCGAGAATCGAAGTGCACGGCGCGCGCTATTCCGCCGACCGCCAGAAGCTGGTCAACCGCTGAAAGTCGAGGAGGCCATTTCATGGAAGTGAAGCACAGCGCTTCGCAGCCCACATCGTTGGGCTCCGGGGACTTCTTCAGCGGCACGGTGCACGTGGCGCCGCTCTTCACCGGATCCGATCCCTCGCGCATGTCGTGCGCATGCGTGACGTTCGACCCGGGCGCGCGCAGCGCGTGGCACACGCATCCGTGCGGCCAGACGCTCGTCGTCACGGCCGGCCGCGGCTTCGTGCAGAGCTGGGGCGGCCCGGTTCGCGAAATCAATCCGGGCGACGTCATCTGGACGCCGCCCGGCGAGAAGCACTGGCACGGCGCGGCGCCGGGCTCGTCGATGACGCACATCGCGCTGCAGGAACTGTTCAACGGCAAGGCGGTGGACTGGATGGAAAAGGTCACCGACGCGGAATATGCGAAGGCGGGCGGCAAATGAGCGGGACATCGAGGGAAAGGTCGTCGTCATCACGGGAGTGCGTGCGGTCGCGTTCGCGATGAGCCAGCCGGACGACGTGGACATCAACGAGATCCTCTATCGGCCTACGAGGCAATCGCCATGAGCGCGGCCACTTATCGGTTCGGGCCGCTTGCATTACAGTGCACGTGAACGACCGAGCAAGGGAGACCGCAATGAGCACCCCCGCGACCAAGCCGCGCGTCGGCATCATCGGCGTGGGCCTGATGGGCCTGGGCATCGCCACCAACGTGCAGCGCGGCGGATGGCCGCTCGGCTTCATGGACCATCGCGGAAACCAGCCCACCGACGGCCTGGTATCGCACGGGGCGGTCAAGCATCGATCCGCTGCGGAGGTGGCGCGCAATTCCGACATCCTCATCATCTGCGTGACCGGCACGCCCGAAGTCGAGGAGGTGCTGTTCGACAAGCAGGGCGGCCTGATGCTCGGCCTTTCGCGCGGTGCGATCGTGATCGATTGCTCCACGGCCATCCCGAGCTCCACGCTGCGGATCGCGAAGCAGGTCGAGGCCGCGGGCGCGCGCTTCATGGATGCGCCGATGACGCGCACGCCGAAGGAGGCCATGGAGGGCCGGCTCAACCTGATCGTGGGCGGCGAGCGCGCGCTCTTCGACGAATGCCTGCCGCTGCTGAAGAGCTTCGCCGAGAACATCACCTTCGCGGGGCCCGTCGGATCGGGCCACACGATGAAGCTGCTGCACAATTTCGTGTCGCTCGGGTTCTCGACGGTGCTCGCGGAAGCGGCCGCGTGCGCCGATCGCGCCGGCATCGAGGCCGCGGTGCTCGTGGACGTGCTCGCCAAGGGCGGCGGTGCCGGCGTGATCCTGCAGCGCCTGCAGCCCTACATCCTCGCGCGCGACAGCAGCGGCTTCCGCTTCAGCATCTCGAACGCGCACAAGGACCTCTCCTACTACACCGCGATGGCGAACGACCTGCGCGCCGCGCACGATTCGGCGGACGGCGTGTTGAAGGTGCTCGAAGGCGCGAAGGCGGGCGGGCACGCGCAGGCGCCGCTGCCCGAGCTGGTCACGATCCTGAACGGAACCGCGGCCGGTTGACCGCGCAACCGGCGAGGGACTGATGCAACGGTTCGATCCCGCGCCGGCGGCGGCGCTGTTGGCGCAGGCGTGGCGCGGGGGAACCGCGTTCGTCGGCGACGGCGTGGGATTCGCCGCGCTCGCATTCACGCTGCAGCGCCGATAACCCGCCGCACCGGTACTGGCAATCGGGATGTTCAAGTGAACAAGGCGGGAAGCCAGGCGGCGAACGGCGGTGCCGTGATCGAAAGCGACGTGCCGGCGCGACTGGACGCGCTGCCGTGGGCGCGTTTCCACACGCTCGTCATCGTCGCGCTCGGCATCACGTGGATCCTGGACGGGCTCGAGGTCACGCTCGCGGGCGCCGTCTCGGGCGCGCTCGAGGCGAGCCCGGTGCTGCAGCTCACCGACGCGAAGGTCGGGCTCAGCGCGAGCGCCTATCTCGCCGGCGCGGTGCTCGGGGCGCTGCTCTTCGGCTGGCTCGCCGACCTGTATGGGCGCAAGCGCCTTTTCTTCGTGACGCTCGGCGTGTACATCGCCGGCACCGCCGCGAGCGCGTTCTCGACGGACTTCGCGCTCCTCGCGATTTCGCGCTTCGTCACCGGGGCGGGCATCGGCGGCGAATACGCCGCGATCAACTCGGCGATCGAGGAGCTCATTCCCGCGCGCTATCGCGGGCGCACCGATCTCGCGGTGAACGGCAGCTTCTGGGTCGGCGCGGCGATCGGCTCGATCGGCTCGGTGGTGCTGCTCGAGCCCGGTCGCCTTCCGCCGGACGTGGGCTGGCGCCTTGCATTCGGCGTCGGCGCGGTGCTGGGCCTGGGCATCCTCTTCCTGCGCCGCTTCGTGCCCGAGAGCCCGCGCTGGCTGCTGCTGCACGGGCGCCACGAGGAAGCCGACGGCATCGCGCGGGCCGTGGAGATGCGCGTGCGCGGCGGCGAAGCGAGCGGGGGCCATGCGCGCCTGCGGCTGCGTCCGCGCGCGCATGCCGCCGGCTTCATCGATCTGGGCGTGAGCCTCTTGCGCCTGTATCCGCGCCGCGCGGTGCTCGGGCTGTCGCTCATGGCGGCCCAGGCGTTCTGCTACAACGCCATCTTCTTCACGTACGCGCTCGTGCTCGGCCGCTTCTACGGCGTGCCGCCGGAGGATGTGGGCCTCTACCTGCTGCCGTTTGCGGCGGGCAATTTCCTCGGGCCGCTGGTGCTCGGCCGCTACTTCGACACGCTCGGACGCCGGCCGATGATCGCCGGCACGTACGCGATCGCGGGATCGCTCCTCGCCGTCACGGCCGTGCTCTTCGTCGCGGGGCATCTCGGGGCGGTCACGCAGACGCTGGCATGGAGCGTCGTGTTCTTCTTCGCTTCCGCTGCCGCGAGCTCCGCCTACCTGACGGTGAGCGAATGTTTTCCGGTGGAGGTGCGCGCCCTTGCGATCGCGTTCTTCTACGCGGTGGGCACGGGCATCGGCGGGGTCGCGGCGCCGTGGCTCTTCGGCGTGCTCGTGGGCACCGGCGAGCCCTCGGCGATCGCCTGGGGTTACGCGCTCGGGGCGTTGCTCATGCTCGCCGCGGCGGGCGTCGCGCTATGGCTGGGCGTGGCGGCCGAATGCAGGCCGCTCGAGGCGGTGGCCCGGCCGCTGTCGAGCGCGGACTAGTCGATCAGCGCCGGCCCCAGGTCGGCCTGCGATTGACGGCGGGCGCGGCCTTCTCGTCCTTGTGACGGAAGGTGATGCGTCCCTTGCTGAGGTCGTACGGCGTGAGCTCGAGGCTCACCTTGTCGCCGGCGAGGATGCGGATGCGGTGCTTTCGCATCTTGCCCGCCATGTAGGCGATGATGACGTGGCCGTTATCGAGGGCCACCCGGAATCGCGTATCGGGCAGTACCTCGTCGACGACCCCTTCCATTTCGATCATGTCTTCTTTCGGCACGGTGTGTCCTTTGTCTGATGTGCGCGCGAACGAAGCCCGGCCCGGCGCGGGTCACGATGACCAAGGTAGGGAACGGTCGCTTCGATTCCGCCCGGGAAAGCCGGGGCGGGAGAGGGGACTGGAGCTTCGCTGCCTGATGATCCTGCATTCACATTGTACGCCCTCGAGAGGTGAAAGGCACTGCAAATGATTCCGCAGCTTGGCGTCGTGGAAGGCTATTTCGGAAGGCCGTGGTCGTTTCCCGAGCGCACGCACGTGGCCACCCGATCGAGGGCGCTCGGCTATTCGTTCTTCCACTACGCGCCGAAGGACGATGCGTTCCTGCGGCGGCGCTGGCGCGAGCGGCATCCGCGCGACGTGCTGGCCGCGCTGGTCGAGCTCGCCTCGCACTGCAGGCGCCTCGGCATGCGGTTCGGCATCGGCCTGAGCCCATACGAGCTGTATCGCGACTATTCCGCCGGCGCACGGGCCGCCTACATCGAAAAGCTGCGTTCGCTGAACGACGTCGGCGCGGATGACCTGGCGATCCTGTTCGACGATACGCGGGGCGATGTTCGCGACCTCGCGGCGAGGGAGGCGCAGATCGTCCACGACGCGATGGCGGTCACGCGGGCGACCCGGATCTTCATGTGCCCGACCTACTATTCGGACGACCGCATGCTCGACGCGACCTTCGGCGAGCGGCCGCCCGGCTATCTCGAGGATCTCGGCCGCAGGCTCGATCCCCGCGTCGCCGTGTATTGGACGGGAGAGGAGATCTGCGCGCGCGAGTACTCGCCCGGCCACCTCGCTCGCGTCGCGGACGCCCTGGGCCGCAAGCCCGTCCTGTGGGACAACTATCCCGTCAACGACGGGCCGCGCATGTCGCGTTTCCTGCACTTGCGGGGATTCACGGGACGCCGGAGCGACATCGCCGCGCACATCGAGGGCCACGCGATCAATCCGGCGCTGCAACCGCGCCTGACCCTGATCCCCGCCGCGACGCTGGCGGCGAGCTATCGTGACGGCGCGCAGTATTGCTACATGCGCGCCTTCCGCGAGGCGTCGCTCGCGATGGCAGGACCCGGCCTTTGCGCCATGCTGGAAGCGGACCTGCTGTCCTTGCAGGACCTCGGGCTCGACCGCCTGCAACGGGATCGCGAGCGATTGCGCGCCCGGTACGCGGCGCTCGATGACCCGATCGCGCGCGAGGTGGTGCTGTGGCTGGACGGAGCCTATACGGTCGACCGTTGGGAGCCGGAGCCCGGATCGCCTTCGCTTTAGCTGGTACGCTTCGGCCACGACGAATTCGCCCATGCCCATGACCGCTCGGTCCGCCTCTCGCATCGGACGCGCCCTGGCCGCCTGCGCCGTCGCTTTTCTGCTGGCCGCTTGCGCGAACGCTCCTTCGGCTCCGGATGCGGGTGCCCGCGCCGCGCTCGCGCCGACCGGCAAGCTGCGCGTCGGCCTCTATCGCGGCAGCCCCACCTCGTACATCGCGGGCGATGCGGGCGGCGAAGCGCGAGGCGTGTCGCACGACCTCGGCCGCGAGCTCGCCGCGCGCCTCGGCGTGCCCTTCGAGCCCACGGTGTTCGCGAACAATGCGCAGCTCCTCGACGCGGTGAAGGCCGGCACGGTCGATGTGATCCTCACCAACGCGACCGCGGACCGCAAGCGGTTCATCGATTTCACCGACACCGTCCTGCACATCGAGAAGAGCTACCTGGTGCCCGCGGGATCGCGCATTCCGGATGCCGCCGCGGTCGATCGTGACGGCGTTCGCGTCGGCGTGAGCCAGGGAAGCAGCTCGCAGAAGGAGCTCGCGGCCGAGCTCCACCGCGCCTCCATCGTGCCGGTGCCCACGTTGAAGGAGGCGGGCCGCATGCTCGCCGAGGGCCGGCTCGACGCGTTCGGCACCAACAACGCCATCCTCTTCGAGATGAGCGACGGCTTGCCCGGCTCGCGCGTGCTGCCCGGCCGATGGGGGCTCGAGACCTTCGCGCTCGGCACGCCGAAGGGCCGCGGCGACGGCATCCGGTACCTGCAATCATTCGCGCGATCCGTGCGTTCCGACGGCACGGTCGCGCGCGCCGTGGCGAAGGCCGGCGTGCGAGGAACAACCGACAGGGAGTAGACCCCATGAAACCACTGCTTCGCCTCATCGCCTGCGGCGCGCTTGCGCTCTGCGGCGCCGCGCACGCGGCCGATGCCTATCCGTCCAAGCCGATCCGCCTCCTCGTGGGCTTTCCGCCCGGCGGTGCCGTCGATGTCGTCGCGCGCACGCTCGGGCAGGCGCTCTCGGCCAACGTGGGGCAGCCCGTGATCATCGAGAACAAGCCGGGCGCGAGCACGAACATCGCGGTGAAGAGCCTCATCGACAGCGCGCCCGACGGCTACACGCTCATGCTCACGGCGAATTCGCTCGCCTCGAACATGGCGCTGTTCACGCCGCCGCCCTTCGACGCCGAGAAGGACGTGGCGCCCGTGGCGCTCGTGGGACAGGTGCCGGTGGTGCTCGCGGCGGGCGCGGGCTCCGAATACACCAGCCTCGCGAAGCTGGTCGAGGCGGCGAAGGCGAGGCCCGGCACGATCAACTACGCATCGCCCGGCAACGGCTCCACGCCGCACCTGGCGGTCGAGCTCTTCGCGCATGCGGCGGGCATCAGGCTTTCGCACATTCCCTACAAGGGCGGCGCGCCCGCCATCACCGACGTGCTCGGGGGGCAACTGCCGCTCGTCGCCGTGAACGCGCTCGAGGTCGTGCCGCACGTGAAGGCGGGCAAGATGCGCGTGCTGGCCTCGATGAGCGCGAAGCGCTCGGCGATGCTGCCCGATGCGCCCACCATCGCGGAGTCGGGCTATCCCGGCTTCGAGGCGTCGGTCTGGTACGGGGTCATCGCGCCGGCGAAGACGCCGCCCGAGGTGATCGCGAAGCTCACCGCGCAGATCCAGAAGGCGCTAGACACCGGCGAGGTGAAGTCGAAGCTCACGGCCGTGGGCGGCGAGGTCGCCTATGGCACGCCGCAGCAGTTCGCCGCGCTCATCCACTCGGAGCGCGAGCGCTACGAGAAGGTGGTGCGCGAGGCCCACATCAAGGCCGATTGATCGCGTTGGAGAAGACCAGCGGGCAGGCCGGCGAGGTTTTCGCGGCGTTCCTCAAGCTCGGCCTAACCTCCTTCGGCGGCCCGATCGCGCACATCGGCTATTTCCGGCGTGAATTCGTGGAGCGCCGCCGCTGGGTGGAGGAGGCGCAGTTCGCGCGGCTCTTCGCGCTGTGCCAGTTCCTGCCGGGCCCGGCGAGCAGCCAGCTCGGCTTCAGCCTCGGGCTGCTGCGCGCGGGTTGGACCGGCGCCATCGTCGCGTTCCTCGCGTTCACATTGCCCTCGGCGATCGTGCTGTTCGCCTTCGCCGTGGCCATCCCGCAGCTGTCGGGGCCGGTGGGCCAGGCGGCCATCCACGGCCTCAAGCTGGTCGCGGTCGCGGTCGTCGGTCAGGCGGTCATGGGCATGGCGCGGCAACTCTGTCCGGATCCCGCGCGCGCGACGATCGCCGTCCTCGCCGCCGCCGTGATCCTCGTGTCGGGGCACGCGTGGATGCAGGCGCTCGTGGTGCTCGTCGGCGCGATCGCGGGCATCGCGACGTGCCGGAAGCTCGAGCCCGCGAAGGGCTCGTCGCTGCAGCCGCCATACGGCGTGCGCGCGGGCGTGGCGCTTCTCGCGACCTTCGCCGTGCTGCTCTTCGGATTGCCATTTGCCGCTCGGCAGGCCGGCGGCCTCGTCGCGGTGGCCGACGGTTTCTATCGCGCCGGGGCGCTCGTCTTCGGCGGCGGCCATGTCGTGCTGCCGTTGCTTCGCGAAACAGTCGTGGCGCCTGGCTGGGTCTCGCCCGACGACTTCCTCGCGGGCTACGGCGCGGCGCAAGCGGTGCCGGGGCCGATGTTCACGCTCGCCTCATACCTGGGCGCACGGCTGCCGGGCGCCGACGGGGGCGTGATCGGAGCCGCCACGGCGGTCGCGAGCATCTTCCTTCCCGGCTTCCTTCTCGTGGCGGGTGTGTTGCCGATGTGGGGGCGACTCGTGCAGAGCGCGCTCGCCACGCGCGCCGTCGCGGGCGTCAACGCGGCGGTGGTCGGCCTGCTCGCGGCCGCGCTCTACGATCCGGTGTGGACCAGCGCCATCGCGGCGCCCGTCGATGTCGCGATCGCCGCCGTCGGTTTCACGCTGCTCGCCGCGTGGCGGGCCTCCGCCGTCGTGGTCGTCGCGTGGTGCGCGGCCGCATCGATCGCGCGCATACTGGTCTTTCCCTGAGCGCGAGTCCGGCCCGCAGATGCACGATCCCGCCCGGTGCGAGGCCGGGTTTGCACCCAACCGCCGGCGCGCTCTAGACTGCTTCGCACCGGCACGCCACGAGCGAACCGGATCACCCCGCCCGCCGACCCCTACCCCTGGAGGAGAAGCGACATGATTCCCGTCTTCCCGTCGATCAGAGACATCCACCGGTTCATCGTCGCGGCCATCGCCGCGACGCTCGCGATCGCAGCGGCACCGGCGCTCGCGCAAGGCGCCAGCGATGGCACCGTCGCAGCGAAACCCACGCAGGACACCTCATCGGCCATCGTGCAGCTCAACGGCGATCCGCTCTCGACCTACTCGAAGACGCGGCCGGCTCGGGGACGCAAGATCGACTTCAACGGCAACACCGTGAAGGCGTACCGCGCGCAGCTGGCCGCGTTGCGCATCGACTACAAGTCGTGGCTGCGCGCCAACGTGCCGCAGGCCAAGGTCACCGGCGAGTTCGACATTTCCCTCAATGCGGTCGCGGTGCAGCTGAACGGCGCGACGCTCGCGCAGGTCTCGGCCGCGCCCCAGGTGAAGACCGCGCAATACGAGGGCCTGTATTACCCCATCGGCGGCGCGACCGATCCCGACCTCGCGCTCATCAACGCCGTCGATGCGTGGAACGCGGTCGGCGGCCCGGCCAACGCCGGTGAAGGCGTGAAGGTCGCCATCGTCGACACGGGCATCGACATCACGCACCCGTGCTTCTCGGATGCCGGATACCCGGCGCAGGCCAAGCTGGGCGACCGCACGCTCACCAACAACAAGGTGATCGCGGCGAAGGTCTTCAACAACAAGACGCCGAGCCGCGGCTTCACGGCGGCGGCGATCCAGAGCCACGGCACGCACGTGGCCGGCACGGTGGCCTGCAACGCGGGCACCCCCGCCACGGTGGACGGCGTCGTCATCCCGTACGCCATCTCCGGGGTCGCGCCGCGCGCGCTGCTCGGCAACTACAACGTCTTTCCCGGCAACGTCGAGAACGCGCGCTCCGAGGACATCCTCAACGCGTTGGAGGCCGCCTACGCCGACGGCTTCGACGTCGCCAACATGAGCCTCGGCGGCGGCGCGCACGGCATCCAGGACCTGCTCACGATCGCGGTCGACGACCTCGATGCGGCCAACATGGTCGTCGCGGTCGCGGCGGGCAACTCCGGCCCCGGGCTCTTCACCGTCGAATCGCCGGGCTCGGCGGCGCGCGCCCTCAGCGCGGGCGCCTCGAGCGTCCCGCATTTCGTCGGCACGCCCGTGAGCGCCAACGGCGCCACGTACGGTGCGGCGAGCGGCGAATTCGCCACGGTCGCGACCGACCTCACGGCGACGCTCGCGGCCGTGGCGGGGGGCTCCGCGATCGGGCTCGATACCGCTTGCTCCAGCCTCGCGGGGCTTTCGGGCAAGATCGCGCTGCTCTCGCGCGGCAGCTGCACGTTCTCCACGAAGGTCCGCAACGCGCAGTCGGCGGGCGCGGTGGCCGTCGTCATGGTGAACAACGTTCCGGGCGATCCCATCGCCATGGCGCAGGACGGCACCGCCAACCAGCCCACCATTCCCGCGTACATGGTCGCGCTGGATGACGGCACGTCGCTCAAGGGCGCGAACGGTGCGGCGGCGACGATCGGCGCGACGCAGCAATACTTCCTCACCACGCGCGCGAACATCATGGCGGACTTCAGCAGCCAGGGTCCGACCGACGTGGACTTCCGCGTGAAGCCCGACGTGGTGGCGCCCGGCGTGAACGTGCTGTCCTCGCTTCCGGCCAACGCGTGTGCCGCGCCGCCGTGCTTCGCCTTCTTCTCGGGCACGTCGATGGCGACGCCGCACCTCGCCGGATCCGCGGCATTCCTGCGCGGGGAGCATCCCGACTGGTCCGCGGCGCAGGTCCGCTCCGCCGTCGTGAACACGGCGACGCGCGGCGTGCTGCGCAATTTCGCCGATCCCTCCGTGATCGAGACGAACGTGAACGTCATCGGGACGGGCCGTGACGATCTCGCGGCGGCGGGCGCGGCGAGCGTGGCGCTCGACCCGGTGAGCGTGAGCTTCGGCGCGGTCCCCTCGGGCAGCGGCCAGGCGCGGACCTTCGACGTGACGCTCACGAACGTCGGCGGCTCCGCGGCGACGTGGACGCTCGCCGTGAAGGACAACGCGCCGGACGCATCGGTCGCGTACTCGGTCGCGCCTTCGAGCGTGTCGCTCGCGCCGGGCGCCTCGACGACGGTCACCGTGACGATGGTCGCCGCCAGGGGCGCGAGCGTGGGCGGTCACCAGGCCGAGCTCGACGTGAATGCGGGCACGACGAACGTCGCGCACGCGGTGCTGTACACGCTGGTCAAGTAGCGCTGCGGGAAAGGCCCTCCGGGAGCCCGGGGGGCCTTTCATCGCGCGAGGGCGTTACCCGGCGATTACAGCGTCCCTCGCGGCCTGCGATGCCGCAGCGGTAATGCACGCGCAGAGACCGGAGCGCACCGTAGTCCTCGATCGAGCGCGACTCGATCTCGCCAATCGTCCGCCAGCATGTCGTCGGGTGCCTCGCAGAGAATGACCAGGTCGACGTCGGAATTCGGCGTCGCATCACCCCGCGCGTGTGACCCTACGAGGGCGGCCGCAAGGACGTGGGGGCTCGTGGTGGCCGAGTTGGCGAATGCTTCCAGGAAGGAGGAGACCCTCGGGGTGTCGCCCGGACTGCTCCCGCACGGACCCGGCATCGCGGCGATAATGGCGAAAAGAACGTTCGTCGAAGCCATTGTCCCCGAACTCCATTCGCGCCGTCATCTTCGACCTCGACGGCACGCTCGTCGACAGCGCGGGCGAGATCGCCGATGCCCTCAACGCCGCCTTCGCGGAGCTCGCCCTCGCTCCCGTGCCGAAGGAGAAGGTCGAGGCGATGATCGGCCGCGGCGTGCACGTGCTCGTCGAGCGCGCGCTGGGCTACCTGCAGGCGAGCCATGACGTGGAAGACGCGGTGCGGCGGTTCGAGTCGCACTATGCCCGCAACGTGGGAACGCAAGCGCAGCTTTTCGCGGGCGTGCGCCCGGGCCTGGAGCGGCTGCATGCGGCAGGATGGCCGCTGGCCGTCGTGACGAACAAGCCGCGCGCCTTCACCGAGCGGTTGCTCGAACGCCTCGGCATCGACCGCTTCTTCCGCGCGACCGTCACGGGCGACGACGGCATCCGCCGCAAGCCGCACGGCGACATGCTCCTCGAGGCGTGCCGGCGCATGGGCTGCGAGCCGGGCGCCTCGCTCATGCTCGGCGATTCGGACAATGACGTGGCGGCCGCGCGCGAGGCCGGTTGTCCGGTGTGGTGCGTGCCCTACGGCTACAACGAGGGACGCGGAGCCGATGCGCTCGCCTGCGATCGCATCGTTTCCACCGTGGATGAAGCCGCGAGGCGACTGCTGCAAGAAGTGTGACGCTTCTCACAATTCCTCGCACGCGCCTGATTACATCGGTAGCGCGACCGTAATGGTCGCCTTCAGGTGCGCCTGTCACCGCCGTTGCCCCGCGGGCGGATGGCAACTCCCGGGCGCGGCACCGGAAATGTGACGCGCATCACGTCGCACCCGTTACCCGTTCCTTACGCCTGAAAGAAGCGTGCGATTGCCACGCCGCGCGCGCCTGCCATAGTGCGGTCACGCTTTTTATTTTCATCCCAGGGAGGGCATACAAGAATGAAAGCCATATCGATGATGTTCGCGGGGCTGCTGCTCGCGCTCGGCATGGGAAGCGCCGCGGCGGCCGACCACGGCTCGGCCGCGGAAGCCACCGCCATGGTGAGCAAGGCGATCGACTACATGAAGAAGAACGGCCGCGAAAAGGGTTACGCCGAGATCAACAATCCGAAGGGGCAGTTCGTCGACCGCGACCTCTACGTCGTGGTGTACGACCTCAACGGCAAGGTGATGGCGCACGGCTCGAACGCCAAGATGATCGGCAAGGACCTGATCGACATGCGCGACACGGATGGCAAGTACTTCGTGAAGGAGCGCGTCGAGATCGCCAAGGGCAAGGGCAGCGGCTGGCAGGACTACAAGTTCATGAACCCGGTGAGCCGCAAGATCGAGCCGAAGTCCATGTTCCTCCAGCGGTACGAGGACGTGATCGTCGGCTGCGGAATCTACAAGGGATAACCAGAACAACGCAGGCATTCGTGCGGTCGCGGCGGCCAAGCCCGCGGCGGCCCGGGGAGGCACGATGTTCCTTCGCAACGTTTCGATCGGGACGCGGCTCGCTGCCGGATTCGGCACCGTCCTCGCCGTGATGCTCGTCGCCTCCGTGGCGGCGACGTACCTCGGCAGCAGGAGCCGCGACCAGTTCGCGGCGATCGTCGAGAAGGCGAGCGCGAAGGAGCGCCTCGCCGGCGAGATCAAGGCCGTCGCGCTCGAGCAATCGGCGGTGATGCGCAACATCGGGCTGCACGCCGACATCAAGGGCATGCAGGCGGACGAGGACAAGGCGCGCGCGCTGGGCCGCACGTTCCACGCGCAGCTGCAGAAGCTGGGCGAGATGGCGGAAACGCCCGTCGAGCAGGAAATCATCCGCAAGCTGCTCGGGCTGGAAAGCGAGGTCGAGGAGCCGTTCAAGCAGGCGCTCGGGCTCTCCACCAGCTTCCGCACCGAGGAAGCGGCGGCCGTGCTCCTGAAGGAGCTCGACCCCAACGTGCAGCGCCGGCTCGCCGAGCTCAACCGCCTGATGGAAGCGCAGGCCAAGGCCTACGGCGAAGCGGTCGAGGCGGCGATCGTCATGGGGGACCGTGTTTCCGTCACGGTGTACGTCCTGCAGGGGGCCGTGTTGCTGATGGCGCTCCTGCTCGCGTGGACGACGACACGCAGCATCACGCGCCCGCTGGGCGAGGCCGTCGCGGTCGCGCGGCGCGTCGCCGCAGGGGACCTCACCTCGCAGATCGAGTCGCAGGGCGCGGACGAGGCCGCGAAGCTGCTGGGCGCGTTGCGCGAGATGAACGGCGGCCTGGGCAGCATGGTCGCGCAGATCCGGCAGGGCGCCGAGTCGATCGCCGTGGGTGCCGAGCAGGTCGCGAGCGGCAACCAGCAGCTCTCGACGCGCACCGAGGAGCATGCGAGCGCGCTGGAGGAAACCGCTTCCACGCTCGAGGAATTCACCACGACCGTCAGGCAGAACGCCGAGCACGCGAGCCAGGCCAATGCGCTCGCCGGCGAGGCGTCGGTCACCGCGCAGCGCGGCGGCGAGGTCGTGAGCCGCGTGGTCTCGACGATGCAGGAGGTGAGCACCTCGTCCAAGCGCATCTCGGACATCATCGCGGTGATCGACGGCATCTCGTTCCAGACCAACATCCTCGCGCTCAACGCCGCCGTGGAAGCGGCGCGCGCGGGCGAGCAGGGCCGCGGCTTCGCGGTCGTCGCCTCCGAGGTGCGCAGCCTCGCGCAGCGCTCCGCGGCCTCCGCCAAGGAGATCCGCGGCCTCATCGAGAGCTCGGTGAACCGCGTCGAGGCGGGCTCGAAGCTCGTCGAGCAGGCCGGCAAGACGATGGACGAGCTCGTCGTGTCGGTGAAGAAGGTCGCCGAGATCATGACCGAGATCGCGGGCGCGAGCCAGGAGCAGAGCTCGGGCATCGAGCAGATCAACCGGGCCATCACGCAGATGGACCAGGTGGTGCAGATGAACGCCTCGCTCGTCGAGGAGGCGACCGCCGCCGCCACCAGCATGGCGCAGCAGGCCACCGGCCTCGCGAAGGCCGTCGCGCAATTCCGCATCCATGCGTCGGCCGAGGCCGTGGCTCACGAAGCGTCGTCCGTGCCGCCGTCGCCGAGGCCCCTGGCATCGAACAAGAAGGGCAGCGCCATCCTGGCGCACAAGCGGCAGGCCTTGCTCGCGGGTGCCGAATGAGGATCGCCGCCAATACCACAGGGAGAGTTGCCATGCCAGTCATCGCCATGACGCGCGAGATGGGCTCGCTCGGCAGGGACGTCGCGGCCGGGTTCGCGGCACGCAGCAACCGCAAGGTCGTCTACCACGAGATCATCGAGCCGGTCGCGAACAAGATGCGGCTTCGCAAGAGCCACGTCGAGCGCTTCCTCGACGGCAAGTCCGGCCTGTGGGAGCGGCTCACGACGGACAAGACGAGCCTGTCGATCTACACCGCCGAGGAGACCTTCCGGCTGCTG
>DASTGG010000049.1:0-2231 GCA_035719385.1 Usitatibacter sp.
GATGTCGGAAGCCCGCGACTCCAGCGCCTTGGTGAGGATGAGGTTCACGAGGCGGATGACGGGCGCCTCGGAGGCGAGGTCCTTCAGGTGCTCGACGTCGCCGAAGACGTCCTGCTCCTCGTCGCGCGCCGTGATGTTGTCAACGATCGCGCCCATCGACGATTTGCCGCCGCCGTAGAGCCGCTCGAGCGCCGCGTCGATCTCGTTGGGCGCGGCGATGTAGGGGCGCACGCGCTTGCCCGCGGCCATCTGCACGGCCGACAGCACGAAGGAATCCGTGGGATCGGCGACCGCGACGCAGACCTCCTCGTCGTCCTCGCGCAGCGGCACCGCCTGGGCATCGCGCAGGAACTTGGACGAGAGCCGCTCCTCGAGCAGCGGCAGCTCGGGGAAGTCGCTCGCCTGGGCGAGGGGCAGGTCGAGCTGGTCGGCGAGCGCGTCGGCCAGGTCGCGGCCCGAAACCATGCCGAGGCGCAGCAGGATCACGCCGATCTTCTCGCGCGACTCTCCCTCCTGCAGCTTGAGCGCGCGCTCCAGATTCGCGGGATCGAGCTTGCCGCGCTCGACGAGGATTTCACCCAGACGTTTGGCCAAAGGGATTGCTTTCGAACGTAAGCGACTGAAAATTATAAGCTGCCCGGCGCGCACGGGCGCATTCGGGCCGCCTTTTGGAAAAAGTCCCCGGTAAATAGTTCGTGCAAAAATTGAGGAAACCCGGGGACGCACCCCGGGGACGCACCCCGGGGACGCACCCCGGGTGGTTCCCCCCAAAAAAAACGGGCGGTCGCCCGCCCGTGAATGGCCTCTTGGAGGAGATTCAGTTGTACGCGGATTCGCCGTGCGCGGTGATGTCGAGCCCTTCGCGCTCCTCTTCTTCCGGCACGCGCAGCCCGATGAGCAGGTCGACGATCTTGTAGGCGGCGAAGGCGACCACGCCCGACCACACGATCGACACGCCTACCGCCTTCGCCTGCGAGATGAACTGCGACAGGATCGAGTAGTCGGCTTCGGAGACGAGCTTGCCGGTGAACCAGTCCACCGGGTAGCTCGGCCCGCCCAGCGCCGGAGAGTTGAAGATGCCGGTGAGCAGCGCCCCCAGGATGCCGCCGACCGCGTGCACGCCGAAGACGTCGAGCGAGTCGTCCACCTTCAGCAGGCGCTTGAGCCCGTTCACGCCCCACAGGCACACCAGCCCCGCGGCGGTGCCGATCACGAACGCGCCGAGGATGCCGACGTTGCCGGCCGCCGGCGTGATCGCCACGAGCCCCGCGACCGCGCCGGACGCGGCGCCCAGCATCGAGGGCTTGCCCTTCAGCATCCACTCCGCGAAGCTCCACGCCAGCACCGCGCAGGCGGTCGCCAGGAACGTGTTGATGAAGGCGAGCGCCGCGCTGCCGTTCGCTTCCAGGGCCGATCCCGCGTTGAAGCCGAACCAGCCGGTCCACAGCAACGCCGCGCCGATCATCGTCATGGGCAGGTTGTGCGGCGCCAGCGCCTCGCGACCCCAGCCGATGCGCCGCCCGATCACGTAGGCACCCACCAGGCCCGCGACGCCGGCATTGATGTGCACCACGGTGCCGCCCGCGAAGTCGAGCGCGCCCCATTGCCACAGCAGGCCGGCCTTGGCGTTCATCTCGTCGACCACCTTGGCGCTCGCGTAGGCATCCGGGCCCTGCCAGAACCACACCATGTGCGCGATGGGGATGTACGAGAACGTGAACCACAGCACGATGAACACGAGCACCGCGGAGAACTTCGCGCGCTCGGCGAAGGCGCCCAGGATGAGGCAGCACGTGATCGCGGCGAAGGTAGCCTGGAAAGCGACGTAGACGAGCTCGTACATCGGCGTGCCCTTGGAGAAGGTCGCCGCCATCGAGAATTGCGGGTCCTTCATCGCGTCGAACGTGCCCTTGAGGAAGACGCGGTCGAAGCCACCGAAGAAGCGGTTGCCCTCGGTGAACGCGAGGCTGTAGCCGTACACGCACCACAGCACCGTGATCAGCGAGAAGACGACGAAGACCTGCATCAGCATGGACAGCATGTTCTTCGAGCGCACCATGCCGCCGTAGAACAGCGCGAGCGCCGGGATGCTCATCATGAGGACGAGCGCCGTGGACACGAGCATCCACGCGGTGTCGCCCTTGTTCGGCGTGGGCGCGGGCGCGGCGGCGGCGGCCGCGGGCGCGGCGCCTGCGGCAGGGGCGGCGGCGGCTTCCGCCGCGGGCTTCGCC
>DASTGG010000050.1:0-5915 GCA_035719385.1 Usitatibacter sp.
AGCCGCGCGAGCGCCCTGTCCAGCGAGGCGAGCCCGATGGCGCACCACGGGCATGCGACGTCGGAAACGAAGGCGATATCCAGGTGAGGTCGTTCCATGCGCGCACATTACATCGAATCGCGCGGCCCGTCGGCCACCCCCTGTCGTTGCGCCGGACGTGATCCGGGCGGACCAGCCGTCGCGGGCCTCGGCTACGAAACTCGGTCCGAAGGCGCCGGTGTCTATCGGGCAGGGAGAACGGGGCTCACACTTCATGGGACACGAGCATGAGACATTCCATCCGCCAGGCCGGCTACCGGTACCTCTGCAACAACGGTGTGTGGGAGCGCGTCGCCAACGGCTATTGCTGAGCTCGCCGCAGCGGGAAAGAGGACGGCCGGGGTTTCCCGGCCGTCTTTTTTCCGGATCGACGCGCCCGGTACTTGCGGCGCCAGCGAGGGGCAAATATCCTCAGCCCCAAAACCATTCCACGGCGAAGGAGTTGGCGTGTCCGCCATTCTCGAACGGCTCGAGCCCGGCTACGACGGCATCGTCGAGCTGATCTACCGCGCGGGCAGCGGCGTGATGCCCTGGGTCGCGCCGATGCGCGAAGTCGCCCGCATCTTCGATTCGTGGTCGATCCAGCTGCTGGGCGTCAACAAGGCGACCGGCGTCCTGGCTTTCTCGTTCGAAGCCGGCGATGGCCCCGCCGAGGCCGCGGTCGAATACGTGCGCCACTGGCACAGGGTCGATCCGCGGCTGCAGAAGAGCCTGCCGATGGCGGTCGGCGAATGGTTTTCGTGCGAGGAGCACTTCGACGAGGCATTCGTCGCGAAGAGCGACTTCTACCAGGAATACCTCATCCCGTTCGGCGGCCGCCACGTGTACGGCACGAAGCTGCACGACGACGAGACCATGACGGTGCTGCTCGGCAATCTCACCAAGGCCGGGAAGCCGCCGTTGAGCTCCGGGGAGAAGGCGGCGTTCAGGCGGCTCGCCGCGCATTTCCGCAAGGCCTTCGACATCCAGGCGATCCTCGCGCAGAGAAGCGACCGCCAATCCGTCGGCGCCGAGCTGCTCGAGAAGCTGCGCCAGCCGATGATCCTCGTCGACCACCAGCGGCGCATCAGCTATCGCAACCGCAACGCCGGCGCCCTCCTCGAGCGGCGCGATCTCGTCTACGAGCTCGATGGCATCCTCGCGTGCCGCGACACGGAAAGCGACCACCACCTCACGGTCGCGCTGCGCGAGCTGGTCCTGGGCCCGATCAGCACGCACGGAGACGCCGATCATCCCCTCGACCGCCGCTCGCTGCGCTTGCGGCGCCGCGACGGCAAGGGCATCGCCGCCGCGCTCATCGCGCTGCGCCCCGAGAGCACCATGGGCGCCTTCGGCAGGACCCCGCAGGCGCTGTTCACGCTGTTCGAGCCGGGCGCGCCCGTGGACGTCGATCCGGGACTGCTGGCCCTCACGTTCGGCCTGACGCCATCGGAGGCGCGGACCGCCGCGAGGATCGTGAACGGCAGCTCGCCCGAGCAGGCCGCGAGGGAGCTGGGCCTGAAGGTGAGCACGATTCGCAGCCAGCTCATCTCGATCTACGGCAAGACCGGCGCGGGAGGACAGGCCGATCTCGTGCGGCTGGTGTTGTCGGCGACGACCTTCTAGCGCCGACCGCGGCCTCGGCCCCGGCTAAGCCTGCCGGATCAATTCGTCGGCGGCCTGCACTTTCGCGAATGCCCCGTTCAGGCCGGCAAGATAAGCGGCTTGCACGCCCTGCGCGGGAACCTGCACGCCGTTGAAGGTGAGCGCCCTCGTCGCGCACGCGTCCTGCGCCAGCAAACATGCGAAGCCGAGGTCGGCCGCCGCGCGGGTCGTCGTGTCGATGCACATGTGCGTCATCATTCCCGCGATCACGAGCCGGGAAATATCGTTGCCGCGCAGGTGCGCCAGCAGCTCCGTCTCGCGGAAGCTGTTCGGGAGTTCTCCATGGCGCCGCCCGGGAAGTAGTCGTTCTGGATGTCGATGATCAAGAGAGCGGTAGCCATGCGGCCTCCTTTGTTCCTGCAATTGTAGAGGCATCGCATTGGCGCCGGCTTCGGCACGCAACGGAGCCCGATCGAACAAGCCACGCACTAGGTACAGGCGCGGCGCGCACGAAACTGGTGCCTGGACGCCCGATTTCGCCACGTCCTCGCCCCGCCGCAAGAGGGATTGCCGCCAGGCCAGGCGTTGGCCCACGTCTTGCCTTGAGAACATCGGTTCGCCGGAACCCGCCCGCCGCCGCGGCGAGCGACACTCTCAGGGGAAACGAGCATGGCCTATCTGGTGCCTTCGGAATTCGTCGTGAAGATGGTGGACGCGGGCGAATCCAAAGTCTTCATGTCCACGCGCGACACGCTGGTGCGCGCCTACATGGCGGGGGCGATCCTCGCGCTCGCCGCCTGGTTCGCCGTCACCATCAACGTGAGCACCGGGCAGCCTCTCATCGGCGCGATCCTGTTCCCGGTCGGCTTCTGCATGCTGTACCTGCTGGGCTTCGATCTGCTCACGGGCGTGTTCGTGCTGGCCCCGCTCGCGCTTTGGGACAAGCGGCCCGGCGTGACACTCAAGGGTGTGCTGCGCAACTGGGGCCTGGTGTTCGCCGGAAACTTCGCCGGTGCGTTCACCGTCGCCGTGCTGATGGCCATCTATGCCACCTACGGCTTCTCCACCGAGCCCAGCGCCGTCGGCAAGGCCCTCAGCGTCATCGGCGAGAACCGCACGCTCGGCTATGCGAAGTACGGCGCGGCCGGGATGCTGACGCTCTTCGTGCGCGGCATGCTCTGCAACTGGATGGTGTCCACCGGAGTGGTCGGCGCGATGATCTCCACGCACGTGAGCGGCAAGGTGATCGCGATGTGGATGCCGATCATGCTGTTCTTCTACATGACGTTCGAGCACTCGATCGTGAACATGTTCCTGTTCCCGTCCGGCCTGCTGCTCGGCGCGCATTTCACGTGGATGGACTACCTGCTGTGGAACGAGATCCCGACGGTCCTGGGCAACCTCGTGGGCGGCCTCGCCTTCACCGGCCTCACGCTCTATGCCACGCACGTGAAGACGCTGCCGAGGCGCGAGGCGCTTCGCCGCGTGGCCTGATCCGGGACGCATGCTCGCCGTTCGCGTCGGACAGCACTCGGAGCGCGGGCGCAAGGAAGTCAACCAGGACTTCCATGGCGCGACCATTCCCGCGGGTCCGCCGCTCCTCTCCAAGGGGGTGGCGGTCGCGCTCGCGGACGGCATCGGCTCGAGCGCGGTGAGCCGGGCGGCAAGCGAGCTCGCGGTGCAAGGGCTGATGGAGGACTACTACTGCACCTCCGAGGCGTGGTCCGTGCGCAAGTCGGTGAAGCGCGTGCTCACGGCCACGAATTCCTGGCTTCACTCGCGCACCCAGCAAGGTCCTCTCCGCAACGACATGGAGCGCGGCTACGTGTGCACGCTCAGCGCCGTCGTGATCAAGGGCGCGACGGCGCATGTATTCCACGTCGGCGACTCGCGCGTGTACCGCCTGCAGAAAGGCGTCCTCGAGCCCGTCACGCAGGAGCACCGCGTGCGGGTCTCGGACGGCAAGACCTACCTCGCGCGCGCCATGGGATTCAACGCGCAAATCGAGATCGACTACCACACGCTGCCGATCGAGCGAGGCGACGTCTTCGTCCTCGCGACCGACGGCGTGCACGAGCACGTGACCGCCCATGAGATCGCCGAAGCCATCGCCCATCGCCCCGACGACCTCGATGCCGCCGCGCGGGCGATCGTCGCGAAGGCGCTGGACAACGGCAGTCCCGACAACCTGACCGCGCAGGTGGTGCGCGTCGAGTCGCTCGCCGAACGCGAGGGCGCCGAGCTGCACGAGCGGCTCCTCGCGCTGCCGCCGCCGCCCATTCTCTCGCCGCGCGACGTGCTCGACGGCTGGCGCATCATGCGCGAGCTCCACGGCAGCCCGCGAAGCCACATCTACCTCGCGGTGGACGCGCAGACCGGAAGGCCGGCCATCATCAAGACGCCCGCCATCGACCGGCAGGAGGATACCGCGTACCTCGAGCGCTTCCTCATGGAGGAATGGATCGCGCGCCGCATCGACAGCGCGCACGTCCTCAAGCCCATCGACCACACGCGCGAGCGAACGCGCCAATACGTCGTCACCGAATACATCGACGGCCAGACGCTCGGGCAATGGATGATCGATCACCCGCGCCCCGACCTGGAGAGCGTTCGCCGCATCGTCGAGCAGATCGCCAAGGGGCTCCAGGCGATGCACCGCATGGAGATGCTGCACCGCGACCTGCGGCCCGGGAACGTCATGATCGACACGAGCGGCACCGTGAAGATCATCGACTTCGGCGCGGTGAGCGTTGCGGGGCTGCGCGAGCTGCGGCAGGCGCACGACCACGAAGGCGTGCTCGGCACGGAGCAATACACCGCGCCGGAATGCCTCCTCGGCGAGGCCGCCACGCCGCAATCGGACCTGTTCTCGCTCGGCGTGATCGCTTACCAGATGCTCTCGGGCCGCCTGCCCTACGGCGCGGACGTCGCGAGGGCGCGCACGCGCGCCGCGCAGGCAAAGCTGCGATATCGCAGCGTGCTGGGCGACGACCGCGACATCCCCGCCTGGATCGACGAGGTGCTGCGCCGCGCCGTGCATCCGTCGCCCGCCAGGCGCTACGAGGAGCTCTCGGAGCTGGTCCATGACCTGCGCCATCCCCACCCCCGCCTCACCGGCCGCCCCGCGGCGGCGCCGCTCATCGAGCGCGATGGCCTGGTCTTCTGGAAGGCCGTGTCGTCAGTGCTCGCGCTGGCGCTGTTCGCGGTGGCGTTCCTGCACTTCGGCCGCTGATCCATGGCAACAATTGGGGTCTGACCCCAATTCTTCTTTCATGCGCGCAGGATCTTTCCCGGATTCATGAGGTTCAGCGGGTCGAAGGCGGTCTTGACGGCGCGCATCATCGCGAGGTCGATCGCGGGCTTGAAGCGCTCGAGCCGCTCCACGTGCATGCCTCCCACGCCGTGCTCGGCGCTGATGCTGCCGCCGAGCGCGACGCTCTCCTCGTGCACGATGAGGTTCACGGCCGCGGCGCCCTTCTCGCACTGCTCGCTCGTGGCATAGATGTCACGCGGCAGGATCGCGATCACGTGGATGTTCCCGTCGCCGATATGTCCCGCATGCAGCACCTTCGCCGACGCCACGCCCTGCGTGATCCGGCGCGTCACGCGGTCGATGAATTGGGGCAGCTTCGAAACCGGGACCGACGTGTCGTTCGAGATCGTGAAGCCGGCGCGGCGGTTGGCTTCCGAGATGTTGTGCCGGAGATCCCAGATCGCGCGTGCCTTGGCGAGGTCCGTCGCCACCACCGCATCGACGATGAGCCCCTCCTCGAGGGCGCTCGCGAGCGCGCGCTCGATCTCCGCCGCCGCATCCCATTGCGGCACGCTGTCGGCGAGTTCGAGGAGAATGTAGAAGGGCCGCTCGAGCGGCATCGGGCTGGAGAGCCCCGGCCCGTGCGCCACGGCGATCTCCACCTGCTCGCGCGAGAGGATCTCGAACGCCTCGATGCGCTGCCCGATCCGCGCCTGCATGAAGCGCAGCAGGTCCACGGCCTGCGCGACGCCCTCGAGCGCCACCATCGCCGTGGCCGAGGCGATGGGGCGCGGAAAGAGCTTCAACACCGCGGCGGTCACGATGCCGAGCGTGCCTTCCGCGCCGATGAAAAGCTGCTTCAGGTCGTAGCCCGAGTTGTCCTTGCGCAGCGCCTTGAGCCCCTCCCACACGGTACCGTCGGGCAGCACGACCTCCAGGCCCATCACGAGCTCGCGCATGTTGCCGTAGCGCAGCACGCCCGTGCCGCCGGCGTTGGTCGAGACGAGCCCCCCGATCTCGCAACTGCCGACGCTGCCCA
>DASTGG010000051.1:0-3204 GCA_035719385.1 Usitatibacter sp.
AGAACCGGAATTCCGAAAAAAGGAGTCTGACCCCATTAATTCATGCTGGTCGTCCGCTTCATCGTCGTCTTCGCCGCGCTGTTCCTGGCTGGGCTGGGCGTGGCCTTCGTGCTCACGCGCGATCGCAAGTACCTGCGCCTCGCGTGGCGCATCCTCCAGGTCGTGGTGGTGCTGCTCGTGGCCTTCGGGCTGCTCTACGTCTTCGAGCGCGTCCTGCTCATGGCCTGATCGTGCGCGATGCGCGCGAGCGCGTCCTTCAGCGGGGAATCGGACAGCCCCTTCGCCACGTCGGCGAGCTTCTCCACGGGCATTCGTCCGCGTGGAACGACCGCCCGTCGGGCGGGCTTGACCTCGACTTGAACTTCCACCCTTATTGAATTAAGCTCCTGATCCCTTGAGAGTTTTGCGGACTTCCCGCGAGTGCGCAGGCCTTCGAGGATGCGGGGTCCGAGGTGCCGCAAGGCCGCAGCGACGGCCCCGGACTTCGCACAAATCACAATAATCGTTCCGTCTATGGCGCATACCCGGCTCGCGGCTGCGAGCTCTTCGGGTACGAGAGTCCGATAGCGCTTCTGCAAGCGCTTGATCAGTTCGAGCCGCTCGGCGAGCGGCTTAAGCTCGGCGCTGCCGCCGAGAAGCTGTGCGATGGATTCGGAAGCCATGGATAAGCAGGAGGGTTGCGGTGAACATTATTCTCGTTTCGGACAGCCTCGCGAAGAGCCGCTCGGTCACGCTCTCCCAGGGCCAGGTCGCGCTCATCGCCTTCGGGATCCTTGCCTCCGGCTTCGTGCTCGCGATGGCGACCTATTTCGTCACGATGAAGTTCGCCGTGGATTTGCGCAACCCGTATCTGCGCACGGTCGTGTCGGCCCTGCACCAGGACGAGCTGCAGAAGGCCCAGTCCGATACCCGCGACAACCTCAATGCGCTGGCCGCCAAGGTGGGTGAGCTGCAGGCGCGCATCATGCGCCTGGACGCGTTCGGCGAGCGGCTCGCGAAGGCCGCGGGCATCAAGCAGGAGGAGTTCCGCTTCGACGAGAAGCCGGGACAGGGCGGTCCCGCCCCCGCCTCCGCACGCGACCTCACGCTGCCCGAATTCCAGCACATGCTCGACGAGATCTCGCGCACGCTCGACGACCGCGGCGACAAGCTGGGCGTGCTCGACTCGATGCTCCTCGACGACCGCCTCGTGCGCAAGACCATTCCCACGACGCTCCCGATCCAGGGCGGCTACTACTCCTCGAACTACGGTTATCGCGTCGACCCGATCACGGGGCGATCGGCTTTCCATACGGGCGTGGACGTCATCGCGCCCCCGGGCACCCCGGTGATGGCGGCCGCCGGCGGCGTCGTCTCGCAGGCCGGCTTCATTGCCGAATACGGCAACATCGTCGACGTCGACCACGACAATGGCCTGACCTCGCGCTATGCGCATCTGTCGAAAAGCCTGGTCAAGGTGGGCGACGTGGTGATGAAGGGCCAGAAGATCGCCCTCGTCGGCGCCACCGGCCGGGTGACCGGCCCGCACCTGCATTTCGAGGTGCGCGAGAAGGGCATCCCCCTGAATCCCAACAAGTTCCTCGCCCTCGACGGCAAGAGCACGGCGGTCGTGAAGGCCGCGCTCAAGCGCTGAGCCGGACCCGGGGACGCACCCCGGGGACGCACCCCGCGGGCGGCGCGCCCACCGCGAGCGGTAGCGGGGTGCGTCCCCGGGTATAATTCCGGGATCGCCGGCCCGCCCTGGGCCGGTTTCGCATTGATCCCCGTGCTCACGACCGCTCTCAAGGCCATCTTCGGCAGCCGCAACGACCGCCTCCTCAAGCAGTACCGCGCCGTGGTTGCGCGCATCAACGCGCTGGAGCCGTCGATCCAGAAGCTCAGCGACGAGGAGCTCAAGGCGAAGACGCCCGAGCTGAGGCAGAAGATCGCCGGCGGCGCCACGCTCGACGACGTCCTGCCCGAGGCCTTCGCCGTCGTTCGGGAAGCGGGCAAGCGGGTGCTCGAGATGCGCCACTTCGACGTGCAGCTGATCGGCGGCATCGCGCTGCACCAGGGCAAGATCGCGGAGATGCGCACGGGCGAGGGCAAGACGCTGGTCGCCACGCTGCCCTCGTACCTGAACGCCCTCGAAGGCAAGGGCGTGCACATCGTCACGGTGAACGACTACCTCGCCCGCCGCGACGCGGAATGGATGGGCCGCATCCACCGCTTCCTCGGCCTCAGCGTCGGCGTGGTCGTGCCGCAGATGGACCCGCGCGAGAAGCAGGAGTCGTATCGCGCCGACATCACCTACGGCACCAACAACGAGTTCGGCTTCGACTACCTGCGCGACAACATGGCGGGCTCGGTCGAGGAGCGTTTCCAGCGGGGCCTCAATTTCGCGATCGTCGACGAGGTGGACTCGATCCTCATCGACGAGGCGCGCACGCCGCTCATCATCTCGGGCCAGGCGGAGGATTCCACCGAGCTCTATCGCCGCATCAACGTGCTGGTGCCGAACCTGGTGGCGCAGAAGGAAGAGAAGGGCGAGGGCGACTACTGGGTGGACCTCAAGATGCACACGGTCACGCTCTCGGAGCAGGGCCACGAGCACGCCGAGGAGCTGATGTCGCAGGCGGGCCTGCTTTCCGAGGGCGCGAGCCTCTACGACCCGTCGAACATCATGCTCATGCACCACCTGTACGCGGGCCTGCGCGCGCATGCGCTGTATCACCGCGACCAGCACTACGTCGTGCAGAACGACGAGGTCATCATCGTCGACGAGTTCACCGGCCGCATGATGCAGGGCCGGCGCTGGTCGGAGGGCCTGCACCAGGCGGTCGAGGCCAAGGAAGGCGTGACGATCAAGAACGAGAGCCAGACGCTCGCCTCGATCACGTTCCAGAACTACTTCCGCCTGTACAAGAAGCTCGCCGGCATGACCGGCACGGCCGACACCGAGGCGTTCGAGTTCTCGACGATCTACAACCTGGAGACGGTGCTCATTCCCACGCACCGCCCGATGATCCGCAAGGACAACAACGACCAGGTCTTCATCACCGCCAAGGAGAAGTACCAGGCGATCATCAACGACGTGAAGGAGCGCACCGCGAAGGGCCAGCCGATCCTGGTGGGCACCACGTCGGTGGAGAATTCCGAGCTCCTCTCCGGGATGCTGCAGAAGGAGAAGATCCCGCACAACGTGCTGAACGCGAAGCAGCACGC
>DASTGG010000052.1:0-8346 GCA_035719385.1 Usitatibacter sp.
GCTCGTGGGGACCGCCGACGTGCTGCTGGAGAACTTCCGCCCCGACGTGAAGCATCGCCTCGGCATCGACTACGAGTCGCTCGCGAAGATCAATCCGCGGCTCGTGTACGCGAGCATCTCGGGCTTCGGGCAGACGGGCCCTTACGCGAACCGCCCGGGCTTCGACCAGATCGCGCAAGGCATGGGCGGCCTCATGTCGGTGACGGGGCTGCCGGATCACGGGCCGCTGCGCGTGGGCATCCCGATCGCCGACCTTTGCGGCGGCATCTTCGCGGCCTACGGCGTGACGGTCGCGCTCCTCGAGCGCGAGCACTCCGGCAAGGGCCAGTGGGTGCACACGTCGCTGCTCGAAGCGATGATCTACATGATGGATTTCCAGACCGCGCGCTGGACCATCGATCACGAGATTCCCGGGCAGGCCGGCAACTTCCATCCGACGAGCATCCCGACCGGCGTCTACAGGACGAAGGACGGGCACATCAACATCGCCGTTTTCGGCGGCAAGATCTGGGAGCGCTTCTGCCACGCGCTGGGCGCGCCCGAATGGATCGCGGACGAGCGCTCGAAGACCAAGATGAACCGCTCGGTGAACCGCGACTGGCTCAACGCGGAGATCGAGAAGCGGCTCGCGCAGGACACGAGCGACCACTGGATCGAGAAGCTGAATGCGGAAGGCGTGGCCTGCGGGCGCATCAACAACGTGAAAGAGGTCTTCGAGGAGCCGCAGGTGAAGCACCTGGGCATGCTGAAGACCGTCGTCTCGAAGCGCCTCGGCGAGCAGAAGCTGCTGGGCCAGCCCGTGAGCCTCTCGCGCACGCCGCACACCATCGCGCGCGCGACGCCCCTGCGCGGCGAGCACACCGAGGAGATCCTCGCCGAGCTGGGCTTCGCGAAGCCCGAGCTCGAGCGCATGAAGACCGCCGGAGTCTACTGATGAACGACATGGCCTATGCCAGCGGCACCGAGCGTGTGAAAACGTGGCTCCAAGCCTGCCCCGGTAATCCTCAGGCCGGGGGCGCGGTGCTGCACGTGCGCTTCGACAACCCGGCGAAGCACAACGCGTTGTCGGTGGACATGTGGGAGGCGATCCCGCCGCTGCTCGCGAAGGCGGAGAAGGACGACGCCGTGCGGATGATCGCGTTCTCCGGGGAAGGCACGAAGTCGTTCGCCTCCGGCGCGGACATCTCGCAATTCGAGGACATGCGCGCGGCCAGGGAAGCGGTGAAGCGCTACGAGGTCCTCGCGGAAGACGCGCTGCAGGGCATCTGCGACTTCGCGAAGCCCACGCTCGCGTGCATCCGCGGCTACTGCATCGGCGGCGGCGTGAACGTGGCGATCAGCTGCGACATCCGCATCGCGAGCGCGGACTCGGTGTTCGCGATTCCGGCCACGCGCCTGGGCCTTGGCTACCGGTTCTCCGCGATGAAGAACCTCACCGACCTCATCGGCCCGGGCAACGCGAAGGACCTGTTCTTCACCGCGCGGCGCATCGACGCGGCCGAGGCGTTGCGCATGGGACTGGTCAACCGCGTCGTCGAGGCGGAGAAGCTCGAGGCGCTGCTCGCCGAATACGCGCAGGCGATCACGACCGGCGCGCCGCTCACCATCAAGGCGGGAAAGCGCATCGTGCGCGAGGTGCTGAAGGCCGGCACGGACATCGACATGGAGTTGTGCCGCCGGCTCATCCTCGATTGCTTCGAGAGCGAGGACTACGCCGAGGGCCGCCGCGCCTTCATGGAAAAGAGAAAGCCCGTGTTCAAGGGCAGATAAGGAGGAGAAATGAAGCTGCTTCGATCCGCGGCCGCCCTGCTCGCCGCCGCCTCGCTCAACACGCTCGCCGCGTTTCCCGAAAAGCCCGTCAAGGTCCTCATCGGCTACGCGCCGGGCGGATCGACCGACGTGGTGGCGAGGCTGCTCGCGCCGAAGCTTGGCGAGAAGCTCGGCCAGCCCATCATCATCGAGAACAAGCCCGGCGGCGCCGGCGACTTCGCCGCCGAGCTCATGCTGCAGGCGCCGGCGGACGGCTACACCCTCATGATGTCCACGGTGGCGCTGCATGCCATCAACGCGGGCCTCTACAAGCAGAAGTTCGATCCCGTCAACGACTTCACGCCGATCGCCATGGTGTGCTCCTATCCGATGATCATGATCGGCTCGCCGCAGACCACCTTCCGCGACGTGAAGGAGCTCACGGCGCAGGCGGCGAAGGCGCCGATGTTCTACTCGTCATCGGGCGTGGGCTCGCCCGGCCACCTCTCGGGCGAACTGCTGGTGAAGGCCACCGGCGCCAACCTCACGCACGTGCCCTACAAGGGCGGATCGCCCTCGACCATGGCGATCATGTCGGGAGAGGCGCAGGTCAACTTCGCGACGCTGCCCGCGGTGGTGCCGCAGATCCGCGCCGGCAAGGTGCGCGCGATCGGCCTCGCCTCGACGAAGCGCAATCCCGCCGTCCCGGAAGTGCCGACGCTCGGCGAGATGGGCCTCGCCGATTTCGACGTGGGCACCTGGTCCGGCCTCATCGGCCCGAAAGGCATGCCCGCCGACGTGGTGAAGAAGATCAACGACGCCGTGAACGCCGTGGTGAACGATCCGGTGATCAGCAAGCGCCTCATCGAGGAAGGCGCCGAGATCCGCACCATGTCGCCGCAGGAATTCGGCAGCTTCATCCGCGCGGAGAACACCCGCTGGGTGAAGGTGGTGAAGGACGCCGGGATCAAGCCGCAATGACGCCGTCGAGCCAGCCCGCGCGATAAGCGCGCGGCCTACTGCACGGCGAACACTTCGACGATCGCCACGCCGGTCGTGCCGGCCACGCCCGAGAGCACGGCCGTGTAGGCGCCGGGGTTGAGCGTCACCAGGATCGCCGACTCCTTCGCGTTGGCCGGTGCGAAGCCGCTCGCCTGCACCTGCGCCGCATTCGCGGCACTACCCCAGTCGTCGTTGGTGATCGACGGATCGCCATTGCCCGGCACCAGCGTGAGCGTCGGGTCCGCCAGTGCACCCGCGACGCCGGCGCTCGTGAGCGACGGACCGCGTGCACGCACGACCACGGTGCGCGGTGCGCTGCCCGGGATGATGAAGCCGCCGATCATCACGTTGTCACCCGTGAGCACTTCACCGCGCGTGGAGATCGCGGTGAGCGGCACCTCCGGATGGTCGACTTCGAAGATCTCCACGATCGCCACACCGGTCGTGCCCCCCGCGCCGTTCACGATCGCCGTGTAGGCGCCCGGGTTGAGCGTCACCAGCATCGCCGACTCCTTCGCGTCGCCCGGCGCGAAGCCGCTCGCCTGCACCTGCGCGGCATTCGAAGCGCTGCCCCAGTCGTCGTTGAAGATCGTGGGATCGCCGTTGGCGGGCACCAGTGTCAGCGTCGGATCGGCGAGCGCGCCGGCCACGCCCAGCGACGGGCCGCGCGCGCGCACGATCACCGTCTTGGGCGTCGTGCCGCCCACGATGAAGCCGCCGATGAGCACGTTGTCGCCCGAGCCCACCGCGCCGCGCGTGGACAAGCCGAGCAGCGGATTGCCCGCCGCCGCGGTGACCGACTGGCTGAAGGCGCCCGAGGTCGCGGCGGCATACGTCGCGTCGCCCGAATACGCCACCGTGATCGCGTGAGTGCCGGCCGCGAGCGACGACGTGGAGCACTGTGCCGAGCCCGAAGACAGCGCCACGGAGACACAACCGGCGATCGCGTTGCCGCCGTCCTCGAAGGTCACCGTTCCGGTCGGTGGGCCGGCCGAGCCCGAGACCGTGGCGGTGAACGTGACCGATTGTCCGGCGGCCGCCGGATTCGCCGACGAGGCGAGGCTGATCGAGGCCGCCGCGGTGGCGGTCGCGGCATCCCCGGCAACGATGGCGAGACCGACCACCCGCGAGGCATCGCCGGACACGTACAAGCGCCCGTCGCTCGCGATGGAGAGTGCGTGCGCCACGTCCGCGCCGGCGTTGCTGTTCATCGCGATGGCCACGCGGCCGCCGTTGCCGAACGCGGCATCGAGAGAGCCATTGGCCAGATACCGCACCGCGCCGAACGCGCCACCATCGCGCCCCGCGCCGACGATCTTGCCCGAAGGCAGCACCTTCACCGCGAAAAGCGCGTTGTCGCCGCCGCCAGAATCGGTCCGCACGAATCCCTGCGAGCCGAAGCTCGCGTCGATGCCGCCCTCGCTGAACAGGCGCACGAGCGCATAGTCGTCGTCCGCTCCCGAATTCGCGAAGCCGGCGAGCACGATCTTGCCGTCGGGCTGGAGCGCGACGGCTCGCGCCTCGCTGTCCGCCCCGAAGAAATTCAGGATCGCGCCACCGAACGGCGAGTCCATCGTGCCGTCCGGCCGCAAACGCGCCACGGCCATGCTCGATTGCGTCGCCGAGAAGTCGGCGTGGCCGGCGGCGACGATCCTGCCGTCCGCCTGCAGCGCGATGGCATGGAGCTCTTCCGAGCCGCTGCCGGCGTTCAGCGTGGTGAAGCCGCCGGTGCCGAACGTCGCGTCGAGCGTTCCGCCCGGCGTCACGCGCATCACGAGGCCGTTCGTGGTCGCGCCCGTCGTGATGGATCCGGCGCCGACGATCATGCCGTCGGGCTGGATGGCGATCGCCTTGATCCCGTCCTGGCCGGACGCCGGCACGAACACGGCGACTCCGCCGCTTCCGAAGCCGGGATCGAGCGTGCCGTTCGCATTGAACCGCGCGAACGCGGCAGCCGGCGCGTGCGCGCAGCAGCCGCCTTCGAATTGCGTCTGGCCGCCGACGACGATGCGCCCGTCGGCCTGGATCGCGACCGCCTCGGCGTTGCCGAAGATGAACGTGGTGACACCGTTCGACCCGAACGAAGTGTCCAGCGCCCCGTCCGGCAGGTAGCGCATGACGAACGATGTGAAGCCGTTGTTGCCGCTCACGGCCAGCGTGCCGGCCGCGACGAGCTTGCCGTCCGCTTGCACGGCGCTCGCGCTGGCGAAGGCCGCGGTGCTGCCGGGGTCGAACGTCGCGATTCCACCGCCGTCGAACGCCGTGTCGAGGGCGCCGGTGGACGTGAACACGATGGCGGACATGTTGTGCCGGGAATCCGGCATCACGAGCGAGCCGGCAGCCACGAGAGTTCCATCGGCCCGTAACAGCAAGCCGTGGTTCCAGATCTGGAGATTTCCCGCGCGGGTCGCGGTCGCCTCGCCGTTGGTGCCGAAGGTGGGGTCCGGCGTGCCGTCCGCGTTGAAGCGCACGATCCACGCGGAGCGCTGCAACGTATTGTCGTCGGCGAGCCCCGTGAGCACGGGCTTGCCGTCGGGCTGCACGACGACGGCGAAGCCCTGTCCCACGATCGTTGGCGCGAGGGCGATGCCGCCGCTGCCGAAGCTTGCGTCCAACGCGCCGTTCGGCGTGAAGCGCAAGACCGCGAAGTGATTGGCGGAGTTGCGGAAAGCCTGGCCCCCCACGACCACCGAGCCATCGGGTTGCAGCGCAAGAGCGTGTGCGCGCACGCCCGCGGTCAGCGTCGATCCACCGGCGCTCCAGGAGGGATCGAGGTTTCCGCTTGCATCGAGGCGCAGGATCTTGAAGAACCCTGCGTCGTCGCCCACGACGACGATCTTGCCATCGGGCTGCAACACCATGCCGTGTATGCCCTCGATGATCAGGCCGGGGTTGGCGTTGGGGTCGACGAACACGCCGTTCGTCCCGAAAGCGCTGTCGAGGCTGCCGTCGCTGCCGAGTCGCACGACGGTAAATGCGGCGCCGCTGAAATTCGCGGCTTCGGAGGTGCCGCCCAGCAGGATCTTGCCGTCGGGCTGGATCGCCACCGCGCCCGCCGAAGACGGGCCGCCTCGCACGTCGAGGACGCGGTTGGCGAATGAAGTGTCGACGGTCCCGTCGGCATTCAGCCGCGCCACGACCATGTGGGCCACATTGAAAAGAGAGCCCACATAGCCTGCGACGACGAGCTTCCCATCGGGCTGCAAGGCCGCGGCCAACGCCTCGTTGGGCCCTGGCGCCACCGCGAAGATCGCGGTGCCGTTGCGATCGGCTCCATACGTCGGGTCGATCGTCCCGTCGGCGTTCAACCGCGTCACGGCGAGCTCGCGGTCGCCAAAGGTCGCATAGCCGACGAGCAGGATCTTGCCGTCCGGCTGCTGCACTACGGCGTTCGCCACGCTCTCGGCGCCGGGAAGCGGGGTCAGGACCTTCCTGAGCACATCGCCGGGCGCGGCGCGAGCCACGCCGGCCAGCGACAGGACGACAAGGAACAGCGCGAACGCGAAGGCGTTCGCCAAGGGACGGCGGGTAGGCACGGGGTCTCTCCTGGCGACGTGCAACGAGCCAGATCTTCGTCGGCGCCGGCGCACGTGTCTGTCGTCGCGCGCCCATCGCGGGAGTCAGCGATTCCCTACGACTTATATTCCCGCATACCACTCATATCCCTGGTCCTCCCAATAGCCGCCGCGGCCCCCGCGGATATGCGCGAAGCTCTCCACCAGCTCGATCGACATGAGGTACTTGGCCATCTTGTAGCCGAGCTGGCGCTCGACCCGCAGGCGCAGCGGCGCGCCATTCGGAACCGGCAACGGCGCGCCGTTGAGCGCATAAGCGAGCAGTGTTTGCGGATGCCGGGCATCCTCCATGTCGATGCTCTCGTAATAGCGGCTCTCGTCGGTGCCTTCCATCGGATCGGCGCAACGGAAGACGACGTAGCGCGCCTGCGGCCGCGGGCTCGCCAGCGCGAGCACCTCGTGCAGCGGTACTCCGGTCCACTGGCCGATGGCGCTCCAGCCCTCGACACAATCGTGCCGCGTGACCTGGGTGCGCGAGGGCATCGCGCGAAGGTCCGCCAGCGTCAATCGCAGCGGCCGCTCGACCAGCCCGCCGACCTCGAGCGCCCAGTCGCGGAAGCCGTTGCGCGCGAGCTGGATGTAGCCGGCGTCTTCGGGAACCGCAGTCCCGTTGCTCCGGAACGTGGGTGAAATGTCGGAAACCGGATACTCCTTCGCCATCGAGGAGCGGGTCGTGACGAGTCGCTGGACGCGCCGGTTGAGCGATTCGGCGCTCTCCAGGATCGGCGGAAACCAGCGCGTGCGCGACAGGCGGTCGCATCCCGCGAGGAGCATCGCGCCCGCCGCGGCAGCCGCCCTGCGCAGGAATACGCGTCGATCGACCGTCGACTTCATGGCGAATCCTCCGGCGGCACCCGGTACATGCCGGTGATCATCGATCGCAGGTTGTTCCAGGCGCCGCTCACGATCACCTCGACCACGTGCACGGCCGCGAAGGCCACCACGAGCATCGCCGCCGCGAAATGCAGCGTGCGCACCGACTGGCGGCCGCCGAACAGATCGACCCACCCGGGGATGACCGTATCGAGCGCGGGCGACATGCCCAGTCCCATCAACACGAGGAAGGGCAGGACCACGAGCACGATCGCGACGTACGCGAGCCTCTGCAGCGCGTTGTAGCGCCTGGCCGCCTCGCCACGCGGATGCCGCAGCCGCAGGTGGTCGCGAATCGATTGCGGCATGGCGCGCAGGTCCTCCCGCGTGGGCCACAGGTCGCGGGACAGATGCCGGCTCGCGACCGAATACGCGATGTACGCGGCACCGTTCACGACGAGCACCCACGCGAAGAAGAGGTGCCAGCGCCGGCCCATCGCGAGCCACTGCCCGCCCGGCAACGTGAGCCACGCGGGCAGGCGGCCCGGGGCGAGGATCGGGCCCGCGCCCGTGTACGACGACTTGCCCCAGTAGAGCGCGGGGTGCGCGTTGAAGATCTGCAGACCGCTCATGAGCAGCACGACCACCGCGATCGCGTTGATCCAATGCATGATGCGGACCGCGAGGGCATGGCGTCGGTACATGGCGGTGATTGGACCGCCGGCGTGCGCGCTGCGTTCGGAAGATGCGTCGATCGCGGCTAGGCGTGCGAGTAGAGCGGCGCGCCGGCAGCCGGCATGTCCGCCTCGAGGATCGTCCCGGTCTCCGATTCCGTGAGCACCAGCTTCGACGTGCCCGGCCGGTAGGCGGCGTTCGTGACCGTGGAGCCCTCGGGACTTTTCACGAAGTGCGTCACCTCGCCGCGCGCATCGATCACGAAGGCGCCGCCCAGGCTCGCGTGCGCGACGACGAGGCGGTTGTCGCGATCGACGGCCATGCCATCGGGGCCGCTCGCGCCGAAGAACGTGCGGAACGCGCCCATCTTCGAGGCCGTGCCGTCGGCCAGCAGCGGGCCGCGCCACACGGCGTTCGCGCGCGTCACCGCCACGAAGAGCACCTTCTGCGTCGTGTCGAGCGCGATGCCGTTGGGGCTCGGCACGTTGGACATGAGGCTGTCCAGGTGCCCCGTCGTGCGCAAGCGATAGAC
>DASTGG010000053.1:0-10168 GCA_035719385.1 Usitatibacter sp.
GTTGCATCCAGCGGGGTGCCGGGCGATGACGCCGGCACCTCGTTTCGTTTTCGGGGAGGGGCGATGATGCGAGCGTTGCGGTGGATCCCGGCGGCCGTCTGCGCGCTCGCCTGCGCGCTGCCTCCGGATGCCGGCGCCTTCAGCGTCACGATCAACCCCGGCTCGCATGCGGTGTACCTGCAGGTCGGCGTCGGCACCTTCAGCGGCACCTATTCGACCGGCGGCACCGGCGGCACCAACACGACGATCAATCGCGTGACCGTCACGGTTCCGGCGGCCGCCGTCGGCTCGGGCACCGCGCAGGCCATGACCAGCGACAGCACGCAGGCCGTGAGCTTCTACGACGGGCGCACCTTCTGCAGCCCGCCAAGCCAGGTGTACATCGGCGGCTATGTGCGCAGCGGCCAGGGCAACCCGGCGGCGACGCTCTCGGTCGCCACGTCCGCACCGAACCTCGTGAGCGCGACCGGGAACACGATCCCCTTCAGCCAGATCAGCTGGACCTCCACCGGCATCGGCGATACCGGCGCGGAGGTCATCCCGGGCGGCACGTTCACGGGCGGCACGCAGACGCTCGCGACGATCCCGACGAACACGTGGGCGGAGAGCTGCCACACCTTCAGCTATGCGAACACCGCGAAGGTGGCCTCCGGCACCTACACGGGCCGCGCGACCTACACGCTCAGCCTGCCATGAAGCGACTCGCGATGCTCATCGTGGCCGGCTGCGCCTGCGCGGCGCAGGGCGCCACCTTTCGCGTCGACGACACCACGACGCTTCCCTCGGAGGCGATCACCACGATGCAGTGGCGTTCGCTCGCGCCCACGCGCAATGCGAGCCACGACGTCGAGGGCACGAGCGTCATCACGGTGCGGCTGAATACCGCACCCTGGCTCAACCGCGTGGGCAGGATCTACCTCGCGCTGCCGCAGCAGCCGGTCGGCGACGTCACGGCCGAGTGGACGACGCAGGGCAAGCTCCTGCCGGGACAGGTGAGGTCGGGCAACCGCACGCTCGTCTTCGCCGGCCCTATCCGCGCGAGCCTCATCGAGGATACGATCCTGCTGCGCGTCGCGACCGACGGACGCCGGCTCGGGTCGCCGCAGCGCCTCGAGTTCCATTTCGAAATCGACGTGGACTGAACGTGACGCTTCGTTCCCGCCTCACCGCTTTCGCCGCCGCGCTCTCCGCCCTCGCCGCGCTCGGTGCAGCGGGCACCACCCTCGCCCAGGGCTTCGCAGCCCTCGTCTCCCCGCCGCGCTTCGAGCTCGCCGCCCAGCCCGGCAAGCGGCTGCGAGACGTCATCGAGATCACCAACGCGAGCGGGCAGGCCTCGAAATTCCGCCTGAAGACGGCCGACTGGACGCTGGGTACCGACGGCGCCGTGCGGTTCGACGACGCGCTGAAGCCGGGCAGCTGCCGTCCGTGGGTCGCGATCGAGCGGCGCGATCTCACCATCTCTCCCGGCGGCAAGTATCGCTACCGCTTCGAGGTCGAGCCGCCGGCGGATGCGCCGCCGGGCGAATGCCGCTTCGCCATCCTGGTCGAGGGCGACGAGACCTCCGTGCCCATGCCGGGCGGCCCGAGCCTGCCGATTTCCGGGCGCCTCGGCGTCATCGTCTACGTCGCCGTGGGCAACGCCGGGCCGCAGCTCGACGTCGTCGGCGGCAAGGTGGCGAGCGTGAACCAGCAGCAGCTGCCGGTCATCATGGTGAAGAACAGCGGCAACGCGCATGGCCGCGTGACCGGCTTCCTCGGGGGCACGGACGCCGCCGGCAGGAAGCTCGAGTTCACGCCCTCGACGCTGCCCATCCTGCCCGGCGAGACGCGCGCCATCCCCCTCACCCTGTACCAGGAGCGCGAGGAAGCGGTCGCGATCGCCTATCCCATCACCATTCGGGGCAAGCTCGAGTGGGGCGAGAACAAGAGCACGCCGTTCGAGCAAAGCTTCGTCCGCTGATGGCGCGGTGGATCCCCTCCACCATCGCCCTCGCCGGTCTCCTCGTCTTTCCCGCCAGCCGCGCGCAGGCCGACGAGCCGCCGGCGTACGAGGACAAGCTCATCGAGGGTGGCAATCTCGCCCCGGAGACCTCCGGGGAGACGGCGGTCTACGACCCGCAGGGCCTGCCGCGTTCGTGGCGCCTCGACGGATTCGCGAGCCGCATCGAGTCGGGCGACACGCGCCGCTATGAGAACGGCATGCTGCTCAGCGCGCGCATCGACACGCCCGCGTACGGCGCCATCTCGGTGGATGCGACGGTCCGCAGCGGCAGGGATTCCGGCGTCTTCACGCTGTGGCAACGCGGCATGCCCTTCGACAACGGGTGGATCGCCAACAACGCACTCGGCACGGTGAACTCGCCGGCGATCGACCTCACGCGCTCGCAATACCGCTTCTTCCTTCCCACATTCCCGCTGCAAGGCCTCACCACCGAGTGGTTGCAGCTGGGCCGCCTGCAGGTCAACGCCGCGCTGGGCGAGCCCGGCACCTACAACGGGGTGAGGCTCGCCGGCTTCTCGCGGCTCGGCGGCACGCTCGCAAGCGCGGGGTTCCAGTGGAATCCCGATCCCCGATTTCGCGCCGGCGTGCAGGTCGTGGATGCGCGCGACGTGGAAAACGGCCTCGATGCCGCGAGCGCCTCGGCCACGACGTCGGCACGCGCCTGGTACGGCGCGGTCGGCATGAACCAACCCGACGACCGGCTGCAGCTCAATGCGCTCGACAGCCAGGCCGGCAGCCGCCGCCACAACCTCGGCCTCTGGCTCGACGGCGAATCCACGCGCGGGCGCTTCCGCCACAACTATGGCGCCTTCCGCTTCGATCCCGATCTGACCTGGGGCTACTCGCCGATCAATCGCGACCTGCAGGGCGCGTATTACCGGCTCAACTACGCAAGCCAGCAATGGACCTGGTCGGCCGGCGCCGATAGCGTGGGGTCGGTCACCGGCCAGGGCTTCGACGGCCTGTTCCTCACGGGCAGCGTGCGCTACCAGGTCGATCGCTCGCTCGGCGTGGGCGGCGGCGGCGCGGCACGGCGCTCCAGCCTCGACGGCGCATCCGCGTACCTCTTCATGGACAAGCTGACCGCGCTGGGAACCACGCGCGTGCAGCTGGACGCCGCGACCGCCCAGGGCGGCCAGCACAGCGGGCAGGTCTCCGTGGACCAGAGCTGGCCCACGCGCGTGGGTCTGCGCCTCAGCACGACACTCTCGGCGGGCGAGGACCGCACCGTCGAGCGGCGCACGCGCCGCATCGGCCTCGCGGCCTTCGGCGGCTACGACATCACGAACAACCTCACCGTCGACGGCACCCTGCGCTGGAACATCGAGCGCGACGACGGCCACCACGTGGGCCGCTTCGCGAACGTGGGGCTCGTGTGGCGCATCTCGCCGCGCTGGTCCCTCGTGGGCACCTACTACGACAACCGCGTCGAAATACCGCAGGTCTTCCCGGGCATCGCGCCCCTGATCCCCGTCGAGGCGGTGCCCATCGTGCCGCGCGACCGCGCCATCTTCCTCACGGTGCGCTACGAGGACCACGCGGGAACCGCCATGGCACCGCTCGGCGGACGGCCCGGCGCCGGGGCTGGCACGCTGGTCGGTTACCTGTTCTACGACGCCAATGACGACGGGCGTCGCGGCGCCAACGAGAGCGGCGCGGCGAACGTCACGGTCGTGCTCGACGGGCGCTTCGCCGTGCGCACGGATTCGGAAGGCCGCTTCGAATTCCCGCCGGTGGCCTCGGGCCCGCACACGCTCGCCGTGATCCCCGACAACCTCGCCCTGCCCTACGCCGTGAGCGAGGAGGGGCGGCGCGAGGTCGTGATCCGCACGCGGGAAACGACCACGATCGAGATCGCCGCGCAGCGCCTCAAGTAAGGCCTCAGAGCTGCTGCAGGCTCAAGGTCACGGGCCACGCGTAATGGCCCGGCTGCGCGTCGGCGGCGAGCTGCAGCTCGTATTCGACCGGCACCGGCGCGGGCTTGGGCTTGCCCACCATCGAGGGCATCGCGACGAGGGCACCGGCCGGCGTGGCCATGAGAGGCGAGGCCAGCCCTTTGATCTTCACCGCGGCGAACACGCCCGCGGCGAGGTCCGCCCGGATGACATAGCCCGAGGCGTCGTTGACGAGCAGGTCCACGCTCGGGCCCGTGACGCGGATGCTTCCGCGCGCGATGTCGTCCGGGGTGACGTCGATGGACGCGGGATGCGAGAGCAGGCGCATCTGCATCACGCGCGGCACGCTGATCGTGAAATCGACCGGCGCAGTCGCGGCAAGGCGCGCGGCAACCTTTGCCACGTCGCTCGCCGCGACGGCCGACGCCGGCAGCGAAGCGATTACCGCCGCCAGGAGCGCGCCAGGGAAGCCGTTGTGTTTCGCCCGCATCCCGTCGATCCCGCCAGGAGACGCGGAAGATTGTGTAGCACGTGAGGGGTCGGCGCCAGCGCCGCAAAGGGGGGTTTTGCGGGCCGGCCACGAATCAGGGGCTTAGCACCCCGACTTCAAGTCGCTTCGAGCCGCAGGCGGAGAAAAAACCGAGCCCCGGGGGAGGTTGGGGCTCGGCGTGCCCATGTTCTCCGCGGCTTCAGGGAGCGACACCTGCAGCGGAGACGCGGCCGCACGCACGCGGCCGCAACGGCGAAATCATGGAGCGAGGTCCAGCGCCGGAACGATGCGCGTGTACGGCAGCCGTGCGCTCTCGTTGAGCTGCTGCACGGCGGATGCATCGCGCGCCTCGAACAGGCACATGCACGCCCCGGATTCGGGTACGAAGGTGGAGCGCAAGTAACGCACGGGTGTGCCGAGCCTCGACAGCTGGCTGGCCGCCTGGATGGCCGCCTGCTGTGCCTGGCCCAGCTCGGACATGGAGATTCCCTTCAGGCTGCGTTCCACCATGAATACGCTCATGCTCCCTCCTGTTATCGACAGTTGAGTGAAGGTTTCGCGGGATTACTATGGGGCGGCGCAGCCCTCGCCGGAAGGCGGCAGGGGTTATGGATTCATAAGGAATAAATCATGGAGCTCTACCAGATCCGCTATTTCCTCTCGATCTGCGAGTACGGCAGCTTCTCGCGCGCCGCGGAAGCGTGCGACGTGACGCAACCGGCGCTCACGGCCGCCATCAAGAAGCTCGAGACCGAGATCGGCTCGGCGCTGTTCTACCGCGAAGGCAAGCGGCTGGTGCTCACGGAGCTCGGCTCGCGGATGCGCCCGCACCTCGAGCAGGCGCTGGGCGAGACGCAGCGCGCCGAGGCGCTCGTGCGCAATTTCCACCTGCTGCGGCAGGCGCCCTTGCGCGTGGGCTCGATGCCGACGATCGGCGCGGTGCGCCTCGCGCAGCTCTTCGCGCACTTCCGCGCGGTGGAGCCGGGCGTCGAGCTGAGCGTGCACGAGAACGGCCTCAACAGCCTCCTCAAGCAGCTGGAGGCCAACGAGCTCGACCTGGCCATCGTGGCGCCTCCGCGGGCGATGGGCGACATGTTCCGGTCGGAGCCCCTCTATTCCGAGCGCTACGTCGTCGCCTTCGCTCCGGGGCACCCCTTCGAGGCCCTCGAGCAGGTGACGCTCGCCGACTGCTCCGGCAAGGATTACGTCGACCGCCTCGCCTGCGAGCTGCGCGATACCGTCGCGGGGGTGTGCCAGCAGCGGGGCGTCGAGCTCTACGCGGCCTTCCGCAGCGACCGCGAGGACTGGGTGCAGTCGATGGTGATGGCGGGCCTGGGCTTCGCGTTCATGCCGCAGTACTCCGTGACGCTGCAGGGACTGCTCACGCGCCCGCTCGTCGATCCCCCGGTCGAGCGATCCGTGATCGCCGCCGAAGTGCGCGGCCGCCAGCGCTCGCCGGTGGCGAAGCTCTTCTTCGACACGCTCCACGCGTACGCCTGGCCGGAAACGCTGCAAGTGGCGCAGCGCATGGCCGCAATGGCGCAGGGGTAGGCCGGCACGGATATTGTGGGGAATCCGGCCGCACCGCGGCGGTCGTACCGCATTCAGCCGGTCGAGCACCCACAGGAGGAGCCCATGAAAGTCAGCGAAGTGATGACCCGCAATCCCACCGTCGTCGCCCCGACCCAATCGATCTGCGATGCCGCCCGCATGATGGCCGACTGCGACGCCGGGGTGCTTCCCGTGGGCGACAACGACCGGCTCGTGGGCATGATCACGGACCGCGACATCGCCATCCGCGCCGTGGGCGAGAACCGCGGCCCGGACACGCCGGTCCGCGACGTCATGAGCAAGGAAGTCCTCTACTGCTTCGACGACGAGGACGTGGATCACGTGGCCCGCAACATGGGCGAGCAGCAGGTGCGCCGGCTACCCGTGGTGAACCGCGACAAGCGGCTCGTGGGCATCGTGTCGATCGGCGACGTCTCGCGGCGCGCCGATGCCGACACCACGCGCAGCGCCATGGAGGGCATCACGCAGCCCAGCGCCGCGCACAACCAGTCGCAGGCGCTGCATTGACGTCCGCACCGGTCCGTTCGGACCGGTGCCCGCCTAATCGATCTTCAGCCCGAGCCGCTTGCCGAGCGCTTCGTACGTGCGGAACTGCTCGCCCACGAAGCGCTCGGTTTCGGCGGGCGCGAGGATGCGCGGAATGCTTCCGATCCTCTCCTCGCCCGCGAGCCACTGCGGATCCTTCGCCACGGCGGCGAGCACCTCCGTCCAGCGCGCCACCGCCTCGCGGCTCATGCCGGGCGGGCCGTAGAGCGCGCTCCAGCCCACGATCGCCTCGAGCTGCGGGTAGCCGAGCTCCCGCGCGGTCGGCACGTCGGGAATGTCCTTCACGCGCTCGGGCGTGGTCACCACCAGCGCGCGCAGCTTTCCGCCCTTGAGCAAACCGATCGCGGAAGTGAGGTTGCCGCAGCTGAAATCCACGTCGTGCGAGACCACCGCGAGCGCCGCTTCGCTGCCGCCCTTGTACGCGACGTGGGTGGCGGCATCGGCGTCGGCCTTGAACGCCTGCATCAGCAGCAGCGATCCGAGATGCAGGATCGTGCCGATGCCCGACGAGCTGTAGTTCAGCTTGCCGGGCCGCGCGCGCAACGCCTTCCCGAGATCGTCGAGCGTCCTGTAGGGCGACTCCGGGTGCACCACGCAGACGACCGGGTTCAGCTCGAGCAGGCCGAGGAACGTGAAGTCGTTCCATTTGTAGGTGGTCGCGGGACGCAGCGCGGGAAGCACGGCGTTCGAGCCTACGCGCGCGATGAGCAGAGTATGCCCGTCGGCGCCAGCGTCCTTCACGAATTGCGACCCGATCGCGCCGCTCGCGCCGGCCTTGTTCACCACGACGACGGGCTGCTTGAGCAGCGCCTGCGCCGCCGCGCCCAGGTTGCGGCCCGCGAGGTCCGCGTCGCCGCCCGCGCTGAACGGCACGATGAAGGTCACCGGTTTGTCGGGATAGGCCGATGCCGCGGCCGCGATGAAGCAGGCCGCGGCGACGGCAATGGCTCGTGCGAGTCTTCTCATTGGAATGTTCCTCCTCCGGGACGCAATATACCCAATCGGGACGTCGTGATCGTCAACGCACGCGTTCCCACGGTGCGCGCTCGCCCGGCTCCACGCGAAACAGCGGATGCGGGTCCGGCGAATCAACGCCTCGATGCATCGCGAGCACGCCAGGGTTGCGCGCCCGCAGCTTTCTTCTCAGCCAGCGCCATTCGCAGGCGAGCTGGCCCTCGGTGACCGGTAGCCGTTGCGCCACCGCCACGCGCGCGAGCTTCGACGCATCGAACGCATAGCCGCGCGCGGCCGCTTCGTCATGCACGCAACGCAAGTAGGCATTGATCGCCGAAAGCGGCGAGGCGCACGCGCGGAACCGCTCGAGCTGCGGGTGGAACCGGTAGCCGCGCGTGTTGCCGCGAAGCACCTCGCGCGCGAGCAGCGCCTCGCGCCACAGCGCGGTCAATCCCTGCGGGTCCAGGTAGCGTGGGTGCAGCGACCAGAGCCTCATGCCGGGCGATCGCTCCACTGGCCGAGCGTATGCGCGCGCTCCCCGGCCGGAATGGGCCTGGAGCCCTCGCCCACGAACACGACCTCGCGAAAGCCGGCGATGCACCGCTTGAGGAACGCATCGTTCCTCCCGGGCGCGAGCGCGGCCGGATCGGCCCACAGCTCGGCGGGCGAGCGCGCCTTGATGTTCACGTGCCGGAAGCGCTCGACGTCGAGCAGCCCTTCGCGGTCGAGGATGTAGATGATGTCGTTCCAGCCGAACGCGATGGTCCGCGGCCGCTCGCCCAGCGCCACGCTGTTGTCGAGGAACTCGAAGTGCACGCGCTTGTCCGTGCGGCGCACCCAGGTGAAGAAGAGCTCGGGCATCCCCGCGTAGGCCTCCACGCCGTGCGCGAGCGTGTCCTCCACAGCCTTGTAGCGCCCGAACTCCAGGCCGCGCGTCCATGCGCGCTCCACGAGCATGCCGGGCGGCGTGATCATGAAGAAGAGGTAGATCGTGTGCCCGAAGCGCGTGAGCAGGTTGCTGCCCGCCTCGTCCGACTGCGGCGCGAAGCTGTCGAAGCGGAAGCGGTCGATCAGCAGGTGCGACATCGCGCCGCGCTCCGCCTTCGCCGCCATGTACTTGTCGAGCTTCAGGTCGACGATGCGCAGCTCCTCGCCCGTGAAGGGCCCGGCGTAGCGGAAAGCCGGGCCGAGGCTCTCGTACTCGAGCAGCTGCTTGCGCCAGATGTCGGGGCTCACCAGCGAGAAGTCCTCCCACTGCACGCCGATCTCGGCGGCGAGGCGCCGCTGCAACGGCCGCAGCGAGCTCTTGCCGGAAGCCGACGGTCCCTTGGTGTTCATGACTACCGGGCGCTCCTGCGGCGGCAGGACACGATAGCCCTCGCGCCGCGCCGCCTCGAGCACCCACGGCTCGATGAGCGCGCCGATCGCCTCGCTGCCGGCCGCGTTGCACGCGAGATCGCACGCGAGCGCCGCGATGACGTCGCGAAGGCCCCAGAGCCGTCCGTGTCGCACCCGCACCGCGGAGATCACCCTTGCGAGCGCGCGATGCGCCTCGCGTTGCACGGCATCGCCCGATCCCGCCACGCGCTTCTCCCACTCGGCGACGATCGCATGCGGATCGTGCGCGTCGAACGCGCGGTCCACCTCGGCGCGCGCGATCTTCGCCGCCGCGAGCTTGACCGTCGCATAGGCCGCCGCGACCGCCTGCATGCGCGCCTCGATCTGCGAGGCGAGGATCGTGCGCGTGATGCGGCGGAAGTTGATGCCGAGATCGCCGATGCGCTCGCCGACCGGCACCGAAATGTTGGCCGTCACGCGGATCAGCACCTCGTGCAGCGCCAGTCGCTCGGGCCGGAACGCCACGAGGTCCGCGAGATCGAGGCCCGTGAGGTCGCGCAGCTCGCGCGCCGCGGCCATCGGCGTGAGGACGTTCTCCGGCCGGAAGACGGTCGCGAGCGGGCGCAGCTCTTCCGGGATGGGCGATTCGACCCCGGGATGCCAGGGGCCGTATGCGTCGGCCGATTCGCGCGGCGAAGGCGTGGACATGGCCTGCAGTTTAGCGGGTCGTCGCCTCGGGGCGACGAAGCGGCGGCGCGGCGCGGTCCGCTCGGCGCACGCGCGCTTCATGCTGCCGCGACGACGGCGCGGACACAATGGCGCTGCCCCGTTCCCGTGCAAGGAGAAGGCCATGCTGCGCAAGCTCGTCACGATCACCGTCGCGGTCGGCGGCCTCGCCCTCGCGGCCTTTCCGACGGACGCCTCGGCACACGACGAGCCGGTCGTCGGCACGCTCGCCGGCGCGGGCATCGGCGCGGTGGTCGCGGGACCGCCCGGCGCCGCCGTGGGCGCGGTGCTCGGCGCGATCATCGGCGCGACCGTCGCGCACGAGTCGGATCACGGGCGGCATGCACGCCGCGAGGCGCGATACGTGGAATACAGCCGCGCGGAGATCCGCCCGCGCTACGGGCGCGACGAATACGCGAGCTACACGCCGTACGCGCGCGCGACGCCCGCATGCGAGACGGCACCGGCGCGCTATCGCACCACGGTCGTGTACCGCGAAGACGCCGCGCGCCGGGTGGGCACGGCGGCGGAGAGGCCGAAATACCGGAAAGTCTGCCGCTACGTCAAAGCAGACCGCGTGAGCTCAGCTCGTCCTTGAGGTACGCGTAGTACACGGGCGCCACCGCGAGCCCCGGCAGCCCGAAC
>DASTGG010000054.1:0-7077 GCA_035719385.1 Usitatibacter sp.
GCGCGTGCAGGAGGTGTACCTGGGAAAGCCACGCGATGCTTGAAGTCGCCGACCTGCACAGCTACTACGGCCAGGCGCGCGTGCTCGACGGCGTGTCGCTGTCCGTGCAGGCGGGCGAAGTCGTGGCGCTCCTCGGGCGCAACGGCATGGGCAAGACGAGCCTCATCCGCTCGCTGCTGCAGCTGCCGCAGCCGCGCGTGCGCGAGGGCAGCATCCGCTTCCTCGGCGAGGAGCTGCGCGGGCTGGCGCCGCACCACATCGCGCGCAAGCGCATCGGCTACGTGCCGCAGGGGCGGCGCCTGTTCGCCTCGCTCAGCGTGGCCGAGCACCTCTCGATCGTCCCGGGGCCGCACGGCGCCTGGTCTCCGGAGCGCATCTACGAGCTCTTCCCGCGCCTGGCCGAGCGCCGCGAGCACCGCGCGAGCCAGCTTTCGGGCGGCGAGCGCCAGATGCTGGCCGTCGCGCGCGCGCTGATGCTCGATCCGAAGCTGCTGCTCATGGACGAGCCCTCGGAAGGCCTCTCGCCCGTGATGGTGCAGCACCTCGAGGACATCGTGCTCGAGCTCAAGCAGCGCGGCATCGCGATCCTGCTCGTCGAGCAGAACCTCTACAGCGCGCTCGCCAACGCCGACATCGTCTACATCCTCGAGAACGGGCGCATCGTGCATCGCGGCGCGCCGCAGGCGTTGCGCGACGACGCCGCGGCGCGGCAGCGCTTCCTCGGGGTGAATTAGGGGTTGCTTTTGGCGAATCGACTTCATCAAGCGTCCCCGGTTCGGCAACGGTCGCATCACGCCTGAAGGCTGACGCGCGAAATCATTCGCGCACGATGGAATGAATCCGCCGGGTCCTGGCAGGCGATATCGGACCCGTGGGGTTGCAGGCGCGCCCGCTTCGCGCCAATCTCACGCCTCATGAAGTCCGCATTCGCACGCCGCGCGCTCGCGGCGAGCGCGCTGCTCGCGATCGTCGTGGCCGCCGTGTGGTGGCTGCACGCTCGGCCCCGCGACGACGCGCGCCGCCGCGACGGGCCGGCCGACATCTCGCTCTCGCCCGCCTCGCGCCCGGGTCACGCGCCGTTGGAAGGCGCACACGGCCACACTGCGACGGTCGCATCACACGATTCGAGCGAATCGCGTGCAGCCTCGCTGCCGACTCATCCCGGCCAGCCGCTGCCGCCGCCGGGCACGCCGCTCGTGCTCATGTTCGACTCCCTCAAGACGCTCGCGGAGCAGGGAGACGCACGCGCCGCATGCCGCCTCGCGTTCGAGCTCGATCGCTGTCGCAAGATCGACCTGCTTCGAAAGGCGCCCGCCGTCTGGCGCGAAGCTGCGAAGCAATCGCCCGTGCCCGTCAGCGAGGAGGAGACCGCACGCCGAGTCGCGGAGTCGGAGAGCCGCCTCGCGCAGGCCGAGACGGCATGCAAGGACGTATCCGGGGAACAGATGCTCGCGGCTTGGGACTACGGCCTCGCCGCCGCCCTCGCCGGCAACCGGGAGGCGCGCTGGCTCGTCTCGTTCTTTCCGGTGGGCCTGGACTACAACCATCCCGAGAACACGCTCGAGGGTTGGGCCGAATGGCGCCGCTACATCCCGCGCATCATGCAGGAAGGCGTGGAGGCCGGCGATCCGCGCATGTTCCAGCTCGCGGGTCGCGCCTATCTAATGCCCACTCTCGGATATCGCGTGTATCCGCAGGATGCCATCCGCGGCACCGCGCTCATGATGGCGCTGCAAGCCGGCGCATCGCCGGCCTATCGCGACGCGGCCACGAGCGGTAGCCACTTCTGGATGGACCGTTTCGGGCTGAGCGAGGATGAAGTTCGACGAGCACGCGCCCTCGCCGCCACCCTGCCGCCGTTGACGCAGCTTCCCGCGGGCGGCTACGACTGGTCGCGCGGCATGGCGCCCGATTCCGACGGCTCCGCCTGCGAGAAGCCATGAGGACGCGCTGGCTCGTCGCGGCGATCGCGCTCGCGATCATCGCGATGCTTGCGCTCGGCCTGCTTTGGCTCGACAAGGCCGGGAGCTCGCACGCTGCGGCGCGCGCGCATCCGGTCGCCATGAAGAGCGCGTCGCCGGCGGCTTCCGGTGCGGCGCCTCGCGACGCATCGCCATTGCCCCCGCCCAACGCGCCGCTCGCGCAGGTGTTCGAGCCGTTGCGGGCCGCGGCCGCCCGCGGGAATGGCGCGGCCGCGTGCCGCCTCGCCATGGAGATCCAGCGTTGCGCCGCCCATGCCTACGACGTCGAAGGCCTCGAGTCGATCAAGCGCGTGCCGGCTTCGCAGCTGCTGCTCAAGGGCAGGTTCGCCGAGCTCTTCACGAGCGCAATGGCGCAGCTGCGCGCGAAGATCGGCGGGGATGCACCGGTGTGCGAAGGCGTGCCTGCGTCGGACGTGCGTCCATGGCGCCTGCTGCTCGACGCCGCATTGCAGGGTCACGTCCCTTCGATGGCGAGATTCGCCTCGCGGGAAAGCCTGCGCGACGCGAAGGGGCGCGGCGAATGGGACCTCGATGCCTACGGTGCCTATCGGGCGTACGCGTTCGATTTCCTGCGCCGCGCGGCGGGCGAAGGCGACGCCGCATCCATCGAGCGGCTCGGCGTCGAGCACCTCACGCGGGGCGCGGGCACCCGGGCGATCCCGTTCGACCCCGTGCGTGGCCTCGCCTATCTCAGGGCGCTTTCGGCGCGCGCCACCACCGAGTACCGCAAGCGCCTCGAGGACACCGCGCAATCGCTTGCCGCGAGCGCGCGCATGACGCCCGCGGACATCGCCGCAGCCGACACGCTGGCCGCCACCGTGCTACCGCCTGAAGTCCTCGCGCGCCTCGACGGCATCGCGAATCCGGTTCACGGCCCGGAGGACGACTTCGGCTGTCGTTGATCGCCCGCGAGCAGGCGGCGATACAGCTCGGGATCGGTCGCGCCCTCGGTGCCGAAGACGAGCACGCGCGACTCGACGCCGAGATCGAGGTCGCCTGACGCCGCCGCCGCGAGCAACCCGGCGAGACCGGCCACGCCGGATTCTCCCGCGACGATCGGGAAATCGCCGTCCGCGCCGTCGGCCAGCGTGCGCATGCAGGAGATCGCCGCTTCGTCCGGGATGGTGATGAAGGCATCGGCGCCCGGCTCCAGGATGCGCCAGGCGATGAGCGACGGCTCGCCGCACGCGAGGCCCGCCATCACGGTGTCCAGCTCGCCCGGCACGGACACCGGCTTGCCCGATTCCGCGCTTCGATAGAGGCAGTCCGCCTTGTCGGGCTCGACCACGATGAAGCGCGGGCGCCGCGGCCCGGCGGTCTCCCAGAAAAACGCGCACACCGATGCCGCGAGGCCGCCGACGCCGCCCTGCACGAACACGTGCGTGGGCCATTCGGACGCCGGCAGCTGCGCGAGCGCCTCGTCGGCCATCAGCGCGTAGCCCTGCATCACGTCGCGCGGCACGTCGACGTAGCCGTCGTACGAGGTGTCCGATACGACGATCCAGCCCTTGCGCTTCGCTTCGGCCGCCGCGCGCCGCACCGACTCGTCGTAGTTCCCGGGCGTGCGCACCACCCTGGCGCCGTAGCGCTCGACCGCCTGGATGCGTCCGTGGCTGACGCGCTCGTGCATGTAGATCACCGCGCGGCACCCGAAGCGCTGCGCGGCCCAGGCGACGGCGCGCCCGTGGTTGCCGTCGGTGGCGCAGGTGACCGTGACGTCGCGCGCGCTGCGGCCCTCGCGATCGAGCGCGCGACGCACGGCGTACGCGCCGCCGAGCGCCTTGAAGCTGCCGAGCCCGAAGCGCGTGGCCTCGTCCTTGTACCAGATGCGCGCCACGCCGGCCGCGGCCGCCATGCCGTGCAGGGCCACGAGCGGCGTGGGGTGGTATCCCGGCCACGAGCGGATCTCGCGCGCGGCCACGGCGAGCGCCTCGCGGCTCTGGATGGCGCGAAGGCGGTCGGGATACGGCGCTTCGCGCCCGAGGGCGCGCGGATTGCGCAGCAGGCGATGCACCGCCTCAGGCCTCGATCTTCGCTTCGGCGATGAGCTTGCGATACTTCTCGTTCTCGTTCTTCCAGAACGCCGCGAACTGCTCGGGCGTGCCGGAGCTGACTTCCGCATCGAGGTCCTGCAGGCGCTTGGCGATGTCGGGCTGGCCCAGGATGGCATGCACGTCGCGGTGGATCCGTTCCACGATCTCGCGCGGCAGCTTCGCCGGGCCCGCGAGCCCGTACCACGTCGAGATCTCGTAGCCCTTGAGGGTCTCGCTCACGGCGGGCACGTCGGGGAACGCCGCGAGGCGCCTGGGCGAGCAAACGGCGAGCAGCGTGAGCTTGCCCGCGCGCACCTGCGGCAATGCGGAGCCGGTCGAGCTGAACGTCATGTCGACCTGGCCCGAGAGGAGCGCCGACATCGCCTCGCCCGTTCCCTTGAACGGCACGTGCAGCATGTCCACGCCCGCGGCGAGCTTGAACGCCTCGCCCGCGATGTGCTGGATGCTGCCCACGCCCGACGAGGCGAACGAGAGCTTCTGCGGGTTCGCCTTCGCATGGCGGATCAGGTCCGTGACGTCCTTGAACTTGTGCTTCGGGTGGTGGCAGAGCATCTGCGGCGTGATGCCGATGAGCGTGATCGGCGTGAAGTCCGCCACGGGGTCGAAGCGTCCCTTCGCCACGAGCAGCGGCCCGATGGCGTTCGAATTGATGTGCGCGAGCTGCAGCGTGTAGCCGTCGGGCGCCGACTTGGACACCATGTCCGAGGCGATGGTCCCCGTCGCGCCCGTCTTGTTCTCCACGATGACGGGCTGCCCGAAACGCTCGGGAAGCCGGCTCGCGATGAGGCGCGCCATCGCATCGGCGCCGCCGCCGGGCGGGAAGCCCACGATGATCTTCACGGGCTTCTGCGGCCATGCGCCCTGCGAGCGCGAAGGCAGCGCGGCGGCGGCCGCAAGGCCCGCGGCGCCCGCGAGGAAACGGCGGCGTGGAATGGGATTCGACATGTTCTCCTCCTGTTTGGTTGTTGTCGTTCAGGTGGCCGGCACGCGGATCCACCCTTCCATGAGGCGCCGCGCGCTGCGGCTCATCACCGCGCGCGCCACCTTCCATTCGCCGCCCTCGCGAGCGACCTCGGCACCGACGGCGATGGTGCCCGACGGGTGCCCCAGGCGCGTGCGCAGCGGATCGGCATCGCGTCGGCGCGCCTCGTGCACGACGGTGCCTTCGATCGCGCTCGCGACGGCGGCGGCGATGGCGCCGGTGCCCGTGACCGCGTGGTGCAGCCTGCCCATCGAAAGCATGCGGATCGTGACGTCGATGTCGCGTGCCTCGACGCGCTTCCCGCTCGAGGCGACATAGCCCTGCGGCGGCGAGACCATCGCGATCTTCGGCGTGTGCAGGCGCGAGCGGCTCGCTTCGGCCGCCGAGGGCGCGAGGCCCATCACGAATGCGGCATGCGCGCGGATCGCCTCGCATCGCCCGAGCAGGGGCGCGTTCGAATCGACGGTGGCGGGCAACTCGTCGCCTTCGAGGCCCACCGAGGGCGCGCTCACGAACACCGTCGGATTGCCCGCGGTGATGAGCGTCGCGTCGATGCGCCCCACGCCGGGAACGTCGAGCGCATCCTTCGCGCGCCCGGTGGGAAACATCGCCCCCGGCGCCGCGCCCTCTTCGCCCAGCCCGCCGGGGTCGAGGAACTCGATGCGGATCTCCGCCGACGGGAACGCGACGCCGTCGAGCACGAAGTCGCCCTCTTCCACCACCTCGCCGCCCTGCACGGGCACGTGCGACACGATGCGCTTGCCGATGTTCGCCTGCCAGATGCGCACGCTCGCGATGCCATCACGCGGCGCTGCGACCCAGCCGTGCGAGACCGCGAACGGGCCCACGGCGGCCGTGAGGTTGCCGCAGTTGCCCGACCAGTCGATGAGCGCTCGGTCGATCGCGACCTGCCCGAAGAGGTAATCGACGTCGCAATCGCCGCGCCGCGACGGCGCGAGGATGACGACCTTGCTGGTGCTGGAAGTCGCCGCGCCCATGCCGTCGATCTGCTTGCCGTAGGGATCGGGGCTGCCGATCGCGCGAAGCAGGATGCGATCGCGCGCGGCGGGATCCGCGGGAAGGTCGGAAGCGACGAAGAAGACGCCCTTGCTCGTGCCCCCGCGCATGTACACCGCCGGGATGCGAAGCTGCGGCATGAATGGAATCCGCTGCGATGGGAAGGATCGCATTCTATGCGCAGCCGCGGACGTCGCGGCGCGGCGCGCGCTACGGCAGCAGGCCCAGCATCTTGCCGAGGATCGTGCCGCCCACCGCCCTGCGGATCCTCTCGACGGACATCAGCTCCACGTTTTCCGGGCTGTTGAAGTGCCCGGTGTCCTTGAGGTAGGCGGCGCGCACGCGGTCGGCCGCGACGCGTCTCGCCGAGTCGTAGCCGGACATGTCGAGGGAGCTGCCGCCGTTGCCGCGGATCGCGTCGAAAGCGGGTTCGGAAACCGTGTCGTAGTACTCGAGCGCGGCATTGGTTGCTTCGTAGTCCATCGGACCGCCTTCCGTCAGCACGTGACGGTTCCAACGTACGCCCGGACTACTTGCGAAGATTGACCTCGCGCAAGCATGCACGGCCCGCTTTGATCGGGCGCATGTCTATGCGGCCTTTACCTTGGCGCAACCCTCTGGCCTGTGCTTCCGCTCGGCGGACGCCGGAAACTTCCCGAGCTTCTCCGCCGGCCTGCGTGGCCGGCGCACCAGCTCGCCGCCGCAGTTCGGACACCGGCCGTGCAGGATGCCGTCGCAGCAGGCGACGCAGAACGTGCATTCGAACGAGCAGATCCTCGCCTCTTCCGACTCCGGCGGCAGGTCGCGATTGCAACATTCACAGTTGGGGCGAAGCTCGAGCATTCGATGTCTCCGGATGGACGATCAGGAAGATTGTTGTGCCTCTTCGCCGGCGGGAGGCTCTCCCGTCGCGAGGAAGGTGAGCTCCGCCTCCGATCGAACCGGCCAGGCGAGCACCCATCGCGCCCGGTGGATCAGCTCGCGAGGCACCAATACCGCCGAGAAGCCGCTGTCGAGTGCCGGCCACGCGAACACGACATGG